>JAEZEB010000096.1 GCA_023438115.1 Pseudomonadota bacterium | reverse complement strand
CGCGCGAGGCGCGCGGCGCCTGAAGCGCGCTACTCCACCTTCGCCCCGGAGAACTTGACGATCTTCGCCCACTTCTCCGTCTCGGCGCGGTGGATCGCCCAGAACTGTTCCGGCGTGCCGGCGATGGGCACGCCGCCTAGGTCCGCGAGCTTCGCGCGCATGCCAGGATCGGCGAGCGCCGCGTTGATCTCCTTGTTCAGGCGCGCGATCACCGCCGGTGGCGTGCCCTTGGGCGCCGCCATGCCGAACCACGCGCTCGCCTCGTAGCCGGGCACCGTCTCGGCGACGGTGGGCACGTCGGGCAGCGCCGGCGAGCGCTGCGCGCTGGTGACCGCCAGCGCGCGCAGGTTGCCGCTGCGGATGTGGCCGATGATGGAGGGCATGTTGTCGAACAGCACGTCGACCTGGCCGGGGATCAGGTCGGTGATCGCCGGGCCGGCGCCCTTGTACGGGATGTGCTTCATGTCCACGCCGGTCAGGAACTTGAACATCTCGCCCGACAGGTGCACCGAGGTGCCCGAGCCCGAGGACGCCATGTTGATCTTGCCGGGGTTCTTCTTGCCGTACTCGATGAACTCGGCGACGGTCTTCGCTGGGAAGTCCTTGGTCACCGTCATCACGTTCGGCACGCGGATGATGCCGCCCACCGGCACCAGGTCGTCGAGGAAGTTGAACGGCAGCCTGGGATAGAGCGTCGCGTTGATCGCGTTGGCGGGATTCACCAGGTGCACGGTGTAGCCGTCGGGGGCCGCCTTCACCGACATCTCGGTGCCGATGTTGTTGCCGCCACCGGCGCGGTTGTCGATCAGCACCTGCTGGCCCAGCCGCTGCGTGAGCCACTGGCCCATCAGGCGCGCGAGCAGGTCGGTCGTCCCGCCGGGCGGGTAGGGCACGATCCACTTGATGGGCCGGTTCGGGTAGTCGGACGCTGCAGGGCGCTGCTGCGCGTAGTCGGACGACTGGGCGGCGGCGGGCTGCAGGGCCGCGCTGCAGAGCAGGACGAGGCCGGACGCGAGGGTTTTCAGCAGACGCATGGAAGCTCCTGGGTGGGACGGCGCCGGGCCAGCGTAAGGGCCGGCGCGCGGCGCCGTCATCAGGGCTCACCCGCAGGTTGCGGACGTTTACACCCCCGTGGGCACCCGCTCGAACAGGTGCTCGTACTGCAGCACCAGGCCTTCGCCGTCCACCACGAGCTCGGCCTCGAAGCCGGCCGCGAGGCCCAGGTCCACGTAGCGCAGGCGATGCGGCGCGAGGCGCTCGTAGCGCTGGCGCGAGCGTTCCACCGTGAGCGCCGCGCCGTCGATGAAGGCCGTGTCCAGCGTGAGCACCGCGCCCGGGTCCCGCGGCACGCGGCGGATGGCGAACGTGTTGCAGAAGGGCGTGAGCGAGAGGTCCGGCTCCTCGGCGCCGTCCAGGTCCGGACGCGGGGCGCCCTGTACGCGCCAGCCGCTGCCCGCGCGTTCGACGCGCAGGACGGCATGGCCTTGCGCGTTCCAGCGTCCCAGGGTCACGCCCTGCGCGCGCCAATGGGCATCGAGCTGCCAGGTGGCGTCCAGCCGCAGGCCGCCTTCCTCCATGCAGAGCAGGGTGGAGCGGGCCGTCACCGCATCACCGGTGACGTCGAGTTCCATGCGCTCCAGCCCCTGGATGTCGGTGCGGCGCCAGAACAGGACGGAAGACGCCATGGCGCTACGCCGGGTCGTCGCCGCCGCCGAAGAGGTCGCTCCACTTCTTCGCCGCGTCGCTGCCGGCATCCGATCGCCGCGGCGTGCCCTTCGGATATTCCTCCGCGATGCGGTCTTCCCAGTAGGTGGCGGGATTGGGCGCGCTGCACAGGCGGCGGAACACCTCCTCGGGCACGTGTTTGTAGGCCAGCACGCGCTGGTCATCCCATTGCAGGTCGAGCTGGCGCGACGCCGGGTCGTAGTCGGCCTGGCGGATGCGGCCGCTGGTGAAGGTCTTCACGGGCATGGCGAACCTCCCATGGGCCGCATGCTAATGTGGCCCGGGCGCGCCGTCAGCCCGCGGCGCCCCGGTAGAACATGTACGCGGCCAGCACGAACAGCAGCGCGCCGAAGATCTTCTTCAGCCGCGGCACCGGCAGCGCGTGCGCGGCCCGCGCGCCCAGCGGGGCGGTGAACACGGTGCCCAGCGCGACGACCGCGAGCGCCGGCAGCCACACGTAGCCCAGCGAGGCCGCGGGCAGTCCGTCCACCTGGCGGCCCGAGAGGATGTAGCCGGCCACGTTGACCAGCGCGATCGGGAAGCCGAGCGCGGCCGAGGTCGCGATCGCGTTGTGGATCGGAACGTTGCACCACGTCATGTACGGCACGCTGATGAAGCCGCCGCCCGCGCCCACCAGGCCTGAGAGGAAGCCGATGAAGCCGCCGGCGCCCGCTTGGCCCACCGGCCCCGGCAGCTCGCGCGCGGGCTTGGGCTTGCGGTCGGCGAACATCTGCACCGCGGAGACCACGACGAAGACGCCGAAGAACACGGCGAGCACGTCGCCCTTCATCACGGCGAACACGCCCATGCTGCTGACGATGCTGCCCACCACGATGCCGGGCGCGAGCCGCGCGACCGGCGCCCACCACACCGCGCCGCGCCGGTGGTGCGCGCGCACGCTGGCGATGGAGGTGAAGAGGATCGTGGCCATCGAGGTAGCGATGGCCATCTTCACGGCCAGCTCCGTGCCCACGCCCTGCGCGGAGAGGATGTAGGTGAGGAAGGGGACGAGCACCATGCCGCCGCCTATGCCCAGGAGGCCGGCGAGAAAGCCCGTGCCCAGGCCGAGCGCCGCCAGCGCGGCGAAGAGTTCGAGTTCCATGGACCTTGTCCTGTTGTTATGGCAAACGCCCGACGACAAAAAGCCAGGGCCGCGGCTGCCCGCGGCCCTGAAGCGCAAAAGGGAAAGGCCGCGGTCACCCGCAGCCTTGGATGGAATGATAGGCGGTCCCGAATGCTCTTGCTTGCGGAGGGCTTTCGGCGCGGCCCCGGCCGCGTCGCATAATCCCGATTCCCCCGAGAGAGACAAGCCCATGACCTACCCGAATACCCAGCTCTTCATCAATGGCCAGTGGCAGGACGCCGCCGACGGCCGCACGCTCGCCGTGTTCAATCCCGCCACCGGCAAGGAGATCGGGCGCGTGGCCCACGCCGGCAAGGCCGACCTGGACCGGGCGCTGGAAGCCGCGCAGAAGGGCTTCGAGACCTGGCGCGACATGGTGCCGGCCGAGCGCGCGAAGATCATGCGCAAGGCCGCGGGGCTGATCCGCGAGCGCGCGGGCGAGATCGCGCCGCTGCTCACGCAGGAGCAGGGCAAGCCGCTGGTGGAAGCCAGGGGCGAGACGCTGGCGGCCGCCGACATGATCGAGTGGTACGCGGACGAAGGCCTGCGCGTCTACGGCCGCCTGGTGCCTTCGCGCTTCAAGCCCGAGATGCGCCAGATGGTGGTGAAGGACCCCGTGGGCCCCGTGGCCGCCTTCACGCCCTGGAACTTTCCCATCAACCAGGTGGTGCGCAAGGTCGGCCCGGCGCTGGCCGCCGGCTGCTCCATGCTGGTGAAGGCCGCCGAGGAAACCCCGGCCGGTCCCGCCGCCTTCATCAAGGCCTTCGCCGACGCCGGCATCCCGCCCGGCGTGCTGGGCCTGGTGTACGGCACCCCGGCGGAGATCTCCGGGTACCTCGTTCCGCACCCGGTGATCCGCAAGGTCACCTTCACCGGCTCCACGCCCGTGGGCAAGCAGCTGGCCGCGCTGGCCGGCCAGCACATGAAGCGCGTGACCATGGAGCTGGGCGGCCACGCGCCGGTGATCGTCTGCGAGGACGCCGACATCGCGCTGGCCGTCAAGAACGCCGGCGCCGCCAAGTTCCGCAACGCGGGCCAGGTCTGCATCTCGCCCACGCGCTTCCTGGTGCACGAGAGCGTCAAGAACGAATTCGCGCAGGCGCTGGCGCAGTACGCGCAGGGCCTGAAGGTGGGCGACGGCCTGACCGAGGGCACGCAGATGGGCCCGCTGGCCAACCCGCGCCGCCTGACCGCCATGGCCGAGATCCACGAGGACGCCGTGAAGAAGGGCGCGCAGGTGCTCACCGGCGGCAAGCGCATCGGCGACGCGGGCAACTTCTGGGAGCCCACGGTGCTGGCCGACGTGCCCCTGGAGGCCAAGGTGTTCAACGACGAGCCCTTCGGCCCGGTGGCCGCGATCCGCGGTTTCACCAAGCTGGAGGACGCGATCGCCGAGGCGAACCGCCTCTCCTTCGGCCTGGCCGGCTACGCCTTCACCAAGTCGCTGAAGAACGCCGACCTGCTGACGCGCCGCGTCGAGGTGGGCATGCTGTGGATCAACATGCCCGCGATGCCCACCGCCGAGATGCCCTTCGGCGGCATCAAGGATTCGGGCTACGGCTCCGAGGGCGGCCCCGAGTCGCTGGAGGCGTACCTGAACGCGCGCTCGGTCGCGATCATGAACGTGTAAGCGATCTCCATCCTTGTCATTGCGGGCTTGACCCGCAATCCATGCGGCGCTTCATCACGCGCCGCGTGGATCCCGGCTCCAGGCCGGGATGACAACGGGGTGCTGGTCCGGGCTTCGCTCAGCGCACCACCAGGTCCCCGTATTCGTCCTCGTGCCGCGCGACGTACTGCGCGATGAACGCGCACTTCGGCACCGCCTTCAGGCCGCGCGTCCGCACGTCGTCCAGCGCGAAGGCCGCCAGCCGCGAGCCGAGTCCCTGGCCTTCGTGTGCCGGGTCGATCTCCGTGTGGGTGAAGTGGATCGCGTCGCCCTGCGCGCGGTAGGCCGCGTGCCCGGCGAGGCGCCCGCCGACGTGGATCTCGTAGCGCGATTGCGCCTGCGCGTGCACGAGTTCGGGCTGCACGCCGTCCGCCTGTTGCTGCTGCTTCATGGCCCCATGGTGCCGCAAGCCGCCGGCCGGCGGGGAAAGCGCGCCCGCTCGCCATGTCCCAGGGGCATGCGTGGAAAAGTTCCGCCGCCGGCATCGGCCCTGTCCAGCTCTTCGATAGCATCGCTCCCCAGGAGGGGCTATGGAAGTCATCGGAGCGATCCTGTTGGCGGTGGTCGCCGGCGTCGTGTTGTGGCCGGCCGGGATGCTCGGCGTGGCGGCCGTGCGCGTGCGCGGGCTCCGGCTACGCGACGCCATGGTGGAGGCCGTCGCGCGGGACACGGTGCCTCCCCTGGAGGCGCAGGTCCTCGATGGCGCGCGTGCGCAGTTGGAGGCGCTGGGCTTCTCGCTGCAGGGGACCTTCGCCGTCCACGGCGTGGTGGAGACGCCAGGGAAGGCGCCGGTCCACAGCGACAGCTATCGCCACGCGGATGGTCGCACGCACGCGGCGGTGTCGCCTAGCCTGACGCCGGGGCAGGGCGATCCCTGCACCATCGTCTTCGAGAGCCTGCTGGCCGACGGCACCCTGCTCATGACCAGCGACTGCTGCGCGCATGCGCTGATCACGGTGCCGCCCTGGCGCGTCCACGACGACTACCTCGGCGATCTGCACGCCGCCTGGCAGGCACACCGGCAGCGGCTGCAGGGCGCGAAAGTCAATGCGGACCCGGAGGCTTTCGACGCGGCTTCGCGCCGTGCGACGACGGCGATGCGGGCGGAACTCGAACGGCTCGGCCACGCCGTGTCCCGCTTCGGCGTCGCGCGCTTCACCTGGCGCTATGCGTTCGCGTTCGTATGGCGCATGTGGCGCGGACAGCGGCGCGTGGCGCGCGTGCGGGCCCGGACGCCCGCGGCGGCCCCTTCCCTGCAGGCCGACGTACATGCCTTCGAGCAACAGCTCGCGCAGCGGGCGGCAAAAGGGCCCGGCGGACGCAGGTGGCTGTGGTTCCTCCTCAGCGCGATCCTGTTCGTCGCCGTCGGTCAGGCCTGGTTCGATCTGTCCTTCGCGCTGGCCCTGCTGGCGGTGATCGCGCTGCATGAGGGCGGCCACTACCTTGCGATGCGCGCAGCGCGCTACCGGAACGTGGCGGTGTTCTTCGTCCCGGGGCTCGGCGGGCTCGCGACCGGCGAGAAGGCGAGTGCCGGTCCCTGGGAGAAGCTGGCCGTGTACCTGGCAGGTCCCCTGCCTGGCCTGCTGCTCGGGGCCGCGGGGCTCGCGGCCATGCTCGCCGGATCCTGGGAGCCGCCCGCGTGGATGCGCATGCTCCTCGTCGTGGCGGTGGTGGTGAACTACATCAACCTGCTGCCGGTCACGCCGCTGGACGGCGGACGCATCGTCGAAGCGTTCCTGTTCGCGCGCCTGCCGGCGACGCGCTTCGCCTTCGCGCTCGCGGGCTGCGCGGCGCTGCTCGCCTATGGCGCTCTTGCACGTGACCCTGTGGCGCTGTTCCTCGGCGCGCTGGTGGCCCTCGGGGTGCCGCACCAATGGCGGGTGATGCGGGTGGACCGCGCGGTCCAACGGCATGGCGACGTGGTGCTCGACGAACCGGCCGCCGTGCGGCGCGTGTTCGCGGCGCTGCAGCGGCCCGCTTTCGCGGGGGGGGCCAAAGGGGGGGGGGGGGGGCCCCCC
>JAEZEB010000071.1 GCA_023438115.1 Pseudomonadota bacterium | reverse complement strand
GCGCGAGGAAGCGCGTGCGGTCGCGGCCCGCGAGGCAGCGCCTCCGGCGGCCACTGCATCGTCCGCGCATCGCGACGCGGTGCGCATGCCCGCTGCGTGCCGCGGTTGCGAAGCGCCGCGCACGCAGGGGAGCCGCCTGTGAGCGCGCGTGCGCTCGCGCTCGTCACGCTGCTGCTGGGCGGCGGCGCGTTCGCCCAGGTGCATCCCGGCCACCACAACGTCACCACCGGCAAGCCGCTGCGTCCCGGCGTGTACGGCCGCATCGTCATCAAGGGCGCCGAGGTTCCCCCGCCGCCCGTGATCCACGCCAGGCCGGTGATCGCCAGCAGCGTCCTGCTGCCCGACGACGTGGAGCCCGTCTACCTGTATGTCCCGCCCGGCCAGGTGCGCAACTGGAAGAAGAACTGCGCGCGCTGGAAGGCCTGCGACCAGGCCGTGCTCTTCGTGCGCATGGACCGCAGCCCCAGCCAGTGGGGCAAGTGGCGCCACCTGCGCGAGGACGTGGCGCTGCAGGAGCACGACTGAACTTTCCGCAACGTCCCCGGGCGCGACAAGGCGCGCGGGCCCATGCTGTAATGGCATCGGCAGGGACGAACCACGCCGCGCGGCCCGCCGGGCCGCCACCGAAGCGAGGAGATCCGCACGCATGTCTTCCGTGAGCGCATCCAGCACGGCGCCGTCGCCATCGGGCGGTCCGCGCGAAACCTTGTACGACCGCTTCGTGGCGGTCCGCGCCCGCACGCTGGCCCTCACGGCCGACCTCTCGCCGGAGGACCAGTGCGTGCAGTCCATGCCGGACGCGAGCCCGGCCAAGTGGCACCTCGCGCACACCAGCTGGTTCTTCGAGACCGTGGTGCTGGCCCCGCACGCCGCGGACCACGCGCCGTTCGAGCCGCGCTGGCAGCCGCTCTTCAATTCCTACTACGAGGCGCTGGGCCCGCGCCATCCGCGGCCCGAACGCGGCCTGCTCACGCGGCCGCTGCTCGCCTCGGTGCTCAACTACCGTGCGCATGTGGAAGCCGGCGTCGAGCGCCTGATCAACACGGCCGACGATGCCACCTGGGCCGCCGTGCATCCGCTGCTGGAGCTCGGGCTGCAGCACGAGGAGCAGCACCAGGAACTGCTGGTCACCGACATGCTGCATGCGTTCTCATGCAATCCGCTGCTGCCCGCGTGGCACACGGCGGAGCCGCCCGCGCTGCGCCTGGCCGAAGCGACGCCGGCGGTGAACTGGATCGCGGGACCGGCCGGGCCCGTGCGCGTCGGCCATGCCGGCGAGGGCTTTGCCTTCGACAACGAGACGCCGCGCCACACGGTGTGGCTGCAGCCCTGGCGCATCGCCGACCGGCTGGTGACCTGCGGCGAGTACGCCGACTTCATCGCCGACGGCGGCTACCGCACCCCTTCGCTGTGGCTCTCCGACGGCTGGGCGCTGGCGCAGGCGCAGGGCTGGCAGGCACCGCTGTACTGGATCGCGCCGGACGATCCGCGCGCGCCCTCCGATCAGTGGCAGGTGTTCGGCCTCGAGGGCGTGCGGCCGCTGGACGCCTCGGCGCCCGTGAGCCAGCTGAGCTACTACGAAGCGTCGGCCTATGCGGAATGGGCCGGTGCGCGCCTGCCGACCGAGTTCGAATGGGAAGCCGCCTGCGGCCTGCCCGGCATGCAGCAGCTGACCGGGCACGTGTGGCAGTGGACGCGCTCCTCGTACGAAGCCTATCCGGGCTACCGCCCCTGGAGCGGCGCGGTGGGCGAATACAACGGCAAGTTCATGGTCGGCCAGCGGGTGCTGCGCGGCGGCAGTGTCGCCACGCCACCGGGCCATGCGCGGCCCACCTACCGCAACTTCTTCCCGCCAGCCGCGCGCTGGCAATTCAGCGGCCTGCGATTGGCCCGGGACGGCGCGTGACGGAGTTCGGACGCGACCTCCAGGCCGCGCTGGCCACCCGCCCGCGCAGCATCTCGCCCAAGTACTTCTACGACGCGCAGGGCTCGCGCCTGTTCGACCGCATCTGCGAGCTGCCCGAGTACTACCCCACGCGCACGGAGCTGGGCATCCTGCAGCGGCATGCCGGAGAGATGGCGGCGCTGGCGGGGCCCGGCAGCGAGATCGTGGAGTTCGGCGCCGGTTCGCTGCGCAAGGTGCGGCTGCTGCTGGAGGCGCTCGATGCGCCCGCGCGCTACCTGCCCATCGACATTTCCGGCGACCACCTGCGCGACGCGGCCACGGTGCTGCGGCGCGAGTTTCCCGCGCTGGACGTGCAACCGGTGGTGGCCGACTACACGCAAGGCCTGGAGCTGCCTGCCGCGGCCGGGCGCCGCATCGGCTTCTTCCCGGGATCGACCCTGGGCAACTTCACGCCCGACGAAGCGCTGGCCTTCCTGTCCACCGCGGCGCGCCTGCTGCGCGGCGGCGCGCTGGTGCTGGGCGTGGATCTCGTGAAGGACCCGCAGGTGCTGCACGCCGCGTACAACGACGCCGCGGGCGTGACGGCCGCCTTTAACCTCAACCTGCTGGCGCGCGCCAACCGCGAGCTGGGCACCGACTTCCAGCTGCCGCAGTTCGCGCACTACGCGTTCTACAACGCGCCGCTCGCGCGCATCGAGATGCACCTGCTGGCGCGCAGCCGGCAGGAGGTGCGGCTGGCCGGCGAGCGCCACGTGATCGAGGAGGGCGAGACCCTCCATACCGAGAACTCGTACAAGTTCACCGTCGACGGCCTGCGCGCGCTGGCCATCCGCGCGGGTTTCCGGCCGGGACCGGCATGGACCGATCCCGACCGCCTGTTCAGCGTGCACTGGCTGCACGCCCCTGGAGGAGAAGGCGCATGAAGGCCGTCTGGAAAGGCAAGGTCATCGCCGAGAGCGACGACACCGTCCTGGTGGAAGGCAACCACTACTTCCCCGAGAGCGCGCTGCGGCGCGAGCACGTGACTTTCAGCAACCACCACACCACCTGCCCGTGGAAGGGCGAGGCGAGCTACTACTCGCTGCTGGTGGACGGCGAGCTCAATCCCGACGCCGCCTGGTACTACCCCGACCCGAAGCCGGAGGCGGAGATGGTCAAGGGCCGGGTGGCCTTCTGGAAGGGCGTGGAAGTGACGGAGTCCTGACGCCCGTCAAGGCCGGGATGCCGGAAGGGGCGGTGCCGCCGCGCTATTCTTGCGGGGATGCTCCTCAGCCCGGCCTATACCTATCCCGACCAGGTCGCCATCCAGTTGCGCCAACGGGGCTACGCCGTGCTCGGGCCGCAGGGCGTGGCCGAACTCGCCGGCTGCACCCCGCAGGAACTGCGGGCCCTGCTTCCCGCCTGGGACGACCTGCCTCCCGATGAATACCTGAAGGACGGCGGCCGCTACCGCAAGCGCCGGCATTCCTGCTTCGTGGCGGACGGCGAGCACCTCGTGCAGGCGCCGCATCGCGCGCACTGGCAACCCGTGGAATACAACGCGCTGCACGGCGGGATGCAGCGCTGGTTCGCGCCGATGGATCCGCGCGTGGTGGCGCAGCCCGCGTGGAGCCGCCTGCTGCAGGCGATGGCGCGGCTGGCGGCCGGCCTGCGCGGCGCGCAGCCCTGGTACATCGAGGCGCACCAGTTCCGCATCGACACCGAGGGCGGCATCGGCCGGCCCACGCCCGAGGGCGCGCACCGCGACGGCGTGGATCTCGTCGCCGTGTTCCTGCTGGCGCGCGAGGGCATCAAGGGCGGCGAGACCCGCGTGTTCCAGGCCGACGGCCCGGCCGGCGAGCGTTTCACGCTCACCGAACCCTGGAGCCTGCTGGTGCTGGACGACGAGCGCGTGATCCACGAGACGACGCCGATCCAGCCGGTGGAGAGCCGCGGGCATCGCGACACGCTGGTGGTGACGGTGCGCGGGCGGGGGTTCCAGGGCGAGGAGTGAGCGCGGGGGACGGCGGGGTTCCTCCGTCACCCCGCCCTACGAAGAGGCCGGCGCGTTCCGTAGGGCGGGGTGACGAAGGAGCCCCGCCGCAGCGGCCTCAATCCCGCACGTCGGCGACCGGATTCGCGCCGAAATCCGCGCGCGCCAGGAAGGCCAGCACCCGCTGCGCCGCGTCCTGCGGCGAGCTGAGCATCCCCTTCTCCTTCAGCCCCACGAAGTTGCCGATGTCCGGAAAGCGCTGCGGCTCCGCGCCGCGCAGCTGCGCCTGCATGTCGGTGTCGATCACGCCCGGCGCCAGCGAGCACACGCGCGCGCCGTTGGGCAGCCGCTCCTGCTCCAGCGCCACGCAGCGCGTGAAGTGGTCCATGCCCGCCTTGGCCGCGCAGTAGGCCGCCTGCGCCGCCATCGCGCGCCGCCCGAGGCCGGAGGAGATGTTGAGCACCTTGCGCGGCGCCTTCCAGGCGGCCGTCGCGCGCAGGAAGGCGCCGGTGAGCAGCATGGGCGCCTCGAGGTCCACCCGCAGCGCATCGGCCAGCTGCGTGGGCGCGATCTCGTCCAGCGGCGCGATGAGCGGGATGGTCCCGGCGTTGTTGATCAGCGTCGCCGAGGCGATGGTGGCCGCATCCTGGTCCTGCAGCCAGGTCTCCAGCTTCGCGGCGGCCGTGGCGGCGCGCGCCAGGTCCTGCGGCCATTGCTCGATCGAGCGTCCGGCCTGCGCGGCGGCCGCGGCGAGTTCGTCGCTGGGGCGCCGCGAGAGGCAGACCAGGTCGTGTCCCGCGGCCAGCAGTTGCTGCGCCATGGCGAAGCCCATGCCGCGGGAGGCGCCGGTGAGGATGGTGATGTGTCGCATCCCGCCATCCTACGCAATCACGTAGCGACGACGATGGGGAAGGTGGCTTGCAGCCCGTCGTCACCTCGCACGAAGGGCACCGTCACCAGCGCGCGGTCATCGCCGAGGCGGCGCCAGAGGAAGTCGCGCTCGTTGTGCGGATCGCCTTCGACGTACAGCTGCGTCGTCAGCAGCTCGCGCTGCGCGAGCTTCACCTTCACGTGAATGTGCGGCGTGCGGCCCGTGTAGGGCACCGGGCGGATGGTGCGGAAGCGATAGCGGCCCTCGCGGTCCACGGCCACGCGGCCGAAGCCCTGGAAGGCCGGATCGGCGCGGCCGCCGTCACCGGGGTGGTGGTAGTGGCCGGCTTCGTCGCATTGCCAGATCTCGACCTGCGCCCCGGCGACGGGACGGCCGTCGAGGTCGCGCACCGTGCCTTCCACCCACGCCGGCTGCCCGCGCGCGTAGCGGCGGTCGCCGTTGCGCAGCAGGTCGCCGTCGCTGTCCCGCGGCAGCGCGACGGGATAGAAAGGCCCTTCGGTCTGCGCCGGCGTGGGACGGCGCGTCGGGGCGGGCTGCGCGCGCAGGCCCGTCCAGCAGAAGGGCAGGGCCACGAGGGCGGCGGCGGCCGCGCGGCGGGAGGGAGGGGCCATGGGCGTTCTCCGAAGCTGCACATCAGAGGCGGGCGGCATGCGGCGAGTTCCTCAGAACGGCGCCACGCTGTCGAACGCCAGGGGCTCGCCGCTCGCCGGATGCGCCAGGCGCAGCGCGCAGGCATGCAGCAGCAGGCGCGGCGCGCGATCGCGCACCGCGGGCGGCGCGTAGAGGGCATCGCCCAGGATGGGATGGCCGATCGCGAGGAGGTGCACGCGCAGCTGGTGCGAACGACCGGTGACCGGTTCGAGTGCCACGCGCGTCTCGCGGTCGTCGCCCTCGATCACGCGCCAGCGCGTGGTGCTGGGACGGCCGGCGGGAGCTACCTTCTGCAGCGGCCGGTTGGGCCAGTCGGCGGCGAGGGGCAGGTCGATCACGCCGGTGTCGCCCGGCGCGCCCAGGCGTCCGTCGACCACCGCCTCGTAGCGCTTGTCCACCTCGCGTTCGGCAAAGGCGCGGCTGAGCGCGCGCTGCATGTGCGTGCCGCGGCCCATGAGGAACAGCCCGGACGTCGCCATGTCGAGCCGGTGCACCACCAGCGCATCGGGCCAGAGCGCCTGCGCCCGCGCCGACAGGCAGTCCTGCTTGTCGGCGCCGCGGCCCGGCACCGCTAGCAGGCCGGCCGGCTTGTCCAGCACGACGAGATGCTCGTCGACATAGACGAGCCCTTCGGATAATGCGGGCATGAGCGCGATCTCTTCCTTTCTTCCCCTGTCGCTGCAGACGGTGCTGCTGCTGGTGGCGTCCAACGTCTTCATGACCATGGCGTGGTACGGGCACCTGCGCAACCTGGCCACCGCGCCCTGGTACGTCGCGGCCTTCGTGAGCTGGGGCATCGCGCTGGCCGAGTATCTTCTGCAGGTGCCGGCCAACCGCATCGGCTACCAGCAGGCCGGCTTCAGCGTGGCCCAGCTCAAGATCATGCAGGAAGTGATCACGCTCGCCGTGTTCGTGCCGTTCGCGGTGTTCTACATGCGCGAGCCGCTCAAGCTGGACTACCTCTGGGCGGGCCTGTGCATGGTGGGCGCCGTGTATTTCATATTCCGCAATTCCTGAGGAAACCCCGCAGTTAAACTCGCGCACGGCCGCCCACAACAACCCGCCCCATGCTCTTCAAGAAACTGCTCCCGCGCGAAGGCAACTTCTTCGCCATGTTCGAACAACACGGCGACCGCATCGTCGAGGCAGCCCGCGCCTTCGCGAAGATGGTGGAGCACTACGACGACAAGGCGATGCGCGAGCAGCACGCCGGGGAGGTGGACGCCGCCGAGCGCGCCGCCGACCGCGTGACGCACGAGGTCAACCGCCTCATCCACAAGACCTTCATCACGCCCATCGACCGCGAGCAGATCCACGACCTGATCAACACGATGGACGACGTGTGCGACCTGCTGCAGGACTCGGCCGAGACCATGGCCCTGTACGACGTGCACCACATGACGGAGGAGATCAGCCGCCTGACGGACCTGAGCGTGCGCTGCTGCGAGCGCGTGCGCGAGGCCGTGGGCTTCCTCAGCCGCCTGTCCGATCCCGATGCCGCCGAAGCCGCGCTCAAGACCTGCGAGGAGATCGACAAGCTCGAGTCCGACGCCGACCGCGTGATGCGCTCCGCCATGAGCAAGCTGTTCCGGGAGGAGCCCGACGTCCGCGAGGTGATCAAGCTCAAGGCGATCTACGAGCTGCTGGAGAGCATCACCGACCGGTGCGAGGACGTCGCCAATGCCGTCGAAGGCATCGTGCTCGAGAACTCCTGAGGCCGCGCCACCATGGAAGTGACCCAAGCGGCCCTGTGGGTCGTCATCCTGCTGGTGGTCGTGGCCCTGCTGTTCGACTTCATGAACGGCTTCCACGACGCGGCGAACTCCATCGCCACGGTGGTCTCCACCGGCGTGCTGCGGCCGGCGCAGGCGGTGGTCTTCGCCGCCTTCTTCAACTTCATCGCCATCTTCATCTTCCACCTCAGCGTGGCGGCGACGGTGGGCAAGGGCATCGTGCAGCCCGGGGTGGTGGACACCCACGTGGTCTTCGGCGCGCTGGTGGGCGCCATCACCTGGAACGTGATCACCTGGTGGTACGGCATCCCCAGCAGCTCCTCGCACGCGCTGATCGGCGGCATCGTCGGCGCCGTGATCGCCAAGTCGGGCGCCGGCGCGCTGATCGCCGCCGGCATCTGGAAGACCGTGATCTTCATCTTCGTGTCGCCGGCGCTGGGCTTCCTGCTCGGCTCGCTGATGATGGTGGTCGTCTCCAACGTCTTCCGCTCCGCGCGGCCCTCGCGCGTGGACAAGTGGTTCCGCCGGCTGCAGCTGGTTTCGGCCGGCGCCTACAGCCTCGGCCACGGCGGCAACGACGCGCAGAAGACCTTCGGCATCATCTGGATGCTGCTGATCGCCACGGGCTACGTGGGCGCCGGGGCGGATTCGCCGCCGGCCTGGGTGATCGTCTCCTGCTACGTGGCGATCGCCGCCGGCACGATGTTCGGCGGCTGGCGCATCGTCAAGACCATGGGCCAGAAGATCACCAAGCTCAAGCCCGTGGGCGGCTTCTGCGCCGAGACCGGCGGCGCGCTCACGCTGTTCATCGCCACCGCGGCCGGCATCCCGGTGTCGACCACGCACACGATCACGGGCGCCATCGTCGGCGTCGGCTCCACGCACCGCATGAGCGCCGTGCGCTGGGGCGTGGCGGGCAACATCGTGTGGGCGTGGATCTTCACGATCCCGGCGAGCGCGCTGGTCGCCGCGATCGCGTACTGGATCTCGCTGCAGATCTTTTGAGGGGCGGTGGGCAAGCGTGCTTGCCCACCCTACGACCCGCGGGCCAGCTCGTAGGGTGGGGAACTCCGTTGCCCACCGGGCCTCACTGCGAAATCCGCCGCCCTTCCTCCACCTGGTACTCGAAGTAGCGCTGGAAGCTGAAGGCGAAGCTGGCCATCAGCACGCCGGCGCCCACCATCAGCGCGATGATGATCGCGAAGATGGTGGCCCAGCGCGTGCCGCCGGCTTCTGCGTCGGGCAAAGCGTCCGGGTTGAAGCGCGCGTTCCAGCGCTCGCGGTCCATGAGGCCGTAGATGATCGCCATCAGGCAGCAGCCGGCGAAGGTGAAGCCCAGCAGCGGGACCAGCATCCAGCTGAGGAAATCGTCCTGTCCGTACTGCTGCACGCGCTCGATGCCGTACAGCCCCAGCGCCGTGGGGATGGGCAGCAGCCAGCCGAGCGTGTCGCCGAAGCCGCGCAGGTAGAAGCGGTGCCGGCCCAGCGGGCCGCCGAGGAGGGCCAGCCAGGCGGCGAGGGTCTTGCTCTTGGTTTTCATGGGGCGGGGCAGGCGCACGCGCCCGGGTACGGGATGGTCATGGTGGAAAGGCTATAATCGCGGGCTTTTCGGCGTGTCGCTGGCCGGGTGGCCAGTCGCGTGTCTCAACGCCGGAAGAATTTCAGGGGTGCATCCCAAGCGTCGTTCGCAACAGGGCACCTCTTCCACCCAAGGATAAATCATGGTCGTCATCCGACTCTCCCGCGGCGGTTCCAAGCACCGTCCGTTCTACAACATCGTCGTCGCCGACAAGCGCGTGCGCCGCGACGGCCGCTTCATCGAGCGCCTGGGCTTCTACAACCCGGCCGCCAAGGAAGGCGAAGAGAAGCTGCGTGTCGCGCAGGACCGCCTGACGTACTGGCGCGGTGTCGGCGCCCAGCCGTCCCCGACGGTGGAGCGCCTGCTCAAGGGCGCGCCGGCCGCCGCTCCCGCCGCCGCGGCTTAACTCCGCGATGGCCGCGCCCGGCCGTCCGGCAGCCCCCGCGCTGCCCGCGGACATCGAACCGGCGGACCTGCCCGCCGACGCCGTCGAAGTCGGGCGCATCCTCGATGCCTGGGGGGTCAAGGGCTGGTTCAAGGTCCTCCCCCACAGCGCCGATCCCCAGGCGCTGTTCTCCTCCAAGCGCTGGTACCTGCAACCGTCCGAGAAGGGCGCCAAAACCTTCTCCGGCACGGTGCTGCTGCGCGTGCGCGAGGCGAAGGACCACTCCGATTCCGTGGTGGCCCGCGCCGACGCCGTCGAAGACCGCGACACCGCCGAACTGCTGCGGGGCGCGCGCATCTTCGTGCCGCGTTCCTCCTTTCCTTCCGCGGGCGATGACGAGTTCTACTGGGTCGACCTGATCGGCCTGGACGTCGTCAACCGCGAAGGCGTGCACCTGGGCACCGTGAAGGACCTGCTGTCCACCGGACCGCAGACCGTGCTGGTGCTGGGCTACGAGGAAGCCGGCAAGGCGCAGGAGCGCATGCTGCCCTTCGTCTCGGCCTATGTCGACGGCGTCGACCTGCAGGCGCGCCGCATCACGGTCGACTGGCAGCCCGATTACTAGGGCTGGGCGCGCCATGCGCTTCGACGTCATCACCCTGTTCCCCGAACTGTTCGCGCCCTTCCTGGCCGCGGGCGTGACCCGCCGCGCCTACGAGGCGAGGCAGGTCGACGTGCGCACCTGGAACCTGCGCGATTTCGCCGAGGGCAACTACCGGCGGGTGGACGACCGGCCCTTCGGCGGCGGGCCCGGCATGGTGATGCTGGCCGAGCCGCTGGCGCGCTGCCTGGCCGCCGTGAAGGCCGACCGCGCCGACGCCGCGCCCGTCGTCCTGTTCTCCCCCATCGGCGAGCGCCTGGACCATGCCGGCGTGGAACGCTGGTCCGCCGGCACCGGCGCGATCCTGCTGTGCGGCCGCTACGAAGGCGTGGACCAGCGCTTCATCGACACGCATGTCGACGTGCAGCTGAGCCTGGGCGACTTCGTGCTCTCCGGTGGCGAGATCGCCGCCATGGCCTTGCTGGACGCGGTGGCGCGCCTGCAGCCCGGCGTGCTGAACGATGCCGGCAGCCACCAGGAAGACAGCTTCAATCCTGCCGTCGACGGCCTGCTGGATTGCCCCCACTACACCCGGCCGGAGGAGTGGAACGGCCTGAAGGTGCCCGAGGAACTGCTGTCCGGCCACCATGCCCGCATCGAGGCCTGGCGCCGCCGCCAGCGCCTGGCCCTCACCGCGAAGCATCGCCCGGACCTGCTGGAAGCCGCCCGCGCGGCCGGCCGCCTGACCCGCGTGGACGAGGAATTCCTCGCCGGGCTATAATCGCCGGCTTTCCAGATCCTCTGTCCGGCCGTCCGAGCCGCAGCCGCCCCCGGCGGCCCCATGCGAAGCCAGGACCCTTAGCGCAGCGCGGGCAAGATCGAAGAGGTAGCCATGAACCTGATCCAGACCCTCGAGCAAGAGGAAATCGCCCGCCTGGGCAAGAACATCCCCGAGTTCGCCCCCGGCGACACGGTGATCGTGTCCGTGAACGTCGTCGAAGGCACCCGCAAGCGCGTGCAGGCCTACGAAGGCGTCGTGATCGCCAAGCGCAACCGCGGCCTGAACAGTGCCTTTACCGTGCGCAAGATCTCCAGCGGCGAAGGCGTGGAGCGGACCTTCCAGACCTACAGCCCGCTGATCGCCGGCGTCGAGGTCAAGCGCCGCGGCGACGTGCGCCGCGCCAAGCTGTACTACCTGCGCGAGCGCAGCGGCAAGTCGGCGCGCATCAAGGAAAAGCTGGTCTACGCCCAGAAGGGCGCGGCCGCCGCCGAATAAGGAGCGCGCTCCGCGCGAAAGCCGCCGCCGGCCCTGGGTCCGCGGCGGCTTTTTCGTTCCGCACCGCATGCCGCCGATCGATCCGTCCGCGACCATCCCGCCCGACACGCCGCTGTCGAAGCTGCCCGACTTCGACCCGCGCGCCGTGCCCGTGGTGGGCATCGACGCCCACCTGCCGCCCGTGCGGTCCGAGGCGCTGGTGCCCACCGCGCTGCGGCGGCGCTTCGCCGAGCCGCGCGCCTGGCAGCCGGAGCTGTGGTCGGAGCGCCGCTTCACCGACCGGCAACCCGCCCGCGCCTCGGTGCTGGTGCCGGTGGTGATGCGCGAGCGCCCCACCGTGCTGCTCACCGAGCGGACCGCGAACCTTTCCACCCACTCGGGCCAGGTGGCCTTCCCCGGCGGCAAGCAGGATGCGACGGACATCGACGAGGCGGATACCGCGCTGCGCGAGGCGCACGAGGAGATCGGCCTCGACCGCGCGCAGGCCGAGGTGATCGGCACCATGCCCACCTACACCACGGGCACCATGTTCATCATCACGCCGGTGGTGGCGCTGGTGCAGCCGGATTACCGCATGGCGCTGAACCCGCACGAGGTCGCCGACGCCTTCGAGGTGCCGCTCGATTTCCTGATGAACCCGGCGCACCACCGCCGCCATGCCGTGGAGCTCTCCGGCGTGCGCCGCGAGTGGTTCTCGATGCCCTACGAGGACGGCGGCCGCGAGCGCTTCATCTGGGGCGCGACCGCGGCGATGTTGCGCAACTTCTACCGCTTCCTCGCCGACTAAACGGATCCCGGGGCCCGGCCGCTATCATCCGGGCCATGAGCTTCTTCGCGATCCTGTTCGCCCTGCTGATCGAGCAGGTGCGTCCGCTGGGACCGCACAACCCCATCCACGGCGGGCTGCGCGTGTGGGCGCGCTGGGTCAGCCGCAACTTCGACGCCGGCAAGCCGCAGCATGGCTGGATCGCCTGGGTGCTGGCCGTGCTGGTGCCCTCGCTGCTGGCGCTGGGGGTCCACCAGGCGCTGCTGGCCTTCGTCGGCTGGCCGGCCGCCATGGTGTGGAGCGTGATCGTGCTGTACGTCACGCTGGGCTTCCGCCAGTTCAGCCACCACTTCACCGACATCCGCGATGCGCTGGAAGCGGGCGACGAGACGCGCGCGCGCCAGCTGCTCGCGCAGTGGCAGCGCGTGGACGCGAGCGAGCTGCCGCGCAGCGAGATCGTGCGCCACGTCATCGAGTACTCGGTGCTGGCGGCGCACCGCCACGTCTTCGGTGTGCTGGCCTGGTTTTCGGTGCTCGCCGCCTTCGGGCTGGGCCCCGCCGGCGCGGTGCTGTACCGCATGGCCGAATTCGTGGTGCGCTACTGGCGCCACCGCAGCCGCATGCAGATCCAGCCGGCCAGCGAGGCGCTGCAGTCCGCGGCCGCGCGCGCCTGGGCGGCGGTGGACTGGCTGCCGGCGCGCATCACCGCCACGGCCTTCGCGGTGGTGGGCAGTTTCGAGGAGGCGATCGACTGCTGGCGCAACTACGCGCAGCGCTTCCCCAACGACAGCGACGGCGTGATCCTGGCGGCCACCTCGGGCGCGGTGAACGTTCGGCTGGGGGGGGAAGGGCTCAAGCCCGCGGTGGCCGCGGCGCCGGCCGGCTTCGTCGCGACGGATCCGGGCGGCGTGGACACCGCGAGCACGCCGGGGCGCGAAGCGGAGATCGCGCACCTGCGCAGCGTGGTGGGGCTGGTGTGGCGCTCGGTGGTGCTGTGGATGGTGTTGCTGGCGTTGCTGACGCTGGCGAACCTGCTGGGGTAGCTTTCTTCACCGGGGTTCGCCTGCGGGCTCACCGCCGGCCTACGGGGACCGCCGCGGCATCAGGCCGTGGTGGGCGTGCGCGCGAGCTGCGACTGCGTCCAGCGCACGATGTCGGCCGCGCCCATCGCGCCGGCCTGGCGAGCGACTTCGCGGCCGCCCACGAACAGGGCCAGCGTTGGGATGCTGCGGAGGTTCAGCCGCGCGCCCAGGCCCTGGGCTTCCTCGGTGTTCACCTTGGCGAGCCGCACGCGCGGCTCGAGCTGCTGCGCCGCCTGCTCGAAGGCCGGCGCCATCATGCGGCAGGGGCCGCACCACGGCGCCCAGAAATCCACCAGCACGGGCAATTGGCTGCGCGTGACGTGACGCTCGAATTCGGTGGCGGAGAGATTGGCCGGATGGCCGTCGAACAGCGCCCGGTGGCAGCTGCCGCAGTCCGGCGAGCGCGACAGGTCGTCACTCGCCACGCGGTTGGTGGTGTGGCAATGCGGGCAGACGACGTGCAGCTGGCTCATGGGTGGTCTTGTGTCTCCTCCCATGCACATGCGGGCGGATGGACCGGCCACAAGAGGCTCAGTAACGCGGTTGCGAAAGTTCCTCGAAGAGCGTGCGGTAGATGCGGTAGCGGCTGGGCTCGATGCGGTCCGGCGGCGCGCCTGGCGTCTCCACCACGGCCGCGCGCACCCCGCAGCCCGGCTCGTGCATGTGCGTGCAGTTGTAGAAGCGGCACGCGGCCACGTGCGGCTTCAGGTCGGGCATCAGGCCGGCGAGCTGCATGGGCTCGATGTGGTGCAGGCCGAATTCCTGGAAGCCCGGCGAATCGATCAGCGCCGTCTCGCGCGCCTCGTCCACCCAGTACCAGGTGGTGGCGGTGGTCGTGTGCCGGCCGGAGTTCAGCGCCTGCGAGATCTCGCCGGTGAGCGCCTGCGCCTGCGGCACCAGCAGGTTCACCAGCGTGCTCTTGCCGGCGCCCGAAGGCCCCAGCACCAGCGTCGTGCGGCCCTGCAGCTGCTCGCGCAGCGGGCCGGCGTCGCCCTGCGCGCGCAGCGCCAGCTGCAGCACCCGGTAGCCCATGTGGCGGTAGGGCTCCAGCCGGGCCGACGCGCGCGCGAAGGGCTCCGTGAGGTCGCTCTTGTTCAGGCCGATGCACGGCGCGATGCGTTCCGCTTCTGCCGCGATCAGCGCGCGGGCGAGTTGCATCTCGGAGAACTCGGGCTCGGCGGCGATCAGAACCAGCACCTGGTCGAGGTTGGCGGCGAAGGACTTGGTGCGCACCTCGTCGCGGCGGTAGAAGAGGTTGCGGCGCGGCTCCACGGCCTCGATCACGCCTTCGTCACCCGTGGGCCGCCAGCGGACGCGGTCGCCCACCACCGTCTCGTTCTTCTTGCCGCGCGCGTGGCACAGGCGCCGGGTGCCGTCGGGGGATTCCACCACGCAGTGGCGGCCATGCGCGGCCACCACCAGGCCCGTCTGCGCTTGGGGCTCAGCCAAGGGATGCGCCCCTCATGCGAGCAGGCCGTCGGCGCGCACTGCGCACTCGAAGTCGGTGTCCGAGATGCCTTTCAGCGAATGGGTGCTGAAGCGCACCACGCAGCGGTTGTAGTGCACCGAGAGGTCGGGATGGTGGTCCATCGCCGTCGCCACGAACGCCAGCGCGTTGACGAAAGCCATGGTCTCGTACCAGTCGGCGAAGCGGTAGGTCTTCTCGATCGCCACGTCGTCGCCGTCGCCGGAGAGCGTCCACCCCGGCAGGGCCGACAGGCGCTGCACGATCTCGGTGGGCGTCAGCGCGCGGCGCGGCTGCTGCGACCAGTCCTTCTTCTTCAGCATCGAGCTCATGGCGTGGCTCCCTGCAGGCGCGCGAGCCGTTCCGACGCGGGCGGATGCGAGTAGTAGAACTTCACGTACACCGGGTCCGGCGTGAGCGTGGACGCGTTGTCCTCGTACAGCTTCAGCAGCGCGCGGCCCAGGTCGTCGCCGCTGGTCTGGCTGACGGCGAAGGCGTCGGCCTCGAATTCGTGGCGGCGCGAGAAGCGCGCGAACAGCGGCGAGACGAAATAGGTGAACACCGGCACGGCCAGCAGGAACAGAAGCAGCGCGAGGGCGTCGTTGGCGCCGTCGAGGTTGGGCCGCACGCCCAGGCCCGTGTAGAACCAGGTGCGCGAAGCCAGCCAGCCGAGGAGGGCGAAGCCCGCCAGGCTGGCCGCGAACATCATCACGATGCGCTTGATGATGTGCTTGTGCTTGAAGTGGCCCAGCTCGTGCGCCAGCACGGCGTCGACCTCGCCCGGCGTGAGCTTGGCCAGCAGCGTGTCGTAGAAGACCACGCGCTTGGCGGCGCCGAAGCCGGTGAAATAGGCGTTGGCATGCGCGCTGCGGCGGCTGCCATCCATGACGAACAGGCCTTTGGCCGCGAAGCCGCAGCGCTGCATCAGCGCCGTGACGCGCGCCTTCAGCGTTTCGTCTTCCAGCGGCTGGAACTTGTTGAAGAGGGGCGCGATGAAGGTGGGGTACACCACCAGCAGCAGGAGGTTGAACCCCATCCACACCGCCCAGGCCCACAGCCACCACCCGTTGCCGGCCGCGCCCATGAGCCACAGGATCAGCGCCGCGATGGGCAGGCCGATGGCGACGCCCAGCAGCGTGGATTTCAGCAGGTCCCCGAGCCACAGCTTCCAGGTCATCTTGTTGAAGCCGAAGCGCTGTTCGACCACGAAGGTGCCATAAAGCGAGAAGGGCAGTTCCAGCAGCCCGCCGATCAACGCGAAGGCGCCGAGCAGCACGAGCTGCTGCGTCATGCCCGTGCCGAGCCAGTCCACCAGCGCACGGTTCAGGAGGTCGAGGCCGCCCAGGAGGGTCCAGCCAAGCAGCACCGCCGTGCCCCATGCGGTTTCCAGCAGGCCCAGGCGCGACTTGGCGACCGTGTAGTCGGCCGCCTTCTGGTGCGCCGCGAGGGACACGGTGCCGTCGAAGGGCGGCGGCACGGCATCGCGATGGCGCGCCACGTGGCGCACCTGGCGCGTGGCCAGCCAGAACTTCACCACCAGGCCCGCGAGCAGGAAGGCTGCGAAGGCGAGGGTGAGGGCGGGGGAGGCTTGCATCCCGGGATCTTACCCATCGGCGACAATCGCCGGATGGCTGAAGCATCCGCGAACCCCGTGCCCCACCTGGAAAAGAGCGACCAGAACCTGGTGTGGCTCGACTGCGAGATGACGGGGCTGGACCCCGAGCGCGAGCGCATCATCGAGATCGCCGTGGTCGTGACCGGGCCCAACCTGGAGCCGCGCATCGAGGGGCCGGTGCTCGCGATCCACCAGAGCGACGCCCTGCTCGACGGCATGGATGCCTGGAACAAGGGCACGCACGGCCGCAGCGGCCTGACCGAGCGCGTGCGCGCGTCCACGATCACCGAAGCGGACGCCGAGCAGCAGCTCCTGGACTTCGTCGCGCGCTACATCCCCAAGCAGGCCAGCCCCCTGTGCGGCAACAGCATCGGGCAGGACCGGCGTTTCCTGGTGAAGTACATGCCGAAGCTGGAGGCCTGGTTCCACTACCGCAACCTCGACGTCAGCACGCTCAAGGAACTGGCGCGGCGCTGGCGGCCCGAGGTGTACGCGGGCTTCAAGAAGCGGCAGCTGCACACGGCGCTGGCGGACGTGCACGAATCGATCGACGAGCTGGCCCATTACAGGGAGCATTTCCTGCGCCTCGCATGAGGGCGTGCAGGAAAACCCGAATGCTGCGATAATCGCAGGCTCGCTGCCAAAGAGGCGGCTGAATCGCGCATCTGCCTTCTCGCACTGGGCCGCTCCCACGGAGCACATTGGCCCGCAGGCCCAGCCTGTTTGTCGTTGGAATGGTTGATGTTCTCCAACCATTGCAATGACGGCGCGCCCGCCCGGGCTGCGCCGCGTGGACTTCTCATGACGGAAAACCAAGATCCCGCCGTGGCCAACGGCTTTGCCGCGCTCGGCCTCGCTCCCGAACTCCTCGCCGCCGTGGCGGACCTGGGCTTCACCCAGCCCACCGGCGTGCAGCAGCAGGCCATCGGCCGTGCCATGCAGCAGGGCGAAGGCGTCGCCTTCAACGACCTGATGGTCTCCAGCCAGACCGGCAGCGGCAAGACCGCGGCCTTCCTGCTGCCGGTGCTCGACACCCTCATCCGCCAGAAGGCGGCCGAGGCCGAAGCCGAGCGCAAGGCCTACGAGGAAGCCATCGCCCGCGGCGAGACGCCGCCCAAGCGCGCGCGCAAGAACCCGCTGAACCCGCGTTCCTTCAAGGCCGCCGTGCCCGGCGCGCTGGTGCTGTGCCCCACGCGCGAGCTCGCGCAGCAGGTGGCGCACGACGCCATCGACCTGGTCAAGCACACCCGCGGCCTGCGCATCGCCAACGTGGTGGGCGGCATGCCCTACCAGATGCAGATCGCGCGCCTGCAGAACGCCGACCTCGTGGTGGCCACGCCCGGCCGTCTGCTGGACCTGCAGCGCTCGCAGCAGATCAAGCTGGACAAGGTGCAGTTCCTCGTGGTCGACGAAGCCGACCGCATGCTGGACCTGGGCTTCGCCGAGGACCTGGAGGCCGTGCACCAGCTCACCGCCAACCGTCGCCAGACCATGATGTTCAGCGCCACCTTCGCGCCGCGCATCCAGCAGCTGGCCGCGCGCGTGATGCGCAACCCGCAGCGCATCCAGGTGGATTCGCCGCAGGAGCGCCACGCCAACATCAAGCAGGTGCTGTTCTGGGCGGACAACCCGCACCACAAGCGCCAGATGCTGGACCACTGGCTGCGTGATGCCGGCATCGACCAGGCGATCGTGTTCGCCAGCACGCAGGTGGAATGCGACGGCCTGGCCGCCGACCTGCAGCAGGAAGGCTTCAGCGCCGTGGCGCTGCACGGCGCGCTGTCGCAGGGCCTGCGCAACCGCCGCCTGATGGCGCTGCGCAACGGCCAGGTGCAGATCCTCGTGGCCACCGACGTCGCCGCGCGCGGCATCGACGTGCCGACGATCACGCACGTGTTCAACTTCGGCCTGCCGATGAAGAGCGAGGACTACACGCACCGCATCGGCCGCACCGGCCGCGCGGGACGCGACGGCCTGGCCGTCACCTTCGCCGAGTTCCGCGACCGCCGCAAGATCGGCGACATCGAGCACTACAGCCAGCAGCGCTTCACGCCGGAAACGGTGCCGGGCCTGGAGCCCAAGAGCCGCTTCGAGCAGCGCCCCGCGCGCGCCGGCTTCGGCGGCAAGCCGGGCCGCCCGGGTGACCGTCGTCCCGCCAACGGCGGCGGCTACGGCAAGCAC
>JAEZEB010000053.1 GCA_023438115.1 Pseudomonadota bacterium | reverse complement strand
CTGGCGCTCGCCGCGGCGCTGGCGCGGCATTCCCTGCATCCGGCGTCGCGCGCCATCGTGGCGGCCGCGCCGGGCGTCGAGCGGCCGGCCGTCGGCGTGCAGGAGCATGCGGGGCAGGGCGTGGATGGCCGGATACCCGGTGTGCCGGGCGCGCCGCCGCAACGACTGCGACTCGGTTCCGCCGCCTTCTGCGGCCTGGCCGGGAACGATGCGGACACGGCGCAGGTCCACCTGGCCGACGACAAGGGCTGGCTCGCCACCTTCGAACTCGACGAAACCCTGCGTCCCGGCGTGGAGCAGGCCGTCGCCTCGCTGCAGGCGCAAGGCCTGCGGCTGCAGGTGCTCTCCGGCGACCAGCCGGCGGCGGTGGAGCGGCTCGCGCATCGGGCCGGCATCGCCGAAGCGGCCGGGCGCCAGTCGCCGCAGGACAAGCTGGCCCGCGTCGCCGCGCTGCAGCGGGCGGGCCACCGCGTCGCGATGGTGGGCGATGGCATGAACGACGGTCCCGTGCTGGCACGCGCCGACCTCTCCATCGCCGTGGGCGACGCCGTGCCGGTGGCGCAGGCGCGTTCCGACTTCATCATCCAGGGCGGGCAGCTCGGTGGCGTGGCGGCCATCCTGGGACAGGCCCGCCGCACCCGCCGCATCGTGCGGCAGAACCTCGCCTGGGCCGCGGGCTACAACGCCGTGTGCGTGCCGCTGGCCATCGCGGGCTACATGCCGCCGTGGCTGGCCGGGCTGGGCATGGCGGCAAGTTCGCTGCTCGTGGTGCTGAACGCGGCGCGGCTGGCACGGATTCCCGGACCAGGGCCGGGCCTTGCCATCCCGGGCTCGATCCGGGATCCACGCCGGCCCCCGGACGCCGCGCCTTGACGGAACGTGCAATGGATTGCGGGTCAAGCCCGCAATGACAACAAAGTGGACATCCTCTTCATCCTCATCCCCCTCTCCGTCGTGCTCGCCCTGTTCATCCTGGGCGCGCTCGCGTGGGCCGTGTGGCGCGGCCAGTTCGAGGGCGTCGACGCCGAGGGCGAGCGCATCCTGCAGGACGAGTGAACACCGGTTGACTTTCATCAACCGGGACCCTTGAGCCGAAAGGGACACTGGCTGCATCTGAAAAAGGTGCTCCATGAAAGAACCAACCGTCACCGCTGCCACGTACAACGACACCGTCGTGCGGCAGTTCTCGCTGGCGGCCGTGCTCTGGGGCGTGGTGGGCATGCTCGTCGGCGTGTTCATCGCGGCCCAGCTCGCGTGGCCCGAGCTGAACCTGGGCATCCCCTGGCTGTCGTACGGGCGGCTGCGCCCGCTGCACACCAATGCCGTCATCTTCGCCTTCGGCGGCTGCGGCCTTTTCGCCACCAGCTATTACGTGGTGCAGCGCACCTGCCACACGAAGCTGTTCTTGCCGAAGCTGGCGGCCTTCACCTTCTGGGGCTGGCAGGCCGTGATCGTGGCCGCGGCCATCACGCTGCCCATGGGCTACACGCAGGGCAAGGAATACGCCGAACTGGAATGGCCGATCGACCTGCTGATCGCCGCCGTGTGGATCGCGTACGCCATCGTGTTCTTCGGCACCATCGGCAAGCGCAAGGTGAAGCACATCTACGTGGCCAACTGGTTCTTCGGCGCGTTCATCCTGGCGGTGGCGCTGCTGCACATCGTCAACGGAGCCGCGATCCCCGCGGGCTGGCTGAAGTCCTACTCGGTCTACGCCGGCGTGCAGGACGCGATGGTGCAGTGGTGGTACGGCCACAACGCCGTGGGCTTCTTCCTCACCACCGGCTTCCTCGGGATGATGTACTACTACATCCCCAAGCAGGCCGAGCGCCCGGTGTACAGCTACCGCCTGTCCATCGTGCACTTCTGGGCCCTGATCTTCACCTACATGTGGGCGGGCCCGCACCACCTGCACTACACCGCGCTGCCGGACTGGACGCAGTCGGTGGGCATGCTGTTCTCGCTGATCCTGCTGGCGCCCAGCTGGGGCGGGATGATCAACGGGATGATGACCCTGTCGGGCGCCTGGCACAAGCTGCGCGAGGACCCGGTGCTGCGCTTCCTGATCGTGTCGCTGTCCTTCTACGGCATGAGCACCTTCGAGGGCCCGATGATGTCCATCAAGACGGTCAACGCGCTCTCGCACTACACGGACTGGACCGTCGGCCACGTGCACGCCGGCGCCCTGGGCTGGGTGGGCCTGATCACCATGGGCTCGCTGTACTACATGATCCCGCGCCTGTTCGGCCGCAAGCAGATGTACTCGGTCAAGGCGATCGAGGTGCACTTCTGGACCGCCACCATCGGCATCGTGCTGTACATCGCCGCGATGTGGATCGCCGGCGTGATGCAGGGCCTGATGTGGCGCGCGGTCAACGCCGACGGAACGCTCACCTACACCTTCGTCGAATCCGTGAAGGCGACCTATCCCTTCTACGTGATCCGCATGCTGGGCGGCCTGCTGTACCTGGGCGGCATGTGCGTGATGGCCTGGAACACCTGGATGACCGTGGCCGCCGGCCGCGCCACCCACGTGAGCATCCCCGCGCCCGCCGCCGTGGCCCATGCCTGAGAGCGAAAGAGCACCAACCATGAGCGACAACAACACGCCCGTTGCCACCTTCTCGCACGAGAAGGTCGAGACCAGCAACTTCCTGATGATCGTGCTGATCCTGGTGGTCGTCGCCATCGGCGGCCTGGTCGAGATCGTGCCGCTGTTCTTCCAGAAGTCCACCACCGAGCCGCTGATCGGGGTCAAGCCCTACACCGCGCTGCAGGTGGCGGGCCGCGACATCTACCTGCGCGAGGGCTGCTACAACTGCCACTCGCAGATGATCCGCCCCTTCCGCGCCGAGACGCTGCGCTACGGCCATTACTCCGTGGCCGGCGAATTCGTCTACGACCATCCCTTCCAGTGGGGCTCCAAGCGCACCGGCCCGGACCTGCACCGCGTGGGCGGCCGCTACAGCGACGAATGGCACCGCATCCACCTCGTCAACCCGCGCGACGTGGTGCCCGAGTCCAACATGCCCGCCTATCCGTGGCTGGAGAAGAACGCGGCCGACGCCGGCAGCATCCGCAACCACATGAAGGCATTGCGCACGGCGGGCGTTCCCTACACCGACGAGGAGATCGAGAAGGCCCCCGCGGAGCTGAAGGGCAAGACCGAGATGGACGCGCTCGTCGCGTACCTGCAATCCCTGGGCAAGGCCCTGAAGTAGGAGGACACCATGGACGTGAACACCTGGCGTGAAGTGGCCACCGTGGCCGCCTTCGTGACCTTCATCGGCATCTGGATCTGGGCCTGGGCACGCGGCAACCGCGAGCGCTTCGAGGAAGCCGCCCGGCTTCCCTTCCAGCAAGAAGACTGAGGAACCGACCATGAGCGATTTCACCAGCGGCTTCTGGTCCGTCTACGTGGCCGCCGCCACCATCGCCGGCATCGCCGGCTGCCTGCTGCTGCTGTGGGTGACCGCGCGCAAGAAGGTGCCGGCCGGCAAGGACAACACCACCGGCCACGTGTGGGACGGCGACCTGACCGAGATGAACAACCCGCTGCCCCTGTGGTGGGTGGGCCTGTTCATCCTGACCATCGTGTTCTCCGCCGCCTACCTCACCTTCTATCCGGGCCTGGGCACCTACGCGGGCAAGCTCGGCTGGACGCAGAAGGGCGAGTACGAGGCGGAGGTGGAGAAGGCCAAGCAGGAGCTCGAACCCCTGTATGCGCAGTTCACGGCCCGCCCGCCCGAGGAACTGGCGGCGGACGCGAACGCCATGGCGATCGGCGAGCGGCTGTTCATGAACAACTGCGCGCAATGTCACGGTTCCGACGCGCGCGGCAGCAAGAGCTTTCCCAACCTGGCCGACGGCGACTGGCTGCACGGCGGCAGCGGCGAGAAGATCGCCGAGACCATCCGCCAGGGCCGCGTGGGCGTGATGCCGCCGATGGCTGCGGCCGTGGGCGGCAGCGAGGACGTGAAGAACGTCGCGCATTACGTCCTGAGCCTCTCGGGCAGCCCGCACGATTCGGTGCGCGCGCAGCTGGGCAAGAGCAAGTACGCGGCCTGCGCGGCCTGCCACGGCGCCGACGGCAAGGGCAACGTCGCGCTGGGCGCCCCCAACCTGGCCGACGACACCTGGCTGCACGGCTGGGGCGAGCAGGCGATCGTCAACATCGTCAACAACGGCAAGACCAACGAGATGCCGGCCCAGGAAGGCAAGCTCACCGACGCGCAGATCCACGTGTTGTCCGCGTACGTCTGGGGGTTGTCGAACAAGGCGCCCGCGGTGAAGCACTGAGGGTTTCAACCGGAAAACGCCAGGCGCTTTCCGCGGTGGTAAATGGGGTCAGATTCCAATTTCCGCTGCCGAAAGCCATGGATCCCCGCCTTCGCGGGGATGACG
>JAEZEB010000035.1 GCA_023438115.1 Pseudomonadota bacterium | reverse complement strand
CAGGCAACCCGCCGCTGGCTGCTGGTGGCCGAGTACTACAACCCGAGCCCCGTGGCGATTCCCTATCGCGGGCACGGCGACCGCCTCTTCAAGCGCGACTTCGCCGGCGAGATCCTGGACCGGCACGCGTCGATGCGGCTCGTGGACTACGGCTTCGCCTACCGCCGCGACCCCAACTACCCGCAGGATGACATCACCTGGTTCCTGCTGGAGAAGGCCGCGTGAGCCATGGCAGTGGCCGTCTTCCGCACCGATGCCTCCCGCACGATCGGCACCGGTCATGCCATGCGCTGCCTCACGCTGGCCGATGCCCTGAGGCAAGCAGGAACGGCCTGCCGCTTTCTGTGCCGTGAGCTGGACGGCCACCTGGTCGAGACGATCCGGGCGCGGGGCCACGGCGTGACGACGCTCCCGGCGCCGGCCGGGCACGCCACGCACTTCGATCCGCCCTCGCCTCCCCATGCCGCCTGGCTGGGTGTGCCTTGGGAGCAGGATGCCGCCGACAGCATCGCGGGCTTGCAGGGCGAGCGGCCCGACTGGCTGGTCGTCGACCACTATGCACTCGATGCGCGCTGGGAGAGCCGGTTGCGGCCGCATTGCAATCGCCTGTTCGCGATCGACGACCTGGCGGACCGGCCACACGACTGCGACGTCCTGCTCGACCAGAACCTGGGGCGGAGGGCTGCCGACTATGCCGGAAAGGTGCCGGGCTCCTGCGACGTCCTCGCCGGCGCAGCTTTCGCGCTCCTGCGTCCAGCTTTCGCCGCCGCGCGGGCGGCCGGCCTGGAGCGTCGAAAGGCGGGGAACCTGCGGCAACTGCTCATCGCGCTGGGGGGCGTCGACAAGGACAACGTCACCAGCGACATCCTGGCCGCGCTGCAACACGCACCACTGCCCGAGGGGTGCCGCATCGTGGTGGCGATGGGCGCCAAGGCGCCGTGGACAGCCCAGGTGCGGGAAGCCGCGGCGCGACTGCCCTATGAGACACAGGTGCTGCTCGGCACAGACGCCATGGCGGAGCTGATGGCGGCCTCCGACCTCGCCATCGGCGCGGCGGGAACGATGGCTTGGGAACGCTGCTGCGTGGGCTTGCCGACACTCACGGTCATCATTGCAGAGAATCAGCGCGCCGGGGCACAGGCACTGGCTGCTTCCGGCGCATGCATGCTGCTGCCCCTGCCGCTTCGCGCGGACCAGCTGGCGGGGATGCTGGACGACGTCCAGGCTCCCGGCGTCCTGCGAGCGATGCAGGACGCCGCCGCGGCAATCACTGATGGCACGGGCGTACAGCGCGTCCTGGCCCGCATGACATGACACGACGTTCGTTCGAGCGCTGCTCGCTGCGACCCCTGGCAGCCGAAGACCTGTCCATGGTGCTGGGCTGGCGCAACCATCCCGACATCCGCGGCAACATGCTCCAGCAGCACGAGATCACCCCGGCGGAACACGCCGCCTGGTTCGAGCGCGTCTCGGGCGACCCCGGCCGCAAGCTGCTCGTGGGCTGGGAAGGAGAATCCCCGATCGGCTTCGTGCACCTCACGAATGCGCTCGCTGGAGGCGTGAGCGACTGGGGCTTCTATGCCGCCCCGGGCGCGCCCAGGGGCTCCGGCACGAAGCTGTGCGCTTCGGCCCTCGACCTGGCCTTCCGTGAGCTGGCGCTGCACAAGGTGTGTGGTCAGGCATTGGGATTCAACCGGGCTTCCCTGCGAATCCACGAGAAGCTGGGTTTCGCGCGCGAGGGCGTGCTGCGCGAGCAGCACCGCATGGGCGCGACGTACCATGACGTGATCTGCTTCGGACTCTTGCACGGGGAATGGCCATGAAGACTTTCAGCATTGACGGCCGCCGCATCGGGCGCGACGAGCCCCCTTACCTGATCGCCGAGCTCTCCGCCAACCACAACGGCCGGCTGGAGACCGCCCTGCGCGCGATCGATGCCGCCAAGGCCGCCGGCGCCGACGCCCTGAAGCTGCAGACCTACACGCCCGACACCATCACGCTGAAGGCGGAGGGCGAGGACTTCACCATCCGCGGCGGGTTGTGGGACGGGCGAACGCTCTACGACCTCTACGCCGAGGCGCACATGCCGTGGGACTGGCACCGGCCACTGTTCGACCACGCCAGGCGCGCCGGCATCAGCATCTTCAGCAGCCCGTTCGACCCCACCGCCGTGGACCTGCTGGAGGAGCTGGGTGCGCCGGCGTACAAGATCGCTTCGTTCGAGGCGATCGACCTGCCCCTCATCCGCTACGTAGCCGGCACGCGCAAGCCGATGATCATCTCCACCGGCATGGCCTCGTTCCAGGAGATCGAGGAGGCCGTGCAGGCCGCCCGCGATGGGGGCTGCACGCAGCTGGCCATCCTGCACTGCGTGAGCGGGTATCCGGCGCCCGCGGGCGACTACAACCTCCGCACCCTGCAGGACATGGGCGAGCGCCTGGGCGTGCTCACCGGCCTGTCCGACCACACCATCGGCATCACCACCGCGGTGGCTGCCGTGGCGCTGGGCGCATGCATCGTGGAGAAGCACTTCACGCTCGACCGCGCGGGCGGCGGGCCGGACGACAGCTTCTCCTCGGAACCGGCGGAATTCGAGGCTCTGACCCGCGAATGCCGCACGGCGTGGACGGCGCTGGGCCAGGTGAAGTACGGCACCCGCGGAAGCGATGCGGGCAACGTGCAGTTCCGCCGCTCGCTCTACTTCGTGAAGGACCTGCGCGCGGGCGACGTGGTGGACGCGAGTTGCTTCCGCAGCGTGCGGCCGGGCTTCGGCTTGCCCCCCAAGATGGCCGATGCCCTGGTCGGGACGCGGCTGGTGCGTGACGTGCGGGCCAACACGCCCGTGAAGGAAGACGACCTCGGCTGGCCGGCGACGCCGCCGGCAGCCTGAACGGGCAGCGCCCGCGGCTACCATTCGGCCATGAGTTCCATCACCCCGGTCGTCCTCTGCGGCGGCTCCGGCACGCGCCTCTGGCCCCTCAGCCGGAAGAGCTTCCCGAAGCAGTTCGTCCCGCTGATCGGCGACAAGAGCCTGCTGCAGCTGACGCTGGAGCGCGTGGCCCCGCTCGGCCAGCGGATGCTGGCCGTGGCCTCGGAGGAGCACCGCTTCCTGGTGGCGGATTGCCTGCGGCTGGCCGGCGCCGGGGGCACCATCCTGCTGGAGCCGGTGGCGCGCAACACGGCGGCGGCGATGGCGCTCGCGGCGCTGCACGCGGAGCCGGACGAATTCCTCCTCTTCTGCCCCGCCGACCACCACATCCCGGACGCGGCCGCCTTCGCGCGCACGATGAAGGAAGGCCTGGGCGCGGCCGGGGCCGGCGCCATCGTCACCTTCGGCGTGGTGCCCAGCTTCCCGAGCACCGCCTACGGCTACATCCGCCAGGGCGAGGCGCGCGGCGACGGCAGCCTGCAGGTGGCACAGTTCATCGAGAAGCCCGCCGCGGAGCGGGCGCAGCAGCTGCTGCTGCAGGGCGACACCCTCTGGAACGCCGGCATCTTCCTGGCCCGCGCCCGCTTCCTGCTGGAGGCGCTGGAGGAACACGCCCCCGACATCCTGCAGTCCTGCCGCGATGCGATGGCCAAGGCGACCACCGAGGTGCCGGGCGCGGCCGCCCCGGGCGCGACCTTCCTGCGGCCCGGTCGCGAAGCCTTCGAGGCCTGCCGCGCCGAGAGCATCGACTACGCCGTGATGGAACGGCATGCCATGGTGGCCGTGCTGCCCTTCCGCGGCCAGTGGAGCGACGTGGGCAGCTGGAACGCGGTGGCCGATCTCGCCCCGGCCGACGCGCAGGACAACCGCGTGCAGGGCCAGGGCTGGATGCATCAGGCGCGCAACACCTTCATCCACGCGCCGCATCGCCCGGTGGTGGCGCTCGGCACGCACGACCTGCTGATCATCGACACGCCCGACGCGGTGCTGGTCGCGCAGCGCGACTGCGCCGAACAGGTCAAGGACGTCGTCGCCCTGCTGGAGAAAGGCAATGCGGCGCAGGCCGCGCTGCACCGCAAGGTTGTGCGGCCCTGGGGCTGGTACGACAGCGTCGACGCCGGCGAGCGCTTCCAGGTCAAGCGCATCGGCGTCAAGCCCGGCGCATCGCTGAGCCTGCAGAAGCACCACCATCGCGCCGAGCACTGGGTGGTGGTGCGCGGGACCGCGCAGGTGACGCGTGGCAGCGAGACCTTCCTCCTCAGCGAGAACCAGTCCACCTACATCCCCATCGGCGAGGTGCACCGCCTGCACAACCCCGGCAAGATGGAACTGGAGATGATCGAGGTGCAGTCCGGCGGCTACCTCGGCGAGGACGACATCGTGCGCCTCGAGGACTCCTACGGCAGGAGCTGAACGTCCACGTCCGGCGCCGGCGTGGGAGCCGGCGCGGGTGCGGGCGCGGGCCTGACCACCACCGGCACGCGCAGCTGCGCCACCGCCGCCAGGCAGAAGTGCGCGAACCACAACGCCGAGAACGCGAACACCAGCGTGTAGATCCAGATCGCCACCGGGATCAGGATGGGAAAGGCCGCCGCGAAGAACCAGCCCGAGGCCCACACGATGCTCGGCGCGGCGCCGAGGTAGCCCGTGGCGATGCCCATCATCAGCAGCCAGGGCCGGTGGTTGCGGAACACCAGGCGGCGCTCCTCGCCGCTCGCGTGGTCGGCCAGCGCATCGAAGGTCATCACGCGGTAGGTGAGCCAGCCCCAGATCACCGGCGGCAGCACCAGCACCAGCGGCGGGATCAGCCACAGCGGCAATGAGATCACGAGCGCCACCAGCGCGAGCAGCATCGAGCCCGCGGACCACATCGCGCTGCGCAGGAAGGAGGCGCCTTCCTTGCGCTCCAGGTCCGGAAAGCGCCGGCGCGCAACCAGCCGCACGAGCGCCGGCATCATCAGCAGCGCCACGAAGAACAGCACCAGCACCACCAGCAGCGGCGTGACCAGGAAGATGATCAGCAGCGGCGCCAGCGCGTTCTTGAGCCCGCCCATGCCCATGTCCTGCAGCCAGCGCATGAGGCTTTCCATCCACTTCGTGGATTCGAGCCAGAGGAAGACGGTGTTGACCGCGCTGTCCCAGTAGAGGTAGCCCAGGCCAGCGGCGAGCAGGACCAGCAGCACGAGCGGCAGCAGCGACAGCGCGATCACGCGCGGGTGCAGGCAGTAGGCGACGGCGCGCCAGAAGGAATCGAGGAACAGGGACATCTGGGTCCATGGTAGCGGGCGGGCTGCGGCGCACGCGCCACGCCGCGATTGCCCGGCACGGCAAAGTTGGCTACAAAGCCGGGTGCGCGGCGCCCGCCGCGCCCGCGCCCCACCCTGCCCTTGACTCTCGCCAAGCCCGCCCCCGCGGCCTCCCTGCTCTCCGGAACCTCCGTCTACCTGGCGTCCAACGCCTTCGCGGCGCTGCTGGCGTTCGGGCTGCTGCCCTTGCTGGCGCGCTACCTGGAACCCGAAGCCTTCGGCGAGGCCGCCCTGTTCACCACCCTGGTGGCCGGCTTCGGCGCGGTGGTGGGCCTCAATGGCGTGGCCGCCGCCGCGCGCCGCGCATACGATGGCGCGACAGATGCGGACCTGGCCGAATACAACGCGGCCGCATTGCAGATCCTCGTGGTGAGCGGCCTCGTCGTGCTGGCCGTGGTTCTCGTCGCCGGCGAGCCCCTGGGCCGGCTGCTCGGGCTGCAGCCGCGGTGGCTTGCCTGGGCCGTCGTGGTCGCCGGCCTCGCGGCCTTGATGCAGATGCGTCAGGCGATCTGGCAAGTACGCCGACGCCCCCTGCCCTACGCCGTGCTGCAAGCGGGCGAGGCCCTGGGGGTGACGCTGCTCACCGCGCTGCTGGTGGTGGTCGTGCCACTGGGCGCCACCGGCCGCATAGCGGCGGTCATCATGACCTCCTTCGTCGTGGCCACGGTGTCCGTGGGGCTGCTGCAGCGCTCGGGCCTGCTGCGCCTGCGCACGTGGCGGCCCGACCTCGTGCGCGACGTCCTGTCCTTCGGGGTGCCGCTGGTGCCGCACCTGGCCGCAAGCTTCGTCCTGGTGGCCGCCGACCGCCTCGTCGTGACGGCGCAACTCGGGCTGGAGCAAGCCGGTATCTACATGCTGGCGGCCAACCTGGCGCAGGCGGCCGTGCTGCTGTTCGACGCCATCAACAAGGCCTATGTCCCGTGGCTGTTCGAGCGCCTGAAGTCCGGCGATGCGGGCGAGCAGGTGCGCATCGTGCGCTACACCTACGCCTGGTACGCAGTGCTGCTGGCGGGCGCGGGCCTGGCCTTCCTGGTAGGACCCTGGCTCGTGCGGATGGTGGGCGGCGAGCGTTATGCTGCCGCCGGATCGGTGGTCGGGTGGCTCATGCTGGGCCAGGTCTTCGCCGGCATGTACCTGATGGTCACCAACTACGTCTTCTACGCCCGCCGCACCGGCCTGCTCTCCGCCGTCACCGTCACCGGCAGCGTCCTTCATCTCGTGCTGCTGGTGCTGCTCGCGCCGCGGCTGGGCATCGAGGGCGCCGCGCTCGCCTTCGCCATAGCCATGGGCGTGCGCTTCCTTCTCACCTGGTGGGCGGCCCAGCGCAGCCACCCCATGCCCTGGTTCGGCGTCAAGCCTGGATGACGCCGTGAGACACGTCTTCTTCATCCACAGCCACGTCACCTGGCTGGTCTCGCTGGCGGTGATCGACCACCACCAGCTCACGGCCGGCGACGTCCTGCTGGTCTGTGCGCGCGGCTACGAGCCGCCGGACCACGCGTTCGCGACCAAGGCGTTTCCCGAGCGCCGCTGGGTGATCACCTGGCGGCTGCTCCAGTGGTGGCGCCAGCACCGCGAGCTGACGCGCTTCGTCGACGAGGTATCCGGTGGCCGCGATTTCGCCTGGTACCTGCCGCACCGGGCTTTCCCGTTCTTCAACGCCTTCGTCCGCCATCCGCGCTGTCGGGGCTACCACCTGATCGAGGAAGGCATGGCCTCGTACCACACGCCGGAGTCCATCGCCCGCGTCCTGCGCGGCGTGGTCGCGGCGCGCCCGGGCTGGCGGGGTTGGGTGGCGCGCGGTTTCGTCACGGTCCGGCCTCCGGTGTTCGCAGACGAGCGCTGCCTGGCCTTCTATGGATGCACGGACGAAGCCTTTCCCGGCTATCCGAGGAAGGTGCGTGTCCAGGTGCGCGCCCTTGCTCCGGCCGAAGCCGCGGATATCGACACCGTGCTGGTGTTCGACGCAACGCTGGAAGCCCAGCTCGCGGACGAAGCCCCCTACCATGCGTGCCTGCAGGAGCTGTTGGCAATCCTGGCCCGGCAGGGCCGGCGCACCGTCCACTACAAGCTCGCGCCGTCGCAGTATGTCGACCGCCGCTACAGCCCGCGCGTCCAGCAGGCCCTGCGGGAGAACACCCATGGCATCCGTTTCGTGGAACTGCCCGCGAGCTGCAGCCTCGAGATGCTTGCGCTCGCCGGGCGGGCGGACTTCTTCACGTTCCTCAGCTCGGTGGGCATCTACGCCGCGAATGCCGGCTGCGGCGTTTACTCGATGGCGCAGCGCCTCGCGCAGCTGGACCCGCGCTACCGGCCCTTTCCGGAAACCATTCCCGAAGGCGTGCGAAGGAAGTTCCAGTTCCTCTGAACAGCCCGGGCGCGGGCTCTACCCCGCGCGATCGGACACCGCCGCAAGCTCCGCGGCCCCCAGCCAGCGCCACTCGCCCGCCGGCAAGTCCTGCGGCAATTCCAGCCTGCCGATGCGCGAGCGATGCAGCGTCACCACGCGGTTGCCCACGGCCGCCAGCATCCGCTTGACCTGGTGGTACTTGCCTTCGGTGAGCGTGAGATCCATCGACGTCTCGCCCGTGCGCACGCACGCAGCCGCTCGCACCGGGCGCGGATCGTCGACCAGCACCACGCCCTCCAGCAGCCGCTGCACCTGGCGATCGTCCACCGGGTCCGCGGTGCCCACCTGGTACACCTTGGGCACATGGTGCTTGGGCGAACTCATCCGGTGGATCCAGGCGCCGTCGTCGCTGAGGAGCAGCAGGCCCGTCGTGTCCTGGTCCAGCCGGCCGATCGCCTGCACGCCCGGATTGGCGCCCTTCACCGGGCGCTGCCGCAGCGGCGCGGGCAACAGCGTGTAGATGCTTGGCCAGGCCGACGGCTTTTGCGAGCACTCGTAACCCGCCGGCTTGTGGAGCATCAGGTAGGCCTTGGCGTGGTAGGTCCACGGCTGGCCCTCGACGGTGAACTGCAGGCCCTCGGGCTCGAATTCCGCGAAGGGATCGTCGGAGATGGCTCCGTTGACGGTGACTAGCCCGTGCTGCACGAGCCCCGTGCAGGTGCGCCGCGCGCCGAAGCCCTGGGTGTAAAGGATGTCCTGGAGTTGCATCGGGTGCGAAGTATCCCACCCCGGCCGAGCAGCTTGAGAAGCGCCCCCTTTCAAGCGCCGGCGAGTGCAGAATGCTCAACTTCGAACGGCACCTATGCGGCCATAGGGTCAGGATGCCGCAGTGGCAAAGTTGTTACGGATGAGAACGACATGGACCTGAGCGACAAGACACTGGCGATCATCGGCCTGGGCTACGTCGGCCTTCCTCTGGCCGTGGAGTTCGGCAAGCATCGCCCCGTGATCGGCTTCGACGTCAACCCGCAGCGTGTGGCGGACCTGCGTCAAGGGCGGGACCATACGCTCGAGTGCAGCCGCAGCGAGCTGCAGGCTGCCGCAAAGCTGCGCTATTCCTGCGACGCGGAAGACCTGCGCGAGGCGCAGGTGTACATCGTCACGGTGCCCACGCCTGTGGACCAGGCCAATCGCCCCGACATGACGCCGCTGGTACGCGCCAGCGAGACCGTGGGCCAGGCGCTCAAGCCTGGCGACGTGGTGATCTACGAATCGACGGTCTACCCCGGCGCCACCGAGGAAGTGTGCGTGCCCGTGCTGGAGCGCGCCAGCGGCCTGCGCTTCAACAGCGACTTCTTCTGCGGCTACAGCCCGGAGCGCATCAACCCGGGCGACAAGGAGCACCGCCTGCCCGCGATCCGCAAAGTGACCAGCGGCAGCACCCCGGCCGTGGCCGAGGGCGTGGATGCGCTCTACGCCGCGATCATCAGTGCCGGCACCCACAAGGCCAGCAGCATCAAGGTGGCCGAGGCCGCCAAGGTGATCGAGAACACCCAGCGCGACGTGAACATCGCGCTGATGAACGAACTGAGCCTGATCTTCCATCGCCTGGGCATCGACACGCTGGAGGTGCTGCAGGCCGCGGGCACCAAGTGGAACTTCCTGCCCTTTCGCCCGGGACTGGTGGGCGGGCATTGCATCGGCGTGGACCCGTACTACCTGACGCACAAGGCGCAGGAAGTGGGCTACCACCCGGAAGTGATCCTGGCCGGCCGCCGCATCAACGACAACATGGCCCGGCACGTCGCCGATGAAACCGTGAAGCTGATGCTGCGCAAGGGCGTGCCGGTGCTGGGAAGCAAGGTGCTGGTGCTGGGCCTGGCCTTCAAGGAGAACTGCCCGGACGTGCGCAACACGAAGGTGGTAGATATCGTGCATACGCTGCAGGGCTACAACGCGCAAGTGGACGTGTATGACCCCTGGATCAGCGTGGAGGAGGCGGAGCACGAGTATGGACTGAAGTGCCTGCGCGACGTGCCCACCCAGGGCGCATACGCCGCCATCGTGCTGGCCGTGGGTCACCGGCAATTCGTCGAACTGGGTGAAGAAGGGGTCAAGAGTTTCGGACAACCGGGCGCGGTGGTCTATGACGTGAAGAGCATGCTTCCGCTGGGCGCCGCTGATGGGCGCCTTTGAAAATGACGGCCTACGAGGAACTGCTGCAGCGCCTGCCCAGGGAACCCCGCACCTGGCTGGTGACGGGGGTCGCGGGGTTCATCGGATCGAACCTCCTCGAAAAGCTGCTGCGGCTGGACCAGCGGGTGATCGGCCTGGACAACTTCGCCACCGGCTACCAGCGCAACCTGGATGAAGTGCGCAGCCTCGTCTCGCCTCAGCAGTGGGCCCGCTTCACCTTTCATGAAGGCGACATCCGCAAACTGGAAGATTGCCGCCTGGCTTGCGAAGGCGTCGACCACGTGCTGCACCAGGCGGCCCTGGGCTCCGTGCCGCGATCGCTGGCCGATCCGGTCGCCACGAACAGCGTGAACATCGACGGCTTCCTGAACATGCTGGTGGCGGCCCGGGACGCGAAGGTTGGGAGCTTCACCTACGCGGCCAGCAGTTCGACGTATGGCGACCACCCCGACCTGCCGAAGGTGGAAGACCGCATCGGCAAGCCGCTGTCGCCGTATGCGGTGACGAAGTACGTGAACGAGCTGTATGCGGACGTATTCGCGCGCAGCTATGGATTCGCGAGCATCGGGCTGCGATATTTCAATGTGTTCGGTCCGCGGCAGGATCCGGAAGGGGCGTATGCGGCTGTGATCCCACGCTGGACCGCGGCTGCCCTCCAGGGTGGTGAAATCCACGTCTATGGGGATGGGGAGACCAGCCGGGACTTCTGCTTCATTGCCAACGCGGTGCAGGCGAATCTCCTCGCCGCCACCACCACACGCGCCGACGCGGTCAATCAGGTCTACAACGTGGCGGTGGGGGACCGAACGACTCTCAACGAATTGCTGAAACTGATCAGCCGGACCCTCGAGGACATTGGTCGACCAGTGTCCTTCGAACCGCGGTACGGCAACGCGAGGGCCGGCGATGTCCGCCACAGCCAGGCCGACATCGGCAAGGCCCGCACCCGACTCCAGTACGAACCGACCCACCGCCTGTCCGATGGGCTCAGGGTGGCGATCCCCTGGTACCTCACCCAGGCCAGCACATCGAAGGCTACACGCCAGTCGAAGTAGCCGGCGGGCTCATGGCCCGCGACCGCGCGGATCGTGGAGCAACCCTGAGGGGCACGCAGTTCCATCCACAAGACTTATTGCAACTGCATCGGCCCGCCGACGCTAGCATGCCGCGTCATTCCATGGAGACTCCATGCAACTGCGCATCTGCATCCGGATCCTCTGTTTTCTCTCGGCACTGGCTACTGTGGGCGGACTCCGCGCGCAAGTCGCAGGTACACCCGCTACGGACATGCTCACTGTGGTGCGCGAAGGACAGCCCGTAGCGAGCGTGATGGTGTCTACGGAAGCGGCCGAGCTCGAGAAGGCAGCTGCCCAGGACCTTGTGAAGTACGTGGAACTGATGAGCGGGGCCAGGCTACCGCTGCTGGCGGTCGCTCCCGGCACCCGTTCCCCCGCGGGCCCGGCGATCCTGGTGGGCAGGATCGCGTTGGAGGAAGACCGCACGCTGGCGAGGAAACTGGAGGCCGTCGCGAAGAAGAAGCCCATTCTGGGGGCGGACGCCATCGCCATGCGGCGCAGCGGATCGCGCGTGTTCCTCGCCGGCACCAGCGACCGATCACACTACTACGCCGTCGCCAAGCTGCTGCAGGACTGGGGATGCCGCTGGTACCTGCCCACGGACTTCGGCGAAGTCGTTCCCGAGCACACGAGCCTGGAAGTCGGCGCCCTCGACTACGCGCACGGTTCGCCTTTCGAGGTCCGCGGCTATTCGCTGAGCTGGAACGGCGACCGCACGGGACAAGCGGAATTCCAACGGCGCAATTTCGGCGGCACCGGCTACCTGCCCGGCGGAGGTCACGCACTCGGCAAGTACACGAAGAAGCTCGTTCCACCAGGCGGCAAGCCGACGGACGTTCCCCTAGCCGATCCCGCCACAGCGGAAGAGGTCGCTGCGCAGCTCGAACCCGAGTACGCACGCGGGGTGCCCGGCATCTCGATCGCCATCGAGGACGGTATCTACCAGAACGACTCGCCGGCGGATCGCGCCTTGCAGGCGCGCATCTTCGACAAGTACATGCTCAGCTGGTCCAACACGGACGCGATGATCACCCTGTACAACAATGTCGCCCGCCTGCTTCGGGAGAGGCATCCAGGGAGCTCCACCAAGCTTGGTGGGCTGGCCTACTCCAACGTGACCCTGCCGCCGCAGCGCATCACCGACATCGATCCCAGCATCGTGATGTGGCTGGCCGCGATCGACATCGATCCCAACCACGGGATGGACGACCCGAAGTCTCCGCCACGCCAGGAATACAAGGGCATCATGTACCGCTGGGCGGAGTTGCTGCAGGGCCGCCTGATCATCTACGACTACGACCAGGGGCAGCTCGTGTGGCGCGACTTGCCGAACCCGTCGCAGCACGCGTTCGCGCAGGACGTGCGCCACTACCGCAACGCCGGGATCCTGGGCGTCTATACGGAAAGCCGGGGCGCCATGGCCACGACCTTCCTGAACTTGTTCTTCCGGCAGCAACTGCTGTGGAACCCGGACCTCGACGTGGACGCCCTGCTCGCGGAGTTCTATCCCAAGTTCTACGGCCCGGCGGCGGCCGCCATGGCCGACTACTGGAGCGCGATCTTTTCCGCCTGGGAAAACTCCATCGTTACCGAGCACGAGCACTTCGTGGCCCCGGCGATCTATACGCCCGAACTGTTGCAGAAGCTGCGGCAAAGCCTCACCGCCGCGCAATCAACCCTTGCACCGCTCACGACCAAGGCCAACGCCAGCCGAAACGAACGCCTGTACGTGGAGCGCCTGCGCTTCACCGAACTGTCGCTCGGGATCATCGAGGGCTACATGGCCATGGTTCGCGCGGGTGCCACCGAAGGAGACTACGCGCGTGCCGCCGATCTTGGCGCGAAGGCGCTGGAACTCCGCGAGCAGCTCACCGCCATGAACCCGACCTTCACCACCTACAAGAAGATCGGCGAGCGGGGCTACAGCTGGTTCCCAGGGGAGGTCCAACACATGCGGGAACTGAGCGCGCTGATCGACGGCACCAAAGGCAGCCTCGTTGTCCGCCTGCCGCTCGTCTGGTCGTTCCGGCGCGACCCGACCGACACGGGCCTGGCACGGGGCTGGGCCTACACCCCTGCAGACACGCATTGGGAACGCCTGCGAACGGACCTCTACCTGCAAGCGCAGGGCGTGCTCATGCCGGACGGCCAGAGTTACACCGGCTACTGGTGGTATCAGACCGAAGTGGAGTTGACGCCGGCACAGGCACAGGGGTCGATACATGTGATGTTCCCGGGCATGTTCAACGACGCGTGGATCTACGTGAACGGCGACCTCGCGGCGCACCGGGAGTTCAAGGAGCCGTGGTGGCGCACCGACTACCGGTTCGAGTGGGACGTGGATCTCGCGGCCCGGCTGAAGGCCGGCAAGAACCTCATCACCGTGCGCGGCGCCAACCCCCACCATTTCGGCGGCATGTTCCGGAGGCCGTTTCTTTATCGGCGAACGGCCGAGTAGCACTCATTCCACGAATCGGTGCGAAACCGGGCCGCAAAGCTTGGCGAACCGTTAAAGTCCCGGGCCTGTCGCAATCGCTACCGCACCACGAGCTTCACCAGGTGACCTGCCCTCTATCTGTTGTGTCAACTGCGAGGCTGCGGATATGAACGCAACGGGATCCCTCGCGTCCGGCAACCGCATGGCCCGCCTCCTCGCCGGCAGTACGGGCCTGCGCTTCCTGGGGATGCTGTTCGGCTTTCTCGTGGGCGTCCAGCTGGCGCGCGGGCTGGGCCCGGAAGGCTACGGCATCTACGGCCTGGCCCTGTCGGTGATCTCGATGCTGGCGATCCCGGCCGAGTTCGGCGTGCCCCCGCTAGTCACGCGCGAAGTGGCAGCCGCACATGTGCGGCAGCAATGGCCGGCCGTGTGGTCGGTGCTCCTCTGGGCCGTACGGACCGTTGTCGGGCTGGCGGTCGTGACACTGGCGATCGTGGGCCTCGCGTGGCTCGTCTGGCGCGACAAGGTCACGGCCGAGCTCTTGCGAACCTTTCTCGCCGGACTGCTCCTCATCCTGTTGATCCCGCTCGGCAATCTCACGGGGGCGGCCATCCGTGGCCTGCAGAACATCGTGAAAGGGCAGGTCCCGGACGTCATCCTGCGACCGGCCTTGTTCTCCCTGCTCCTCTTCGGGTGCACCTTTCTGCTGCCCTTCGAGCTCACGCCGCCCGTCGCGATATCGCTGCAGGTCGTCGCGGCCGGAATTTCGCTGGCGGTGGCCGGCGGCATGCTCCGCAAGCTGCTGCCGCCCCTTCCCCCACGCGCGGCGCGCCCGCCCGGTCAACGCGGCTGGCTGCACAGCGCCCTGCCCATGGCCCTGGCCGATTCGATGCGCGCCGTGCAAGGGAACCTGGCACTGATCGCCCTGGGCTACCTGGCCGCGCCGGCGGCGGTGGGAATCTTCCGCGTGGGAATGTCCGCGGGCCTCCTGCTTACCATGCCTCTCACTGTGGCCTACGTGGTTTCCGGCCCCATGTTCTCGTCGCTGCACGCAGCAGGCGACAAGGTTGCGCTCCAGAAGTCGCTGACTCAGACGACGACGTTGTCGGTCGTGGGCGTCGTCTGCTGCGTCCTCCCCTTCGCGCTCGCCGGCGAAGCGCTGCTCGACATCATCTTCGGGCACGAGTTCCGTGAGTCCAATTCGGTGATCCTCATTCTCAGCCTGGGCACGCTACTCAGTGCATCGCTGGGCCCCGTCGGCTCCCTCTTGAACATGACGGGCCAGGAGCGCTACGTCACGCGCAGCTTCGCCGTTTCCGTCATCCTTCTCGCCGTGCTGGCCCCCCCCCTCATCCTCCTCGCAGGTGGCAATGGCGCCGCTCTGGCGAACTCGATCGCGCTGACGACCTGGAGCGCCCTGATGTGGCGACATGCGCGGCGTACGCTTGGCTACGACTCCTCGGTATGGGGCGCCTTCCGGAGGAAATCCGCATGAACCGGGCAACGGACCCTCCAATGCGCGCCGGCCTGCGCCCAGCGGCGGACGTACGGCCCGGCGCGGAAGGCGTGGACGCCTCGCGGACGCGCGGACTAGAGGTGCTCATCATCCTGCCCGATCTCGCCGACGGAGGCGCGGAGCGCCTGCACGTCACGCTGGCCTCGCTATGGCATGCGCGCGGTGCGCAGGTCCGCTTCGCCCTCATGCGGCGCAGGGGCGAGTTTCTGGACCTCCTGCCGCAGGGCATCGAAATCGACGACCTGCGTGTTGATCGCATCCGCCACGCCGTCCTTCCGCTCGCCTCACTACTGCGCCGTCGCAAGCCGGACATCGTGCTGTCGGCGATGTGGCCGCTCACCACGGCGACCGTCGCGGCCTGGATGTTCGCCGGGCGCCCGGGGCGCCTGTTCCTGAGCGACCACAGTCATCTCAGCACCGCCTGCGCTGACATCGGGGCCTCCCCAGCAACGGTCAGGCGTACGATGCAATGGAGCTATCGATTCGCCGACGGCGTCATCGCCGTGTCGCAAGAGGTGAAGGAAGATCTCTGCCAACTGAGCGGCCTGGTCCCCTCCAGGATCCGTGTGATCCACAACCCGGCAGCCACCGGCGGCTCCCCGCAACGGGCGGACGCGCGCGAACGCGAACGGCTCTGGGGCGCGGGCCACGCCCACCACATCCTGTCCGTGGGCAAGCTCAAACCCCAGAAAGACCATGCCACTTTGATCCAGGCCTTCGCGCTGCTGCCGGAGTCGCTGGGCGCCAAGCTCACCATCGTCGGGGACGGCCCCTTGCGGCCGGAGCTGGAGCGGCTAGCCGCAGCCAGCGGTGCCGGCGCGCGCATCGCCATGCCGGGCTTCGTGCGCGACCCGTCGCCGTGGTATCGCTCCGCGGACCTGTTCGTCCTGTCCTCGACCTCGGAAGGCTTCGGCAACGTGCTGGTGGAAGCGCTGGAATGCGGCCTTCCCATCGTCAGCACGCATTGCAGCGGCGGCCCTGCCGAAATCCTCGAGGGTGGCCGCTTCGGCCGCCTGGTCCCGCCGCGCGATCCTGCGGCGCTGGCCGCCGCGATAGCCGAAGCCCTGGCCGCTCCCTGCGACCGCGAGGCGCTGGTGGCCCGCGCGCAGGACTTCTCCGCCGACAGCATCGCAGCGCAGTACCTCGCATACTTCAGGGAGCGCTATGGCTGAGCGGCTCCGCATCCTCCTGCTGATTCCGTCGATGGCCGGCGCTGCGGGCACCGAGAGGATGGTTCACTCGCTGTCGGAACTGCTGGCGCAATCCGGCCACGACGTCCACCAGGCCAGCTTCGACGCACCAGCCACCCGTCGCCACTTCCGGAGCAACGTCCCGTTTCATCCGCTGGGCCCGCTGCCACAGTGGCTCCTGCCCTTGCGCCCGTTGATCTATGCCGTTTCCGCGTTCCGCTTGCGGCGGCTGAAGTCTTCCCTTGGGATCAACGTCACCATCAGCAACCTGTGGCGTGCCGATCTGGTGAGTGCACTGTCCGGCGGCACCGACCGCAAGGTCGCCCTGTGCCACATCAACGTGGTCGGCAATCCCTCGAACCGCCTGATGATGCGCTTGCGCCCTGTCGTGGCCACGGTGTACCGACGGCTCGATCGCGTCATCGCGGTCAACGAGGCATTGGCCGAGGAGTTGCGTGGCCTATACCGCCTGACGCCGGAGCGAAGCGGGTTCGTCGAGAATTTCGTGCAGCCCCTGCCCACGCGGTCGGCGCTTCCGGCCGACGACATGGCGCGCTTCATCTGGTGCGGCCGTTTCAGTCCCGAGAAGAACGTCGACGGTCTCCTTCACGCCTGGGCCCGCTTCGCCAGAACGCGCCCCGCCGCGCAGTTGGTGCTGGTTGGAGACGGCCCGCAACGCGCGGAGATGCGCGCACTCGCCGGCTCCCTGGGACTGTGCTGGGGCGAGGATTTGCACGACACCCATGCGCAGGTGGTCGCCACCGGCCAGGTGCCTTCTCCAGCGGCCTACATGCTGGGCGCACGCGCCTTGCTGCTGAGCAGTCGCGCGGAAGGCCTGCCCATGGTGTTGCTGGAAGCGCTGTCCCTGGGCGTTCCCGTGCTGGCCGCCGATTGCCCCGCGGGCGGCGTACGCGCTGCCCTCGCCAACCGAGGGCGTTACGACCCCGACCTGCCGGCGCCCGAACCCACGGCGGCGGGACTGCTCCTGCCGGTGCCGCGGGCGGAAGTTCCAGGAACTCTTGAGGTCTGGGCCGACGCCCTGGCCGTGGCTTGCGAGCATGCGGACCTCCGCGCCCGCTGGGAAGCCGGTGCGCTGGACCGCGCGCGTCTCTTCAGCCGCGACACGGCGCAAGAGAAGTGGGCCGAGGTCCTCACCTTCGGGACACGCGGCGCATGAGCATCCTCTATATCACCCAGAATGGGATCACGGACCACATTGGACGCTCTCAAGTCGCGCCCTACGTGCTGGGCCTGGCGAAGGCAGGTTTCGCCATCCATGTCCTCAGCGCCGAGAAGGAGGGCCAGGACGGCCTGGTCGCGCACTACGCGAAGCTGTTCGACCACGCCGGCGTGCGCTGGACGCGCGTGCCCTACCGGAATCGTCCGCCCTTGCTGGGCCAGGCGTGGACGCAGTACCGGATGCAGCAAGCGGCGCGGCGCATCCTGCGGGAGGAAAAGCCGCGCGTGATCCACTGCCGCAGCTTCCCGCCGGCGCTGATCGCCCACCCGCTGAAGGCCCGGCACGGCTTCAAGCTCATCTTCGACTTCCGCGACTTCTACGCGGACGGCGGGCTCGCCAAGGCGCGTGGTCCCGCCCGCCTGGTCTTCCAGCGCCTGAAGCAGCTGGAAGGACCGATGATCCGCAACTCCGACAAGGTGGTGTGCCTGACCCACAGGGCCACCGAACTGCTGACGGACTGGTATATGGCCGGCGTGGCCAACGCGCCGCAGCGCTTCCAGGTGATTCCGTGCTGCGCGGACTTCGGGCATTTCGATCCGGAACAGGTCAGCCATGCGCAGCGCGACGCCGCGAGGAGGAAGGCCGGGCTCCCGGAAGATGCCTTCGTCGTGCTCTACCTCGGCAGCCTGGGCCCCGACTACCTCCTCGAGCCCATGCTCGCGCTCTTCCGGCAAACCTTGGCGTTGCGGCCGGATGCGTACTTCCTGTTCGTGTCCAACAACGGCAAGGAGCTCGTGGACGCGGAGAGCCGCAGGCAAGGCATCGCGGCCGATCGCGTGCGCTTCGCATCGGCCGACCGCCAGGAAGTCCCCGCCTTCATTTCCCTCGCCGCGTTCTCGGTGATCTTCATCCGGGCCGACGTGTCGAAGGCCGGATGCTCGCCGACGAAACTTGCCGAGTTGTTCGCTTGCAACGTGCCCGTCATCGCCAACAGCGGCGTGGGCGACCTTGATTCCATTCTGGATCTGGAGCGTAATGGTTCGCTCGTCGTCCCCGATTTCTCCGAAGGCACCCTGCGCGCCGCGGTCGAAGGCATAGTCGGTGCACGGGCGAGAGTCGGCCACCGGATTCGCGACAACAGCCGCGAATTCGCGCTCGAGGAAGGCGTGGAACGCTACGCTGCCGTCTATCGCGAACTGCTCGGCACCTGACCGGAAGGAGAGTTCTGTGTTGAACGTGGTGATTCTCAATGGGGGCCGCGGCGCCGCCGCCGTCATCCCGGCCTTTCTCGCGCGACAGGGCGTGCACCTCACCTCGGTGGTGAACGCCTACGACGACGGCAAGTCCACCGGCGAGATCCGGCGCTTCTTCGGCATGCTGGGTCCCTCCGACATCCGCAAGGTCCAGGAGCTGATGCTCCCGCCGGACGATCCCGACTGCGAGCAGAACCTGCGCGTTTTCCAGTACCGGTTCCCAGTGGACGCGGACCATGACGAAGCCGTGGCGACGCTCGCCGAGTTCGCGCGCAACGATCGCGCGGACCTGTGCGGCGCCACCTTCACCAGCAACAAGGTGCGGTCCTCGCTGCGCCGCTTCGTCGCCGAGTTCCTCACGGGCCTGCAGGCGATCGAGCAGGTGAACGGCGAGCGCTTCAGTTTCTCCGACTGCTCGGTCATGAACTGCCTGTACGCGGGGGCCTTCCTGGCCTTCAACCGCAACATCGAACAGGCGACGATGTTCATCGACCGTTTGTTCAAGCTGCGGGGCACCGTGCTGCCCACGAGCATCGAGGACAAGAAGCTGGTGGCGCTGCGCGAGAACGGGCAGATGCTCTACAGCGAGGCCGAGATCGTGGAGCTGCGCTCCAACGTGCGGATCGAGCGCATCTACCTGCTCGACCGGCCGCTGGACAAGAAGCGCTTCGAAGCACTGACTCGCGAGGAAAAGCGGTACTACCTCGAACGCCACCACTGCTTCGTTGGCGTTTCACCCGGGGTGCGGTTGGCGCTTCAGCAGGCGGACATCATCGTCTACTCGGCCGGCACGCAGCATTCCTCGCTTTATCCCACCTACTTGTCCGCGGGGCTGTCGCAATCCATCGCTGACAACAAGGCGGCCTTCAAGGTGTTCATCACGAATATCGGGGCGGACTACGAAACGCCGCTGTACAAGGCGTCCGACTACATCAAGGGCGCGTACCGCTACCTCAACCTCTCGGACGACCGCAGCTACACCATGCAGGAACTGTTCGACGTGGTGCTCGTGAACCGCAGCCGGATCAAGGCCGACGACACCTACGTGGAGTTCGACGAGCCCGCCTTCGCGGATATCCCCGTGCGCCGCATCGTCGATGCCTTTGAATCCGAGCGCTCGCCGGGCAAGCACGACGGTGCGCGCGTCGTGCAGAGAATCCTGTCCGAGTACGAGGACCGGCCGGATCCGGGGAGGATGCCTTGAGCGAACTACGCGGGCTGCTGGAAGGCAAGCGCCTCCTCCTGTTCGACCTGGACGGCACGCTGGCGGACACCACCCCGCTGCACGCCCGGGCGTTCACGGAGGTGCTCGCTCCCCTCGGCGTCCCCGTCGACTACGCACGCATCGCCGGAATGAAGACCGGCGACGCCCTGCGCAAGTGCTTCGAGGATGCCGGACGCGCGGCACCCGATCCGGCGGACCTGGAGCGCCTGACGTCCGCCAAGCAGGACCTCGTGCGCAAGCTGATCCGCACCCACCTGAAGCCGCTGCCCGGGGTGAAGGAGTTCCTCGCCTGGTGCAGTCCAAGGTTCCGGCTGGCGCTCGCGAGTTCGGGCTCCCGCGAGACGGTCCGGCTCTCCCTGCAGACCCTGGGGCTTGAGGAACTGTTCGATCCAGTGATCTGCGGGGAAGACACCGCGCGCGCCAAACCGGCGCCCGATCCTTTTCTCAGGGCTGTCGAATTGACGGGCATCCCGCCGCAGGAAGTGCTGGTCTTCGAGGACTCGGAAAATGGCTTCGCCGCCGCGCGCGCTGCGCAGTTGGCCTGCGTGGATGCCACCCGTCTCGACTGGTCGATCTAGAGGAATGCCATGGGAATCGATCTGCACGCCTTCAACTTTCTGCGCCTGCAGGCGCAGAACGCACCGCTCGGCCACGTGCTGACCGTCGGCAGGCAGTCCCTCGGCTTGCCGCCGAAGGTGCTGGAAGCCACACTGGGGCCGGGAGCGCGAGGCGACGGTTACTGCGAGCCCCTGTTGCGCGCCATGACGGCGAGCCAGGTCGACTCCATCGACTTCTCCGACTACGAGGACGCGACGTTCGTCGCGGATTTCAACCAGCCCGTGCAAATCGGACAGCAGTTCGACACCATCGTCGACAGCGGATCGCTGGAGCACATCTTCGACGTAGCGATGGCGTTTCGCAACGTCGCGGCGCTCTGCAAGGTCGGCGGCCGCATCATCCACGTGCTGCCCGTGAACAACCTCAACGGTCATGGCTTCTGGCAGTTCTCTTCCGACCTGCTCCATTCGGTTTATTCGGAGCGCAACGGCTTCGGCGACACCGAGGTGTTCTATGCGTCCAGCCTGGACTTCTCGACCTGGTACAAAGCGCCGCGCCCCCGGCCGGGCACCCGCGTACAGGTGGTGTCGGTCGAGCCGCTGATCCTCCTGTCCGTGACCCGCAAGACCGACGACTGCCCGCAACTGACGGCCGTGCAGCCCTTCTACGAGCAGGCATGGCGCGATCACGCCCCGGAAGCGCTATACGGCGCGACCCCGGGGCGCGGTCTGGCGCAGACGGTGAAGAGCATGCTCAGGAACCACGGTGATGCCGCCAAGGTGCTGCGCAACATCGCCCTGCTGGCCGGACTGGCGTCCGGGCGCAGCCGCTATTCCATCAAGCACCCGCCCTTCCAGCGCATCGCGGTGGATGCGGCGGTGGGAGGCTACGTGCAATGAAGGTGCTGGCGGCCATCCTGACGCACAACCGGAAGGACCTGCTGGCGCGCTGCATCCGCAACGTGCAGGCCCAGAGCCGTCCGCCGGACGCGCTGCTGGTCGTCAACAATGCGAGTACCGATGGCACCGAGGAGATGCTGCAGGCCCTCGGGATTCCCTACGTCACGCAGGCCAACGTGGGATCGGCCGGCGGTTGGCACCGCTGCGTGCAGCACGCGCTGGAGCGCGGGTTCGATGCCGTCTGGCTCATGGACGACGACGGCTACCCCGATGTCGAGGCGCTGTACCAGCTGGAGGGAGCCTTGGGAAACGGCGTGGCATGCGCGTCTTCGATCGTCGTGCGCGAGGACGACCCGTCCCGCTTCGTCTTTCCCTTTCCCGTGTTGAACCGCCGTCGCTTGCCCGCGCTCTTCGCTTTTCCCCGCAAGATCGCCACCGTGGCAGAGTTGCACGCGGTCGCTCCGGAAGGAACATACCCCTTCGCACACTTCTTCAACGGCGCGCTCGTCTCGCTGGCGGCGACCAGCCAGGTCGGAAACGTGAACGAAGACTTCTTCATCTTCGGCGACGAGGTCGACTACTTCTGCCGGCTGCGGGCGGCTGGGGAAGTCGTCTCAGTGCTGTCCGCGCTGCACTACCACCCGGACGTGAGCCAGCGCCCCTACACGGCCGCGAAGGTCTACTACTACGTGAAGAACACGCTGATCCTGAACGCCCGGTACTTCGATGCGGTTTGGCTCCGCCACGGCGCAGCGGTCGCGGCCGTGCTCGCGCGCACCGGCCGACGCAACGGTTGGGGCGCCGCCTTGTCTCTCGTCGCGGGCCGGTCGGCGCCCATGTTCTACGCCGCGATCGCACGCGGCCTGGCGGGCCGCCTCGGCAAGGATTTCCATGGCTGAACTCCGCGCACTGGTGGCCGCCGCCGGAAAGGGCACGCGGGCGGGGCTGCCCTATCCCAAAACCCTCTTCTCCATCCAGGGCCGCCCCATCCTGCTGCGCATCCTGGACCTGCTGGAGCCCTACGACGCCGAACCGACCGTCATCGTCAGCCCCGAGGGACTGGGAGCGGTTCAAGCGGCCCTTGCCGTGGACGGCCGCGAGGCACACCTGGTCTGCCAACCCGAAGCCCGGGGCATGGGCGATGCGGTCCTGCGCTTCGAGGAATCGCCTGCGTTCGCGGAGGCCACCGACGTGCTCCTGCTCTGGGGCGACATCCCCTTCATCCAGGAGGCCACCGTCGCCTCGGTCGTCCAGGCCCATCGCGACCACGACAACGATTTCACCTTCGCAACGCGGATCGTGGAGTCCGCATACACGCGGGTGTCCCGGGACGCGGTCGGCCGCGTCACCGGCCTGATGGAGACCCGCGAAGCAGGGATCCGGGATCCGCAGCCGGGCGAGCGCGACATCGGCCTTTTCATCTTCCGCAAGGACGCCGTCTTCCCCCTCCTGCGCGAGGAGTTGCCCGGCAAGTGGGGACGCGCGACGAGCGAGCACGGCTTCCTGTACCTGGTCGAACACCTCGCGGCACGCGGCCTGCGCGTGGAGGCGATTCCCGTCGCGACCGAACTGGACCTGGTGTCGCTGAACAGCCTCCAGGACGTGCATGCCTTCCTCTGAAGTTCTTGATGGCCTGAACGCATGTGTGGACTCGCAGGAATCCTGAAGGAAGCCGGGGACTCCGGACAGCTGGAGAAGTTCGGCCTGGACATGGCCGCGGCCATCCGCCACCGCGGCCCGGATGATGCGGGCGCCTGGACGGATGCCGCGGGCACCATCTGCCTGGCGCACCGGCGGCTCTCCATCCTCGATCTCTCCGCGGCCGGCCACCAGCCCATGGTGTCGGAAGGCGGCCGGCTCGTGCTGGCCTTCAACGGAGAGATCTACAACTGCCTCGAACTGCGCGCCGAACTGGAAGCCGTGGGGGCCGCCCCGCAATGGCGGGGCCACTCAGACACCGAGGTCCTGCTGGCGGGTTTCCTGCACTGGGGCGTGGAGGCGACGCTGGAGCGCAGCGTGGGCATGTTCGCGCTGGCCCTGTGGGACACGCGGGAACGCACGCTCTGCCTCGCGCGTGACCGTTTTGGCGAGAAGCCGCTGTACTACGGTTGGTCGAGGGGCGCTTTCGTGTTCGGCTCGGAGCTCAAGGCGCTGCGTGCCTACCCGGGCTTCGAAGGCAGGATCAGCCGCTCCGCCCTCGCCCTGTACCTGCGTTTCCTGTACGTGCCCGCACCGCACAGCATCTACGAGGGCATCTACAAGCTGGAACCCGGGTGCCTGCTGCGGATCGCCGGGCGCGCGCCCACCTTGCCTCCCAGCGAACCACTGCGCCCTCCCGCCACGTTCGGCACCTGCACCATCCGGCGCTGGTGGTCGCTGGCGGACGTGGTCGAGGCCGGCGCAGCTGCCCCCCTCGGCGACGAAACGCAAGCCATCCAATCCCTCGAGGAATGCCTGACCACCGCGGTGCGCGGCCAGTGCCTGGCCGATGTTCCCCTGGGCGCGTTCCTCTCGGGCGGCGTCGATTCATCCACCATCGTCGCCCTCATGCAGAAACAGGCCACCCGACCGGTGCGCACGTTCACGGTGGGATTCGAGGAAGCAGGATTCGACGAATCCCTGCACGCCCGCGCCATCGCCAGGCACCTGGGCACCGAGCATTCCGAACTGGTGGTCACCGCGGCGGAGGCGCGGCAAGCCATCCCCTGGCTGCCCGCGATGTACGACGAGCCCTTCGCCGACTCATCGCAGATCCCCACGCACCTCGTCTGCCGGTTCGCACGCCAGCACGTGACCGTTGCGTTGTCCGGGGATGCGGGCGACGAATTGTTCGGCGGCTACAACCGCTACTCCTGGGCACCTGCAATCTGGAACCGCGTCGGCTGGATGCCGCACCCTCTGCGCCACGCGCTGACGTCGGTGATGGGCACCATCCCGACCGGCACCTGGGATCGCCTGGGGCCGCTTGTGGCGCGCGGAAGACATGGCCACCAGCGCGTGGGCGACAAGGCCCACAAGCTTGCGCGCCGGCTGGCCGGCGTGCGCAACATCGATGACTTCTACCTGAGCCTGGTGTCGGAATGGCCGGCTCCGGGTGAACTGGTGAAAGGCGCACAGGAACCGCTCAACGTGCTGTCCGATCCCCTGCCCGGCTCCGGCGCCGAGCACGAGGTCCTGCGGATGATGTACCGGGACGGCATCTCCTACCTGCCGGACGACATCCTGTGCAAAGTCGACCGGGCCGCCATGGCAGTGAGCCTGGAAACACGCGTTCCCTTCCTGGACCATCGTGTCGCGGAACTCGCATGGCGTCTGCCGCTGGCGATGAAGGTGCGCGGCCGCCAAGGCAAGTGGATCCTTCGGCAGGTGCTGTACAGGCACGTGCCTCGCGAACTGATCGAGCGTCCGAAAGCCGGCTTCGCGATCCCGGTCGGGCAATGGCTGCGCGGCCCCTTGCGCGACTGGGCCGAGGATCTGCTGGCGGACCGCCACCTGGAGAGCGAAGGGCTGGTGGACCTCGATCCCGCGCGCGCCCTGTGGAAGCAGCACCTGGCCGGCCACCATGACTGGACGGCGCGCCTCTGGGGCGTCCTGATGCTGCAGTCCTGGTCGCGGGAGCAGTCCTGACATGTGGCCGTACTGGATGCTCTTCCTGGTGCCGGCGACCGTGGCGCTGATGCAGCCGTCCCGGCCCTGGGCGATGCAGCCGCCGAAGGGTCTTTTCCACCTGGGACCCGGCTGGCTCTGGCTGGCCGTCGTCGCTGCGCTCGTGATCGGCTTCCGTCACGAGGTCGGCGGCGACTGGCTCAACTACGAGGCCCACACGCTGCACATCCAGTTCGAGTCCCTGGAAGAGATCGTCACACGGGCCGAGCCGGCGTACTGGCTCGTGACCTGGCTGACCGCCGACGTGCACTGGGCCAACCTGGTCTTCGGCGCGATCTTCAGCCTGGGCCTGATGATCTTCTGCCGCGCGCAGCCGCGCCCCTGGCTGGCCCTGGCCATCTCCGTGCCGTACCTCGTGATCGTGCTGGGGATGGGCTATACCCGCCAGGGAGTGGCGCTGGCCCTGAGCATGATCGGGCTGGTCGCCCTGCAACGGCGAAACACCCTGGGCTTCGTGTGCTGCATCGTGCTGGGCGCCCTCTTCCACAAGTCGGCCGTCCTCCTGATGCCGCTCGGCATCATCTCCACGCCTCGCAACCGGCTCTGGACCACGTTGTGGGTAGCGGTCGCCGCCTTCGCGGTATACGTGGCGCTCCTCGAGGATTCCGTCGAGGGCCTGCGCAGCGGCTACATCGACGCCGAATACCAGTCCGAGGGCGCGCTGGTCCGTGTGCTGATGAACGTGGTCCCGGCCCTGCTCCTGCTCCTGCTGCGCCGGCGGTTCCAGTGGATGCCGGCCGAGCGCCTGCTGTGGACCGCCATGTCGATGCTGGCCCTTGGCAGCTTCGGGTGGCTGATGGTGTCGGCCTCGTCCACCGCGGTGGACCGCGTCGCGCTGTACCTGATCCCGCTGCAGCTGTACGTCTTCTCGCGTCTGCCCGACCTCTTGACGCGCCCCGGCGAATCGAAGCGCCTGCTGGTGATCCTGGTCTTGGCCTACTACGGGACCGCCCAGTTCGTGTGGCTGTTCTATGCGACCCACGCGCCATTCTGGCTGCCGTACAGGTTCTATCCCCTGGAGGCTTCCTTTTGAAGGTCCTCCTCTTCGCCAACACCGACTGGTACCTCTTCAACTTCCGGCGTTCGCTGGCGACGGCCATCCGGGACCGCGGAGACGAGGTCCTCCTGGTGTCCCCGCCGGGGCCTTACGGCGCGCGTCTGCGGGAGCTGGGCTTCGCATGGATTCCAGCGCCCATGGACAGGCGCAGCCTGAATCCCCTGCGGGAAGCGAAGCTGCTCCTGTGGCTGGCATCCACCCTGCGGCGCGAGCGCGTGGACCTGGCCCACGGGTTCACGATCAAGTGCGCCGTGTATGCGGCCGTGGCGGCACGGCTCGCGGGCGTGCCCGCGCGCGTGAGCGCCGTTGCCGGCATGGGATACACCTTCACCAGCAACGACGCGCGTGCCCGCATGCTGCGCCCGGTCGTGAGCCTGCTGCTGCGCGCCTCGCTGGGCGGCGGCGGGGCGCGCCTGATCCTGCAGAACCCCGACGACGTGGCGCTCTTCCGGTCGGCCGGACTGGCTGATGCGGCGAGCATCCGCCTCATTGCCGGCTCCGGCGTCGACTGCCGGCGGTTCGCGCCTGCCGACGATACCGCCGTCGCATCGCGCGACGCGTTCCGGGTCGTCCTCTCGGCGCGCCTGCTGTGGGACAAGGGAGTGGCTGAATTCGTAGAGGCCGCGCGCCGGCTGCGCGCGGAAGGCCGGTCCATCGAGTTCCTGCTGGCCGGCGAACCCGACGCCGGAAACCCGGCGGCGGTTCCGCAGGAAAGCCTGCGCGAATGGGAGAGGCAGGGGCATGTCCGCTGGCTCGGGCATGTCGCCGACATGCCCGGGCTGTTCCGCTCCACGGACGTCGCGGTGCTGCCAAGCTACCGCGAGGGCCTGCCCAAGAGCCTGATCGAAGCTGCCGCCTGCGGACTCCCCCTCGTGACGACGGACGTGCCCGGCTGCCGCGAAGTCGTCACGCACGGCGCGGACGGCCTGCTCGTCCCCGCGAGGGATGCAGGCGCGCTCGCCGCCGCGATCGCGCAGTTGCAGGACGACGCGCCCCTGCGGCGCAGGCTGGGCGAAGCCGCTCGCGCGAAAGCCATCGCGCAGTTCGACGAGAGCATCGTCCTGGCGAGGACGCTCGCGGTGTACGACGAACTCCTCGGGCCGAGGGAACTCGTAGGCCCCTATCCCGCCGGCGAGAAGGGCTAGCCGGCACTGTCCTTGCGCAGCAGCACCCGGACGTCGGTCCGCTCCGGCGAAGTGATCCTGGGATGGCTCATGCTCCACGCCGGCCCGACGGTTTCCATCGCGATGACGGTCGCGCCCACCCGCCCGGCCAGCGCCTGCATCGTCCGCGTCGACAGCATGAAGGTGTGCGGCGTGAGCACGAGATGCCGGAAGACGTCGGGATCGGCGACGTTGGGCGTCTCGAAGAAGGCATGTCCACCGGGCTTCACCCGGTCCATCAGGTCCTGGAAGGCCGGCACGAGGTCGTGCACGTGCTCGATGGACTGCGCCGAGTAGACGAGATCCACAGCGGGGGCATCTTCCAGCGCACTGGAATAGGCCAGCCCGTACCTGTGCGCCAGCCGCTCGGAATCCGCCGACGGATCCACCACGTGCACCGCCAGGCCCTGCTGCCCGAGCACATAACCCGCCGCGCAGTCGCCGGCGCCGAAATCCAGGACCGTTCCCTGCAAGGGGATGTGCCGGGTGATCCAGGCGAGGCGATCCTGCACCCAATCCAGTTGGCGCTGGTTCGGGCGATCGTCCTGCGGCACGTGGTGCCCTTCCAGCTGCGCACGGTTCTCCCAGTAGAACGCGCGGTAGTACTGATCCAGCTGCTCGCGCGTGAAGAAGGGCCGGCACGCCCCGGTGCGGCAGTCGCGGCAGAACACCGCCTGGCGGTCGAAGTAGGTCTTGTTGACCGCCACCGTTGAATAGGCGGACCGGAAGCGTTTGCTCAGCGCGGCGAAAGCGCGGCCCACGGAAACCGGAAGCGCGTACGCGAGATTGCGGGACAGGCTGCGGGAATTCAGGCGTAGGTACGGAAGCACGACCGTGTTCGCCGATCCGCAGAGGAAGCACTGGTCAGGAAGCATCAAACGGCATGGGCACGAAGGAGCCCCAAAAGTTTCTCCGTCGCGAACATAGCACCACGGTGGGCCCGTGTGCGCGAAGCTTGCGACTTCAGTTTGGCTCAGCCGCCAGAATCGCAGACGTTGGCGCGTGCGGCGTCATGGTCACTAGCCGGACAGTGCAATAGGAAGATCGCACCTAATTAGAGCAACGCAGATCACTGTGCCGCGCAAGAGGCGTAGGCACGCTCCTGGCATGCGCCCCCAAGAACACCCTACCTGCTCCGCCGTCCAGCGCCGCCGGAAGCTGAACTCCCGCAACTTGCCTCGGAGGTGGAAACCGCGGATGGCAAATAGAAAGTGCGAACTGTCGAGTCAGGGCTGAGCACGAGCCCGGCCAGGAGGACGCCATGGAGGGTGGCGCCAACTATCGCCCCGACATTGACGGCCTGCGCGCTGTGGCCGTGGTCGCCGTCCTTCTTCACCACCTCTCTTCTTCCGGCCTGTCCGGCGGCTATGTTGGGGTGGACGTCTTTTTCGTAATCTCTGGCTACCTGATCACCTGCATCCTGCGTAAAGAGATCGAATCCGGTTCTTTCAGGTTCACAGGCTTCTACGAACGCAGAGCGCGCAGGATCTTCCCGGCCCTGTTCGCTATGCTGGCGACCACCGTGCTGTCGGCCCACCTCCTACTGCTCCCGAGCGATCTACGTGCCGCTCTGCGGGCCGCACTCGGAACGGTAGCTTTCCTGTCCAACGTTGTGTTCTGGCGGGACCTGGAACGAGGCTACTTCGCTCCGTCCGCCGAATGGAATCCGCTGCTGCACACATGGTCGCTTGGCGTTGAGGAGCAGTTTTATCTGGCCTTTCCCGTTCTCCTGATCCTTCTTCACCACCGGCGGAGGGTTGTTGCTGGCCTTGCTGCCGTCGCGGTAGTCACGTTCGTCGCCGCCAGCGTCCTACTGGAGGCCAAACCCGTCGCGGTGTTCTTCCTGTCCCCGTTTCGTGCATGGGAACTGCTGGCCGGTGCGCTGCTGGTGTACTGGCGGGCACCGGCAACGGGCCCACTCGCGAGAGAGTCGCTCTCCCTAGGCGGGTTGGCGACGATCCTCGGGGCATGTTGGTTCTTCACGCCGGAAACCGCGTTCCCGGGCATGGCCGCAGCCTTGCCCGTTGCAGGAAGTACCTGCATCATTCTTGCCGGAACTGGTGGGAGCTCGATGGTGACGCGGCTCCTGGGCACAAGACCTGCGGTCTTCATCGGGCGCATCTCCTACTCCCTGTACCTCTGGCACTGGCCACTGATTGCGTTCACAAGGTACTGGAATGGCCCCGAGCTGACGCCGGCGCTCACGGCATACGTGGCCGCAGCTTCTCTGTTACTGGCATGGCTGTCCTATCGGTTCATTGAGCAGCCGTTTCGCCGCGCGGGCGCCTTCTCACGTCGTTCCATTTTCGCCGGCTCCGGCGCCGCCGCGACCACCCTCGCGATCGTGGTCGTGGCCGGCCTCACGGCGACTGGCTATCCGAGCCGGTTCCGCCCCCAAGTGATCGCTCTGGATCAGGCTCGCGACCCGGCGATCCCGTTCCGCGCCTGCGACGGGCGCCCAATCGGGAGCGAGCACTGTAGCTTGGGGACCGGACTGCCGACCACGCTTCTTTGGGGCGACAGCCATATGCTCGCTTGGGCACCGGCCTTTCAGGGAATCCAGCGTACGGCCGGAACTGCGGCCGTACTGGCGGTCGCTTCAGCATGTCCGCCCATTTTCGAACCCCGATGGCTGCCGGGACACCACAGGTGTGCGCTGCGCGGACGCGAGGCGCGAGCCTTCCTCGATGCAAGTCCCGAGATGCACACGATCATCCTCTCGGCATACTGGAGCACCTACTATCAAGCGGCGGGCGACGACCCAAGCCTCGTATCGGCCGCACTGATCGATACGATACGAAGTCTCAGAGAAAACGGCCGCCGCGTCCTGGTCCTCGGTCCCGTGCCGACACACGCAGGCAACGTTCCTCTTCTCTTGGCGCTGCAGGAAGTCTCGGGACGCATTCTGCTGACCACCGACGCGTCGGCGCAGTTCGCCTTGAATCGGCACTTCTACTCCGCCATCGCAGCGATCCCGGGTGTGGAGGTCTTCGACCCTATCCGACGGCTCTGCAATCCGTCTTGCGAGACTCGTTGGAAGGACCGCCCTTTGTACAGAGACGCGAACCACCTGAGCGTGGACGGAGCCCTGTACTTGGAAGGTGAACTTCGCCAGGTGTTGCGCCCCTCGGACACTGGTCCGCGCGCGCAGTCACACATAGGTCCACGGGACTAGGAGAGAAGCGCAGGCAAGGCTGATTCGTAGCAACTCAGGCTTTACGACCAATGAGCAGCCTCATGTCTACACATCGCTCCCGAAACTGCTCATAGACAGTCTGCGGACACTCGGGGCGCCGGAGTAGGTAGTCTGTGCGTTCCAGCAGTTCCACGCCGGCAGCGGCTTCCACTTGGTCCCACTCGATGTGGTCGTCCGGCCAGACATGGATATCGCCCTCGGGCTTGTAGCGTGGGTTGCGCAGCAGGTTCCAGCGCAACGCGTACCACTCCGGTTTCAGCAGGTTCGTTAGCCGCGCAGGAAGGCTGCGCGGCTTGTTCCATGCCTGCAGATAGGTGCTGTAGGCCGGCTGCCCTTGCCAAGTTGCAGGCGCTGCCTCATGGTCGATGAACAGTACGCCACCTGGCTTAAGCACGCGCACCATCTCGCGGACGGCGCCCAGGTAGTCAGGTACGTGGTGGAGAACCGAGTAGGTGGCCACAACGTCAAAGCTCGCATCCGGAAACTCGCGGAGATCTTTCCCATTGAGGGGAGCCGTCTTGAACCCGCGGCTGGCCATTCGCCGCAAGAATCCCGGCGACACGTCGGCCGCTGTGACCTCGGCCCCCAAAGCGGCAAGATGGTCGGAGAGATTTCCTGCTCCACATCCGAAATCCATCGCCGCCAAGCCACCGCTACGCACATGACCGATTGCCCTGGACAGAGCCTCACGCAGCCGCGCCTGCTCCACCGGGTTGTATATGGCGGTGTAGAGCTTCCCATAGCTGTCTGCCAGCTTGTCGTGCACCTCGATGTTGTGCCGGATCATTGCTTCAGCGTTCATGCTCCTGCCTTCCCTCTCGTTTGGCGGAAGCAAGGTTATAGCGCGTCGCACATCCCATGGGAGAGGTTGGGAAACGGCTGAGCAGAGAACTGCTGCGTTCGAGCCCAAACCTCCTTGAGCGCTCCGCCCTGGTCCAAATTGCTCATCGCAAGACGCGCCGCCGCCTGCATCCCATCGTTGTCCTACCCGCACTTCCCGTCGCCCATCCCAATGTTGCGGCAGGTATCTGAACACCGGAGGCCTCCATGCGCACCCCCGCCCAAATCGCCGGCCACCCCATCCACCCCATGCTGGTGACCCTCCCCATCGGCCTGTGGCTGTCTTCCCTCGTGTGCGACATCATCGCCAGGGTCTCCGATTCGCCGGAGGCCTGGGCATCGGCCGCGTACTTCGCGATGGTGGGCGGCATCATCGGCGCGCTGGCCGCCGCGCTGCCCGGGCTGATCGACCTCCTGTCGCTGCGCGACAAGCCGATCCGTTCCACCGCCCTCAAGCACATGGGCCTGAACCTCATCGTCGTGGCGCTGTACATCGTCAACGCCTGGATGCGCCGTGACGACGGTGGTGCACCGGCGGAGGGCACCACGCTGCTGCTGTCGGTGATCGCGATCCTGCTGCTGTCGATCTCCGGCTGGCTGGGCGGGAAGATGGTGTACGAGGCCGGCGTCGGCGTGCACACCGAGGAACTCGGCGAAGCGGCGACCCGCGAGGGCTGGAGTTCCGAGCGCGCCGGTTCCGCGCGTGGCTCGATGCCCGCGGCTGGCCTGCGGTCCGATCACGCCTTCGCGAGCACTTCGGCGCGCGAATCGCGCGAGCTGCGGCGCGAGGATCGTCCCGCGGCCGGACGCGCGTGCGACAACCCGCGCGAATAGCAGCGACGCGCCTCGCGCGCGTGACAAGCTGTCAGGTCCGTTCCACCGGCCGGGCGCGCCGGGGCTCGGCTGTGACCGACGTAACGATCCCTGCAGGAACGCTGGTACGCGATGGTCCGCACGCAGAATCCCCGCTCAAGGGGGATAGCCATGCGTATGGGATGGTGCGATTGCAGCCCGCGGGACTACGACCGCATGCACCGCAGATGGTGGATGTACCTGCTGCGCGAGAGGCGCCTGGTCCGCTGCCGCAAGTGTGGAGAGCAGTTGCTGGTGTATCGCGACGGCTGACGCCGGATCCGCAAGACTAGGCGGCCACGCAGCCGCCCGCCTTCACCACCCGTTCGGTGGAAGGCGGATATTTCGCCAGCAGGCGCGCGGGCCGCACGGGCCGCGGCGAGAAGTTGCCGCCGCAATTGGGGCACTGGCCGGCCAGCACGCCGTGCGCGCATTCCGGGCAGAAGGTGCACTCGAAGCTGCAGATGAGGGCCGCCGCGTCGGGCGGCAGGTCCTTGTCGCAGCATTCGCAGTTGGGACGCAGCTGGAGCATCGTTCGCCTCCTCGTTCAGGTTCGCGGATTTGCTTAGGCAGGTACTTTAGGCCGGCGTGTGCTGGTGCTGCACCAGCAGCCACCTGGCGCCGTCACGGCGATAGGTGCTCGAGCACCAGGCCACATAGGGTTCGGCATCGCCGCGCCGGCCCTCGGCCCGGTAGCCGAGGACGACGACCTGCTCGCCCGCGCGCACCACGATGCGTTCGGACATCGCCACCCCGCTCCAGCGCGGTGCGTTGCGCAGGCTATCGCGGATGGCCTGCGCACCCTGCATGAGGCCCAGGCCCGGGAAGACCATCAGGCACTGCGCATCGAGCATCGTGTCGTACACGTCCGCGTCGAGCCAGAAGCGCTCTTCGGCCTGCCAGAACTGTTCGTCCGTCATGGTGCGTGCGCCCGCTACAGCACTTCCTCGACCGAATAGATCGGCCCGCTGGCTTCGCGGCGCCCGGTGCCCACGGCCACGATCTTGTTGATCCATGCGTACTTCTGCGACGCGGTCTCGAACACCGGCGCGACACGGAAGTAGTAGCTCTTCGGGTCCACCGACTCGCCGGCGGCGAGGCGCGCCATCACCTCGGGCGGGGCATGGCGCAGGCCGCGGTAGGCCATGTAGATGTGCTCGCCGTCGTCGGTGCGCAGCAGCAGGCGCACATCGAGCACGGTCACGCCGTCCTGCCGCTGCAGCAGCCAGTCGCCGGCGGGCGCGGGCACCACGGTGCCGCGCAGGCGCTCGCCTTCGAAGTCGCCTCCGGCCACGGCGGCGATGCGCCGGCGCCCGAGCGGCGTGTCGCCGATGTCGAGCACCTGCGGCACCTGCAGGCGGATCTGGAACAGCGGACGCGTTTCGATCATGGGCAACTCCGGGTGGGGATGGCGCCCGAGCATGCAGGATCGCATCGCCGCGCGCAAGCACGCGGGTCGGACCTTGGTCGTATTGCCGGCGGCCACCGCGCGCGCAAGACTGGATGCATCGGGCGCCACGGCCCGGCGGGAGTTGGACATGCCCACGTCTTCGATGCAGCGCGAGCCCAGCGTTTCGCGCAGGACCTGGTTGCTCGCGGCCGGCGGGCTGCTCCTCCTTTCCGCGCCCGGGTCGGGGCACGCGCAGCAGGCGGGAGCGACATTGCCCGGCACGCGGATGCAGGGCCTCTACACCTACATGGCGGATTCGGGCTCCTTCACCGACTGCGTGAGCGGCAACCGCTTTCCCGTCGCCGCGGAAGGCGACAACGTGCGGCTGCAGGAAGCCTATCTCGCCGCGCGCCCCGCGCCCGGCGTGGGACTGGTCGCCTGGCTGGAGGGCCACATCGCGACGCGCGAGCGGATGGAGGGCGGCGGCACGCATCCGGTGCTGGTGGTGGACCGCTTCATCGCCCTCGAGCCGCAGGCCCACTGCGTCGCGGTGCACGGCAACCGCCCGCTGGAGGGCACGTCCTGGCGCCTCACCACGCTGGAAGGCCGCGCGGTCGATCCATCGGTCGCGCCGCCCCTCCTCGTCCTGCGTCCGCCGCGGCGGCGCATCGTCGGTTCCACCGGGTGCAACCGGCTGGACGGCCGCTACCGCCTCGAACAGCACCGCCTGGTGCTGTCGCCCCGCATCCGCTCGGTGCGCCGGGCCTGCCCGGCCGGCATGGCGCAGGAAGAAGCGTTCCTGCGCGTGCTGGACGCCGTGACCGGCTGGCACATCGCGGGCGACTCCCTGCGCCTGCTGGATCGCAACAGCATCGCCGTGGCGGTGTTCCAGGCGGCCGGGCCTCGCGGCTGAACGCGCTGCCGATCACTTGCCACGCCGCGGCCACGAGAACACCCAGGGCTGCGCAAGCACGGCGCCGCCGCGGCGGAAGATCGGCTCGACCAACTGGTCGTAGAGGCCTGCCCCGAACAATGCACCGAACGCGATGGCCACGATGGAAAACAGTGCCGTCACGAAGTCCTGCAGGCCGGCGAGATGGTCTTCCGCCACCAGGCCCGCCAGCCCCGTCGCGCCGAGCGCGCCCGGCACCAGCAGCCACAGCGCCGGCAGGAAGTTGGTGATGGCGGGCGGGCCGCCCAGCTGGTACTGGATCAGGTACACCGTGGGCGTCACCACGAGCGCGCCGACGAAGCCGCCCATGTAGCCGCCGAAGGCCGCGTTGCCCAGCAGGTGCCCCGTCTGCGCGATGGTCAGCACCAGGAAGACCCAGGGCAGCGTGCGCAGGCGCGCGGAGTAGTGCAGCACGTGGCCGATGCCGAACAGCACTACGCCGGCCCAGCCGGCCCAGGGTCCCAGCGATCCCTGCGCGCCCTGGGCCAGCAGGCGATCCGGCGGCAGCCCCACCAGCGAGGCCGCCATCACCATGCCGAGGATCAGGAAGGCCAGCTGCAGCAATCCCGCCACGAAGCGCACCGCGCCCGACACCATGCCGCCGTAGGCCAGCTCCATGGTCGCCACCGCCAGCGCGCCGCCGGGCAGCAGCGTCACCACCGCAGCCAGCAGCACGTTGAGCGGACTGCTGGAGAAGAAGCCGTAGTGGCTGCCCGCGAGCGCGACGGCTGCGACGAGGAAGGCGGCCGTGGTCGGCAGCAGGTTCGAGAGCATGCCGCGGTTGGCGGCGAAGAGCTTCAGCACGCCCACCATGAGGCCCAGGCCGGCCGCCGCGACCATCGCGCCCAGCGTCGGTTGCAGCAGCAAGGCGATGCCGGCGCTGGCCAGCATGTGGCCGCCGGCCTTGGCCGGAAGCGGCAGAACCGGCGGCCGCTCCAGGATCGCGGCCAGCCGGCGCAGTCCCTCTTCCGGCGCGAAGTCGGCGTGCGCGGCATCGTTGGCCAGCGCGAAGATCTCCTCGATCTGGTCGAAGCGCAGGTCCACGCCCTTGTGCGACGTGAACTCCAGGTGCAGGCCGCCGTCGTCCTCGAACTGCACGAAGAGCGCGGTGGGAAACGCGACGATGCTGATGCGGCGCGCGCCGTGCGCGACCGCGATGCGCTGCACCGTGTCCTCGACCAGCCGCACCACCTCGCCGCTGGAGAGCAGCACGTGCCCCAGCTGGGACAGCAGGCGCAGCAGCGCCGCGGCCGCGGCGGGCGTGGGCGGGAGGACGGGCGCGCCCATGCCTTCCCCCCGCGCCTCTCCGGCGCGCCCGCTCAGGACAGCCTGGAAGCCGCCGCGCGCGCGCGCTCCACCATGCGCACCAGCTCCGCCACGGAGCGCACGCCCATCTTCTCCATCGCCCGCGCGCGGTGCACCTTCACCGTCTTCTCGGCGCTGCCCAGGTCCGCGGCGATCTGCTTGTTCAGCCGGCCGTTCATCACGTGCGTGAGCACCTCGCGCTCGCGCGGCGTCAAGGTCTTCAGGCGTCCCTCGATGGTGGACTGCAGGCGCCGCGCGCCGAGCAGCGAGGCGCTGTGCGCGAGCGCGCGGTCGATCGCGGGCAGCAGCAGCTCCTCGTCCACCGGCTTGGTCAGGTAGTCGACGGCGCCGCCGCGCATGGCGCAGGCGCAGGTCGACACGTCGGCGCAGCAGGTGAGGAAGATGATGGGCGGGCAGTCGCCGCGCTGCGCCAGGCGTGCCTGCAGCTCGAGGCCGTCGATGCCCGGCATCCACACGTCCACCAGCAGGCAGCCATGCCCGGACTCGTAGGTCTGCAGGAATTCCTGCGCGTCCGGATGCTGGCGCACCTCGTGGCAGCTCGCGGCCAGCAGGCGCGCCAGCGCCGTGGACACGCCCGGATCGTCGTCGACGATATGGATCACCGGGTCGGGAAGCGGCTGGGCGGCGACGGCGTGCCGCGCCTCCAGGCTGGGATGCGTGTTCATGTTCTCTCCCTTGCGTGCTTGACTGCGGCAGCCAGGAAAGAGTCTGTAAAGTGCGCCGCCGCCGTGTCAAGCGTGATCGTCCTTTGACGATCCATCGGATTGCTGCTCCCTGCTTGCGCAAAACACCTAGGCGGCAGGCGCGCAGGCAGGGATGGAACCGGCGGTAAGGTCCCGCGCGTGGATGGACAGTTCCGGCAGGCGACACGACGAAGCGGACGCGCTGCGTGCGTCCGGCGCGTTCAGTTCGCGGGCGAGCCCGGCTGGATGACGATCTCGTTCGTCGACAGGGTGCCGCCGCCCCGGACGCTGCCGGTCGTGGTGGTGTTGCCGGCGCCCATGACGCGCTGGTGGCACGATTCGCGCGCGGGCCCTTCGGGCTGGTGCTCGCAGCGGCGCAAGGCGTTGGCCCGGTATTGCTCCTCTCCCTTGGTGACCAGGGAGCCGTCGCGTTTCTCCGCGGCGGCGGCGGCCTTCTCGCGCTGGCACGCGGCGGTGTCGACGCGCGGATCGTCGCAGGCGGAAGCGGCGTGCGAGACGCCGGGCGTGGCGGTGAAGAAGGCGGCTCCCGCGATCAGGACCGTGGACACGACTTGGGAGGCGGACTGCATGATGGACTCCTTGCGTGAATGCTCGGTGGGACACACCCAATATAGGGTCGATTGCATCCGCACAAGACGCGCGCGCATGGGACCTTGGGTCTATGCCGCTTGATCGCGGCTGGACGCCGCGAGCTTGCTGAACTCCGCGCCGAGGAACAGCAGCTGCGTGCTGAGGTTCATCCACACCATCGCGACGAGCAAGCCGCCGAGCGCGCCGTACGCGCCGAAGCGTGTTCCCACGCCCACGCCATAGAGCGCGACGAGCTCGAAGCCGATCAGCCAGGCCATGCCGCACAGCATCGAAGCCGGCAGCACGTGGCGCCACGCGACCGTCGCGGGAGGCAGGTAGCGAAGCAGCAGCGCGAAGACGCCGGGCACCAGCACGAGCAATGCCAGGATGCCGAGCCACTGCGTTGCTGCCTCGTTGGGCCACGGAACGCGGGGCGTGCGCAGCACCAGCCAGTGCAGCACGACCTCGAGCACGATGGCCAGCAGCAGCAGCGCGCCGCCGGCGAGCGCGCCCACCACGGCCTTCGCCTTCTCCACCGCCGTGCGCAGCACGATGGTGAGCAGCGCGCCCGAGGACAGCGGCGACTCGTGCTTCCAGAGCGCGCGGAAGGTCATGCGCAGGTGATGGAACAGCCTGGAGGCGGTGAAGAGCAGGCCCGCGAGGCTGAGGATGGTGACCACCAGCGAGCCTTGCTGGAGCTGGTCCGAGAGGCGCACGGTCGCCTCGCGCAGGTCGGCGCCGAAGCCCGCCTCGATGGCATCGAGCAGTTGCCGGGCGCGCGCATCGACGACACGCGAATGCCTCAGGAGCACGCCGACGGTGCCCAGGAGCAGCAGCAGCAGCGGAACCAGGGAGACCAGTGCGTAGAAGACGATCGCGCCCGCGTAGTAGCGCGCGTAGTCGCGCTCGTACTCGCGCCAGGCGGACCGCAGCATGCGCGGCACGGCGGAGAGGCGCTGCAGCAGGGCCCGCGTCGCGCGCATCCGGCTCGCTGCGCGTCGCGGCGGCTAGCCGGCGGCGACGCAGTCCTGCGATGGGCTGCGAACTCCTGCCGCCGAAGGCGTGCGCACGACGAGCACGTCCGCTCCGCCGTGCACCAGGATGCGCCAGGCCACGCTCTGCAGCAGCACGCGCTCGATGGAGTCCGCGGGCTGGCGCAGCAGCACGACCAGGTCGCAGGCACGCCGCGCCTGGCAGTGCAGGATCCACTGCGCGGGCTGCACCGGCACAGGCGCCAGGAGGCTGCGCGGCTGCGACGCAAGCGC
>JAEZEB010000019.1 GCA_023438115.1 Pseudomonadota bacterium | reverse complement strand
ATGCCGCGGCATCCGATGTCATCCCGGCGCAGGCCGGGATCTCGCCGATGGCGCAGATCCTTCTGCGACGAGAAGCCCGCCCTCCGGCGGGCTTTTTTCTTGCCCGCACGGTGACAATAGTCGTTCCGCGCCGCGGCGCATCCCCACTACCGTCCGAAGATCATGATCAAGCTGTTCGTGGGCCTGGGCAATCCCGGGCCCGAGTACGAGGCGACGCGCCACAACGCCGGCTTCTGGTGGGTGGACGAGCTCGCCCGCGAACTCAAGGTGAACCTGGTGCACGAGCGCAGCTACCACGGCCTGGTGGCCCGCGCCAACGTGCACGGCCAGACCGTGTGGCTGCTGGAGCCGCAGACCTACATGAACCTCTCGGGCAAGTCGGTGGCGGCGCTCGCGCGCTTCTACAAGATCGCGCCCGAACAGATCCTCGTGGTGCACGACGAACTGGATGTCGTCCCCGGCCAGGCCAAGCTCAAGTTCGGCGGCAGCCACGCCGGCCACAACGGCCTGCGCGACATCCACGGCCAGCTGGGCACGGGCGACTACTGGCGGCTGCGCGTAGGCATCGGCCATCCCGGCGTGAAGTCGGAAGTGATCAACTGGGTGCTGAAGAAGCCTGCGCCCGAGCAGCGTACGGCCATCGAGGAGTGCATCGCCCGCACGCTGAAGGCCGTCCCCGCACTGCTGGCCGGAGAAATGGACAAGGCCACGCTGGTCGTCCACACGCACAAGGCGCCGCGGCCGAAGCCGCCGCGGCCCGAGGAAGGGTAGTTCCCACACCATCGCCCGCGAAGGAGGAGCCCGTGACCATCCGTTCCCTCATCCTGGCCACCGCCCTGGCGCTGGCCTCCACCGCGGGCGGCGCGCAGACGGTCTGGCGCTGCGGCAACAGCTACTCCACGCAGCCCTGCGCGGGCGGCAGCAGCTTCGAGGTGACGCCGGCGCCGCCCAGGGAAGAAGCCCTGCGCGCGGAGCGGGCCGCGAAGATCGACGCGCAGCGCGCGGCGGAACTGGAGAAGGCGCGGCTGGCGCAGGAGAAGAATGCGCCCAGGGCCATCGTGATCGCTCCGGTGGAGCCCCCGGTGAAGGAAGCCGCGGAGAAAAAGGACCGGCCTGCCGCCAAGGGCAAGCCCCAGGCCTTCAAGGCTTCGACTGCGGCTCCGGCAAGGAAGCCGAAGTAGGCGCCGGCTCCGCGGCCTGCGCCGTCAGCCGCCGGTACTTCTGCCACAGCGTCTCGCGGCTTTCCACGCGCTGCGGATTGATCGGGATGCACGCGACCGGGCACACCTGCACGCACTGCGGCTCGTCGAAGTGGCCCACGCATTCGGTGCAACGGTCCGGGTCGATCTCGTAGATCTCCGGGCCGAGGAAGATCGCCTGGTTGGGGCACTCCGGCTCGCACACATCGCAGTTGATGCACTCGTCGGTAATCATCAATGCCATGGCGGGGCGGGGTCTCCTGGTACGGTTCTGGCATTATCCGCCGCTGCATGGGCCTGTTCCTCTTCAAGCGGCTGATCACCCTGATCGCGACCCTGGTAGGGACCTCGGTGGTCGTCTTCCTGGTCCTCGAGATCCTCCCCGGCAACGCCGCCCAGATCATCATGGGGCCCGACGCCTCGCCCGAGGCCGTCGAGGCGCTGGCGCGCAAGCTGGGGCTGGACCAGCCGGCCTGGGAGCGCTACTGGCACTGGATCGCCGGCATGCTGCAGGGCGACCTGGGCACCAGCTACGCCTATAGCACCCCCGTGGGCGAGCTGGTCCTCGAACGCCTGGCCCTCACCGTTCCGCTGGCCCTGATGGCGATGGCCTTCACGACCGTGCTGGCGCTGGCCGCCGGCATCTACGCCGCCGCCCGCCACAACAAGCTGGGCGACGTGGGGGTCATGGGCCTCACGCAGATCGGCATCGCCATCCCCAACTTCTGGTTCGCGATCCTGCTGATCCTGCTGTTCTCCGTGAAGCTGAACTGGTTCTCCGCCGGCGGCTTTCCGGGCTGGGAGGACGGGATTCTCGAGGGCCTGCGCGCCCTGCTGCTGCCGGCGCTGTCGCTCGCGGTGGTGCAGGCGGCGATCCTGGCGCGCTTCACCCGCTCCGCGGTGCTGGAGGTGCTGCGCGAGGACTTCGTGCGCACGGCGCGCGCCAAGGGCGTGTCGCAGCGCGCGACGCTGTGGGGCCACGTGCTGCGCAACGCGCTGATCCCGGTGATCACGGTGATGGGGCTGCAGTTTGCCGAACTGCTGGCCGGAACCATCGTCGTGGAAAGCGTGTTCTACCTGCCCGGCCTGGGGCGCCTGATCTTCCAGTCGATCGCCAACCGCGACCTGATCGTGGTGCGCAACTGCGTGATGCTGCTGGCGGCGATGGTGGTGGTGGTCAACTTCGTGGTGGACGTCCTGTATGCGGTCATCGATCCGCGCGTGAAGGCAAGCGACATATGAGCGCGGTGATGGAAACCGTGGCGCCCGCCGCGTCGCCGGCCCCCGGCTTCTGGCGCCGCGCGCGCCGCAGCCCCAGCTTCATGATCGGGCTGGTGCTCACGCTGCTGCTGGTGCTGGCCGCGGGGCTGTCCTTCGTGTGGACGCCGCACGACCCGTACGACATCGACATGGCCCTGAAGCTGCGCGCGCCGGACGGCACGCACTGGCTGGGCACCGATCCCTACGGGCGCGACATCGCCTCGCTGCTGCTGGTGGGCGCGCGCGCGTCGATCGCGGTGGGCATCATCGCGGTGGGCATCGGCCTGGTGATCGGCACGGCGCTCGGCCTGCTCGCTTCGGCCAGGCGCGGCTGGGTGGAGGAAGGCATCATGCGCCTGTCCGACTTCGGCTTCGCCTTCCCGGCGATCCTCTCGGCCATCATGCTCACGGCGGTGTTCGGCCCCGGCATGGTCAACGCCATCATCGCGATCGGCATCTACAACATCCCCACCTTCGCGCGCATCACGCGGGCCTCGGCCAACGCGGTGTGGGGGCGCGAATTCGTGCTGGCCGCCCGCGCCTGCGGCAAGGGCCGCTTCGCGATCACCCTCGAGCACGTGCTGCCCAACATCCTCTCGGTGCTGATCGTCCAGGCGACCATCCGCTTCGCGATCGCGATCCTGGCGGAGGCCGCGCTGTCCTACCTGGGCCTGGGGACGCAGCCTCCGCAGCCCTCCTGGGGCCGCATGCTGAGCGAGGCGCAGACGCTGATGTTCCAGGCGCCGCTGCTCGCCGTCTTCCCCGGCGTGGCCATCGCGCTGGCGGTGCTTGGCCTGAACCTGCTGGGCGACGGGCTGCGCGACCTCTTCGACCCCCGGCTGGCAAGGAAGCGCTAGGCATGGCCCTGATCGAAGTCCGCGACCTCTCGGTCGAACTGCAGACGCACCGCGGCCCCGCCCATGCCGTGCGCAACGTGAGCTTCGCGCTGGACCGCGGCGAGACGCTGGGCCTGATCGGCGAATCGGGCAGCGGCAAGTCGATCACCGCCATGGCGCTGCTGGGCCTGCTGCCGGAGAACGCGCGCGTGACCGGCAGCATCGTCTTCGACGGCCGGGAGCTGGTGGGACGCGGCGAACGCGAGATGTGCGGGCTGCGCGGCAACCGCATCGGCATGATCTTCCAGGAGCCGATGACGGCGCTGAACCCGGTGCACACCATAGGGCGCCAGGTGGCCGAGCCGCTGCGCCTGCACCGCGGCCTGGGCGCGCGCGAGGCGCGCAAGGAAGCGATCGCCCTGCTCGATCGCGTGGGCATCCCCGATGCGGCCAAGCGCATCGACGCCTATCCGCACCAGTTCTCCGGCGGGCAGCGGCAGCGCATCACCATCGCGATGGCGCTGGCCTGCGGGCCCGACCTGCTGATCGCCGACGCGCCCACGACGGCGCTGGACGTCACCATCCAGCGGCAGATCCTGGACCTCATCGCCGAACTCGTCGCCGAACGCGGGATGGGACTGATGCTCATCTCGCACGACCTGGGCGTGATCGCGCAGAACGTGCAGCGCATGCTGGTGATGTACGGCGGCACGGTGGTCGAGAGCGGCACGACGGCGGCGGTGTTCGAGCGGCGCATGCATCCCTACACGCTGGGGCTGTTCGCGGCGCGGCCGGGCCTGCGCGCGCCGAAGGGGCAGCGCCTCGTGACCATTCCCGGTACCGTACCGGAACTGGTGGACCTGCCCAAGGGCTGTCCCTTCGCCGGCCGCTGCCGCTGGACCATCCCCGAGTGCAATGCGCAGGTGCCCCCGCCGTTCGAGGTGGAGGACGGACATCGCGCGCGCTGCATCCGGCTGGACGTGGTGGCGCGCGAACGCGCGGAGGTGGCTGCATGAGCGCACCCTTGCTGCAGGTCGAGAACCTCCACAAGCGCTACACGCTGCCGCGCGAGAAGCTGCTGCAGCCGCCCGGGCAGGTGCACGCGCTCAACGGCGTGAGCTTCACGATCGAGGCCGGGCGCAGCCTGGGCATCGTCGGGGAATCGGGCTCGGGCAAGTCCACGCTCGCGCGCCTGGTGATGGCACTGGACACGCCGACCGAAGGCAGCGTGAAGCTGCTGGGGCGCGACCTGCACGCGCTGCCGCGGGAGGAGCTGCGCGCGGCGCGGCGCGATTTCCAGATGGTGTTCCAGGATCCCTACGGCTCGCTCGATCCGCGCCAGACGGTGCAGCGCATCGTGACGGAACCGCTGTCCGCGCAGGGCGTCGCACGCGAGGAGCAGCGGCAGCGCGCCGCCGAGGTGCTGCAGGCCGTCGGCCTGCGGGCCAACGACCTCGGCAAGTATCCGCACGAGTTTTCCGGCGGCCAGCGCCAGCGCATCGCCATCGCGCGCGCACTGATCACCCGGCCGCGCCTGATCGTGGCCGACGAGCCGGTGAGCGCGCTGGACGTTTCCGTGCAGGCCCAGGTGCTGAACCTGATGCAGGACCTGCAGGCGGAGTTCGGCATCACCTACATGCTGATCAGCCACGACCTCGCCGTGGTGCACCACCTCTGCGACGACGTGGCGGTGCTGTGGCAGGGCCGCATCGTCGAACAGGGACCGCCCGAGCGCCTGTTCACGGCGGCGGAGCATCCGTACACGCGCACGCTGGTCGAGGCGGTGCCGGATGCGGAACCCCCGAAGATCCTACTTGCAAGCGCCGGCGGAACTGCCGGATGATGAACCGTCCACAACGATTCCCTTTCCCTGGAGCCATGCCCATGAAACGCCGCAGCGTCCTCACGCACACCGCCTCCCTCGCCGCCCTCGCCGCCCTGCCGGCGGGCGCGCTGGCCCAGGGCCGCAAGGATTCCATCGTGCTGGCGATGACGCTCGAACCGAGCCCCGGCCTGGACCCCACCGGCGGCGCCGCTTCCTCCATCGCCGAGATCACGCTCTACAACATCTACGAGACGCTGACCAAGATCAACCCCGACGGCTCGGTCACGCCGCTGCTCGCCGAGAGCTGGGAAGTCTCGCCCGACCTCACCACCTACACCTTCCGCCTGCGCAAGGGCGTGAAGTTCCACAACGGCGAGCCCTTCAACGCGCAGGCCGTCAAGTTCTCCTTCGACCGCGCCGGCGCCGAGAAGAGCACCAACAAGGACAAGCGCACCTTCGCCAACCTGAGCACGCAGGTCGTCGACGAGCACACCGTGGTGGTCCTCACGAAGGAGATCGACCCCGACTTCCCCTTCCTCATGGGCCAGGCCACCTCCATCATCGTGGAGCCCAAGAGCGCCGAGACCAACATGACCAAGCCGGTAGGCACCGGCCCCTACACCCTGGAGAACTGGGTCAAGGGCTCGTCGATCACGCTGCGCAAGTGGCCGCAGCACCGCAACGCCGCCGCCGTGAAGATCAACCGGGCCACCTTCCGCTTCATCCAGGATCCGGCCGCGCAGGTGGCCGCGATGCTGGCCGGCGACGTCGATGCCTTCCCGCGCATCACGCCGCGCAGCGTGGCGCAGTTCAAGGGCAACAACCGCTTCCAGGTGGTGGTATCCGGCTCGCGCGCCAAGACCATCCTGGCCCTCAACAACGGCAAGAAGCCCTTCGACGACGTGCGCGTGCGCCGCGCCGTCGCGATGGCGGTGGACCGCAAGGCCGTGATCCTGGGCGCGGGCGACGGCTACGGCGTTCCGATCGGCAGCCACTATCCGCCCAGCGCCCCCGGCTACGTGGATGTCACCGGCGTGAACCCCTACAACGTCGAGCGCGCCCGTGCGCTGCTGAAGGAAGCGGGCATCACCGGCCCGCTGGACGTCACGATCACGCTGCCGCCGCCGCCCTACGCGCGCCAGGGCGGCGAGGTGATCGCCTCGCAGCTCGCCAAGGTCGGCATCAACGCGAAGCTGCAGAACGTCGAGTGGGCGCAGTGGCTGTCCAACGTGTACGGCGCCAAGAACTACGACATGACCATCATCTCCCACGTCGAGCCCTTCGACCTGGGCAACTTCGCCAAGCCGGACTACTACTGGGGCTACCAGTCGCCGAAGTTCAGCGAGCTGTTCGCGAAGTACAAGACGACGGCCAACGCCGCCGAGCGCACGAAGATCCTGGGCGACCTGCAGCGGCTGCTGGCCGAGGATTCGGTGCATGCGTTCCTCTACCAGCCGCAGTGGGTGACGGTCGCCAACCGCAACATCCGCGGGCTGTGGACCAACATGCCCATCTTCGTGAACGACCTGTCCGCGCTCTCCTGGGCCTGAGCGCATGACGGAGCCCCTGCATGAACTGTCCGCGCCCGCGCTGACCGCCCTCTACCGCCGGCGCGAGGTCTCGCCGGCGGAAGTGGCGCGCAGCGTGCTCGGGCACGTGGAGCGCTGGGAACAGCACCTGCAGGCGCTGTTCCTGCTGCGCCCCGACCGCGTGATGGAACAGGCGCGCGCCAGCGAGGCGCGCTGGCTGCGCGGCGAGCCGCTGGGCCTGATCGACGGGGTGCCCGTCACGATCAAGGACAACATCGCCACGCGGGGCGACCCGACGCCGCTGGGCAC
>JAEZEB010000387.1 GCA_023438115.1 Pseudomonadota bacterium | reverse complement strand
GCGCAGCACCGGCCCTCGCAGCCCGCCTCGCTGGGCGGCGCCCTCAGCCGCGATCGCGTGGCCACGGTGCGGCGCGAGGCGGAGAACGCCGCGCGCCTGGTGGCGCTGGGCATCAGCGCAGAGCCGCGCAATCCCTACCGGCAAGGCACCTCGGAGTTCGTGCTGTGGGTGGCGACCTACCACCTCACGCTGGCCGAACTGCGTGAGGACACGCCACTCAGCCAGCACTGAAGCCCCTCAGTCCGCCTTGATGTTGGCGGCCTTGACCACGCGCTCCCACTGGGCGCGTTCCTTCCTGCCCAGCGCATCCAGTTCGGCGGGCGTCATCGCGATCGCCTTGGCGCCCTGCTCCTCGGCGCGCTTGCGGAATTCGGCCGATTCGACCACCTGGCGCACGGCCGCGGAGAGGCGGTTCTGCACGTCGGCCGGCATCGCGGACGGTCCGTACACGGCGAACCACGACGAAGCCTCCAGCGGGACGCCCATCTCGGTGGCGGTCGGCACGTCGGGCAGCGAAGGCAGGCGCGACTTGCCCGTCACCATCAGCGGGCGGATCTTGCCGGCGCGGATGTGCGGCAGCAGCGGGGGCGGCGTGGTGATGGTCAGGTCCACGGTGCCGGCCAGCAGGTCCGTCATGGCGGGGCCGGTGCCGCGGTACGGGATGTGCGTCATGAAGGTCTTCGTCATGTCCTTCAGCAGCTCGGTGGTGACGTGCTGCAGCGCGCCGTTGCCGCTGGACGCGTAGTTCACCTTGCCCGGGTTCGCGCGCACGTAGGCGAGGAATTCCTTGAAATCCCTGGCCGGGAAGTCCTGGCGCACCACCATCACCTGCGGCGCATCGATCAGGTGGCCGATCGGCTTGAGGTCGCGACCCGGATCGAAGCCCTGCACCGGCTGGATCAGCGGCGTGATGCTCTGGTAGCCCGAGTACTGCACCAGCAGCGTGTGGCCGTCGCCGGGCGCGCGCGCCACCATCTGGCCCGCGATGTTGCCGTTGGCGCCGCTGCGGTTGTCGACCACGACGGAAGTGCCCAGCACGCGCGCCAGCGGCTCGGCCAGCATGCGCGCGGAGATGTCGGTGGTGCCGCCCGGCGCGGCGCCCACGACGATGGTGACGGGCCGGTTCTGGGCCAGCGCCGGAAGGGCTGCTGCGGCGGCGCCCGCGGCGGCGGCGGTGACGAGTCGGCGACGGGTGATGTTCATGCGGGTTGTCTCCTCGGCGCCGGCGCGGCGCCCGTTGGTTTCAGGAAAGCTGGAGCGCCGCGCGCAGTTCGGCGACGGCGGCGGGCGCGGGATGCAGTTGCGAGATGGGACCGGCCTTGGCGACCTGGCCCGGCACTTCGTGGCCGACGATCGCGGGCAGCGCGCGCGCCACCGCCAGCAGGCGATCGAAGTCCATGCCCGTGTCGTAGCCCATCGCCGCGAGCATGTGGATCGCATCCTCGCTGCTGATGTTGCCGCTCGCGCCCGGCGCATAGGGACAGCCGCCCAGGCCGCCCAGCGAGCCGTCGAAGCGCACGATGCCCGCCTGCACGGCGGCCAGCACGTTGGCCAGGCCCATGCCGCGCGTGTTGTGGAAGTGCAGGGTCAGCTGCAGCCCGGGGAAGCGCTGCTGCAGCGCCTCGCACATGCGCGCCACCTGCGCGGGATGCGCCATGCCGGTGGTATCGCAGATCGTGAGGCCGCGCACGCCCAGGTCCGCGAAGCGCTGCGCCCAGGCCAGCACCTCGGCCTGCGGCACGTCGCCCTCCATGGGGCAGCCGAAGCACGTGGAGAGCGACACGTTGATGGGCGTGCGGCCGTCGACGACGCGCAGCACCTCGGCCAGCGCCGCGAAGCTCTTCTCGCGCGGCATGCGCAGGTTGGCGAGGTTGTGCGTCTCGGAGGTGGACATCACGAGGTTGAGCTCGTCGGCCCGCGACTCCATGGCGCGCTCGGCGCCGCGCAGGTTGGGCACCAGCACCGTGTATTCCACGCCCGGCGCGCGGCGGATGCGGCCCATCACCTCCTCGGCATCGCGCAGCATGGGGATGGCCTTGGGCGAGGTGAAGGAGGTGACCTCGATCTTGGCGTAGCCGCAGTCGCTCAAGGCATCCACCAGCTGCACCTTGGCGTCGGTGGGGATGAACTCGGGTTCGATCTGGAAGCCGTCGCGGGTGACGACCTCGTTGAAGAAGATGCGCTTGCTCACTTGGCCGCCTTGATGACGCCGCGCTCCCGCAGGGCGGCGATCTGTTCGTCCGTCAATCCCACCTCGCGCAGCACCGCCTCGGTGTCCTGCCCCAGGCGCGGCGCGTTGCGCCTGTGCCCGCCGGGGGTGCGCGAGAGCTTGGGCACGATGCCCGGCACCGTCAGCGGCTCGCCGTCGTCCAGGCGCACCTGCTGCAGCATGCCGCGCGCGGCGTAGTGCGGGTCGGCCGCGATGTCGGCCACGGTGTAGATGCGGCCGGCCGGCACCGAGGCGGCCTCGAGGGCCTGCAGCACTTCGTCGACCGTGCGCGTCTTCGTCCAGGCACCGATGGCCGCGTCGATCTCTTCCACGCGCTTCACGCGGCCGGCGTTGTCGGCCAGCGCCGGATCGTTGCCGAGGTCGTCGCGACCGATCGTGGTCATCAGTCGCTTGTAGATGCTGTCGCCGTTGCCGGCGATCAGCGCGTAGCCGCCGTCGCCGCACAGGTAGGCATTGCTCGGCGCGATGCCGGGCAGCGCGCTGCCGCCGGGCCCGCGCACCGCGCCGAAGGCGCTGTACTCGGGCAGCAGGCTTTCCATGCAGTTGAAGACCGCTTCGTACAACGCCACGTCGATCACCTGCCCGCGCCCGGAGCGTTGCCGCTCGTGCAGCGCCATCAGGATGCCGATCACGCCGTGCAGCGCCGCCAGCGTGTCGCCGATGCTCACGCCCACGCGCACGGGCACGCGGCCGGGCTCCGCGGTGAGGTGGCGCAGCCCGCCCATCGCCTCGCCGACCACGCCGAAGCCGGGACGGTCGCGGTAGGGGCCGGTCTGGCCGTAGCCGCTGATGCGCAGCACGACCAGGCGCGGATTCGCCTCCACGAGCTTTTCGGGGGCCAGCCCCCAGCCTTCCAGCGCACCCGGGCGGAAGTTCTCGATCAGCACGTCGGCCTCGGCCGCGAGCTTGCGCACGACTTCCTGCGCCTCGGGCTGACGCAGGTCGAGCGCGACCGAACGCTTGTTGCGCGACTGCACCTGCCACCACACGGAGGTGCCGTCCTTGAGCAGGCGCCAGTTGCGCAGCGGGTCGCCCGCGCCGGGCGGCTCGATCTTCACGACGTCGGCGCCGAAGTCGGCGAGCGTCTTGGCGGCGAAGGGACCGGCGATGAGCTGGCCCATTTCCACCACCTTCAGGCCGGCGAGCGGGCCGGCCGGGGCCTGGGATTCCATGGGCGCGCAGTGTGCGTGCACACGCGCCGCGCGTCTATTGACGATTGGCGCGGCGAGCTTTCGCGTTTTGCGAAGGATCGGCGAGGAACTCCACCAGGTCGCGCACGGCCGGATCGACCGGACCGGCGCGCGTGGCCACCAGCAGCCGGCGCGAAGCCCACGGGTCCGCGATGGCCTGCCAGCGCAGCTTCATCGCCGCGAGGATGGGCAGCGCCGCCGTCTTCGGCAGCACCGCGATGCCGAGGCCCGAGGCGACGAGGTGGCACACCGCGTCGAAGCTGCGCACCTGCATGCGCAGGCGCAAGGGCCGGCCCGCCGCATGCGCGGCCTCGTGCTGCTTCTGCAGCAGGGCCGCGCCGTCGGCCAGGCTGATCCAGTCCTCGTCCAGCGCCTCAGCGAAAGGGACGGCGCCGCGCCCCACCAGGCGGTGGCGCGGCGGCAGGACCAGGATCAGTTCATCGCGGCGGAACACGCGGCACTCCAGGCCGTGCGCCTCCGCGCCTTCGACGAACACGCCCAGGTCGGCGCTGCCTTCGCGCAACGCGGCGACGACGCCGCCCGAGACCTGCTCTTCGAGGTCCACACGCACCTGGCGCGCCTTCCTGGCGTACTGCGCCAGCAGCGGCGGCAGGAACTGGTTGATCGCCGCCGTGCTGGCGCACAGGCGCAGGTGGGTGGCGATGCCCTGGCGCAGGTCCGCCAGCTCGGATCCCATCTGCTCCACCGACTGCAGCAAGGCCACGGCATGCCGCGCGAAGACGCGGCCGGCCGCCGTCGGCAGCACGCCGCGGCCGTGGCGCTCGAACAAGGGCTCGCCCACGGCGTCCTCGAGCTCGCGGATGCGGCGGCTCGCGGCGGCGATGGCCAGGTGCGACTCGCGCGCGGCGGCGCTCACGCTGCCGTGCTGCACGCAATCGGCGACGAGGCGGATCGACACCAGGTCGAAGCGCGCGAGGTTGTAGCGGCGCGGCGCGATGCTCACGGTTGGACGGCCGCGCGTTCGACGGCGGCCACGTGTGCGGCGAGGGATTCCAGGTCCGCCGCGTTCCAGCCGCCACGTTCGGTCAAAGCCAGGATCTCGTCTTCGGCGGCCTGCGCCGCCCGCGCCAGGGCCGGCATGCGGAAGGTGCCCGCCGCCCCGACGAGCTTGTGCACGACCAGGTGCAGCTCGCGCAGGCAGGCGGCATCGGCGGGTAGCGCGCGGCAGGCAGACAGCGCGTCACGCATCTGCCGCAGGCGATCGGGCAGCTGCGCCGCGAACTCCGCGCGGAACTGCCGCATCGCGGCTTCGAAGGCGTCGTCGGCGGGTGCGCTCATGCGCCGCATGCTGCCACAGAACGGCGCCGGCTCAGTCCTCGCCCATGTGCAGCCAGTCGTCCTCGGCCAGGCCCTGCAGGAAGCGGATGACCGCCTCCAGGGCGCCCTCGCGCTCGGCCCATTCGAGCTGCTCGCGCAGGCACAGGCGCTTGGTCAGCGAAGGCGTGGCGGCCCAGGCCGCACCGGTGGTGGCTGCGGGAGGCTGCTGGATGCCGCGCGAGGTCTTGCGCGCCGGCAGCAGCGCGGTGAGCGCGTCCCACTGCGCCGGGCGCGGGCAGACGCGGTTGTTGCGGCGGGCCAGGAGCAGCGCGGTTTCGAGCGTGAAGAGCGGCTGCGACGCGCGCGCCGCGCTGCGCCGCAAGGCGTCCCGCGACGCAGGGAGCGTACGCGCCCAGGCGGCGTGCTCCGGCGCCATGGCGGGCGGCAGCGTCAGCGGCGCGGTGGGCGCGAAGCGCGCCTCGTGCTGGCGCGAGACCTGGTTCCACAGCGCCCAGGCGGTATCGCCGTCGCGATGCTCCACCTCCGGCAGGGGCATGGGGTCGCCCGCTTCCCAGCGGAATTCGGGATCACGGCTGCGGCCGGCGGGCTTGCGGGACAAGGAGTGCGTCATACGAGTCCCCACTCTATCCGCGCCTGCACGGAAGGCGTTGATTTCCGTCAGCCACCTTAAGAGGCGGCCGCTACACTGCGCCGATGCCCGACAGCCCTGCCCGCTCGCCCCGCTCGCTCGGCGGGCTGCTGCCTTTCCTGCGTCCCTACCGCGGCCGCATCGCGCTGGCCATCGTGTTCCTGCTGGCGGCCGCCGCCGCGATGCTGGTGTTCCCCATCGCGCTGCGCGGCATGATCGACCAGGGCCTGGCGGCCGAACCGGGCGAGCGGCTCGTCGCGCTGCGCGAGCATTTCCTGCTGCTGTTCGCGGTCGCGGTGGCGCTGGCGCTTGCGTCGGCGGGGCGCTTCTACCTCGTGAGCTGGCTGGGCGAGCGCGTCACCGCGGACCTGCGCAGCGCCGTCTACGCGCACGTGCTCGAACAGAGTCCGGAATTCTTCGAGAGCACGCAGACGGGCGAGGTGCTCTCGCGCCTGACCACCGACACGACGCTGGTGCAGACGGTGGTGGGCTCCTCGTTTTCGATGGGTTTGCGCAACCTCGTGATGGGCATGGGCGCGCTCACGATGCTGGTGATCACGCATCCCTATACGATGTCGCTCGTGTTCCTCGCGGTGCTGATGGTGGTGCTGCCGGCGATGGCCTTCGGGCGGCGCGTGCGGCGCCTGTCGCGCGCCAGCCAGGACCGCGTGGCGGACTCCAGCGCCATCGCCGCGGAGGTGCTCAACGCGATCCCGGTGATCCAGAGCTACGCCGCGGAAAGCCGCGAGGCGCAGCGCTTCCATGGCGCGACCGAGAACGCCTTCCGCACCGCCGTGCGCCGCAGCCGCGCGCGGGCGGCGCTGGTGGCCTTCGTGATCATCGCCAACGCGGCGCTGATGCTGTGGGGCCTGTACCAGGGCACGCAGGGCGTGCTGCGCGGCACGATCACGGCAGGCCAGCTGGGGCAGGCGGCGTTCTACGTGGCGATCTTCGCCGGCGCGGTGGCGATCCTCGGCGAGGTGTACGGCGACCTGCTGCGCGCCGCCGGCGCCACCGAGCGCCTGATGGAACTGCTCGCCAGCCGCTCGCCCATCACCTCGCCCGCGCAAGCCGCTGCCGTGCCCGCCCTGCCCGGAGGCAGCACTGCCACCTTCGACAACGTGCGCTTCCACTATCCCTCGCGCCCCGGCATGCCTTCGCTGGAGGGGTTCTCGCTGGCGGTCGCCGCGGGCGAGACGGTGGCGCTGGTGGGTCCCAGCGGCGCGGGCAAGACGACGGTGTTCCAGTTGCTGCTGCGCTTCTACGATCCGCAGCAGGGCGGCATCGCCGTCGACGGCGTGCCGGTGCAGGCCTGGCGGCTGCAGGACCTGCGCGCGCGCATCGGCCTCGTGCCCCAGGAGCCGGTGATCTTCTCGGCCTCGGCGCTGGAGAACATCCGCTACGGGCGTCCCGGCGCGCCGGACGAGGAAGTCCATGCCGCGGCGCGTGCCGCCTTCGCCGACGACTTCATCCGCGCCCTGCCCGAGGGCTACGACACCTTCCTGGGCGAGCGCGGGGTGCGCCTGTCCGGCGGGCAGCGCCAGCGCATCGCCATCGCACGCGCCATGCTGAAGAACCCGCCGCTGCTGCTGCTGGACGAAGCCACCAGCGCGCTGGACGCCGAGAGCGAACGCATGGTGCAGGCGGCGCTGGAACGCGCGATGCGCGGCCGCACGACGCTGGTCATCGCCCACCGCCTGGCGACGATCCAGCAGGCCGACCGCATCGTGGTACTGGACCACGGGCGCATCGTGGAGACCGGCAAGCACGAGGAGCTGGTGGCGCGCGGCGGGGTGTATGCACGGCTGGCGGCGCTGCAGTTCATGGCCTGAACGGAGCCGTCGGGGTTCGGCTTCGCGCTCACCACCGACCTACGATGCGAGCCCGTAGCCCGTAGGGTGGGCAGCTTGCTGCCCACCATGGCGGCCGCTGCCTGACCG
>JAEZEB010000376.1 GCA_023438115.1 Pseudomonadota bacterium | reverse complement strand
GGCAAGGTCCGCGCCCGTGACGTAGCGGCTCGCAGGCAGCCGCGCCAGACCCGATGCCGAGATCTGGTTGAGGACCAGGATCCCGAAGCAAGGTGAGGATGATCGATCACGCGGGTCTTGCATTCGCGCCCCCCGGAAGCCGGCTCACATCCATTCATGGACCGGGCGGAGCATCGCGCAGCCGGTCCCCCTTGTGAAGAGGATCCGGCTTTGCCGGTCCTCTTCGCACTGACCAGATCACTGGCAAATCGCCTTGGCGATTTACCAGTGCAGCTTAGCCATGCTCCTTCTCGAACTCTTGCATGTACTGCACGAGGGCGCGGACGCCCTCGACCGGCATCGCGTTGTAGATGGATGCGCGCATGCCGCCGACGGAGCGGTGGCCCTTGAGCTGGATCATGCCGCGCGCCTGCGCGCCCTTCAGGAAGGCTTCGTCCAGCGCGGCGTCCTTCAGCCAGAACGGCACGTTCATGAGCGACCGGTCCTCCTTCGCCACGGGGTTGCGGAAGAAGCTGCTGCCGTCCAGGAAGTCGTAGAGGATGCGCGCCTTCGCGGCGTTGTGTTCCTCGACGGCCTCCATGCCGCCCATGGCCTTCACGTGCTGCAGCACCAGGCCCATGATGTAGATCGCATAGGTCGGCGGGGTGTTGTACATCGAATCCGCGTCGGCCTGGGTCTTGTAGTTGAAGGCCGAGGGCGTGACGGGCAGCGCGTGGCCCAGCAGGTCGTCGCGCACGATCACCACCGTCAGGCCCGAGGGGCCCATGTTCTTCTGCGCGCCGGCGTAGATGAGGCCGTAGCGGCCCACGTCGATGCGGCGCGAGAGGATGTCGGAGGACATGTCCGCCACCAGCGGCACCGCGCCGGTGTCCGGCGTCCAGTGGAACTGCACGCCGCCGATGGTCTCGTTGGAGCAGATGTGCACGTAGGCCGCGCCGGGATCGAGCTTCCAGCCGGACTGCGCGGGGATCGCGGTGAACTTCGAGTCTTCCGCGGTGGCGGCCACGTTCACCGTGCCGAAGCGCTGCGCCTCCTGGTACGACTTCTTCGACCAGTCGCCCGTGAGCACGTAGTCGGCGCGGCCGGTGCGGCCGATCAGGTTCATGGGCACGATGGCGTTCTCGCCGATCGCGCCGCCCTGCATGAACAGCACCTTGTAGCCGGCCGGCACGCCCAGCAGCTCGCGCAGCGTGGCTTCGGCCTCCGCGTGGATGGCGATGAACTCCTTGCCGCGGTGGCTCATCTCCATCACCGACATCCCGGACCCGCGCCAATCCAGCATCTCCTCGGCCGCCTTGCGCAGGACGGGCTCGGGCAGCGTGGCGGGACCGGGGCTGAAGTTGAAAACGCGGGTCATCGGGAAAAGCTCTCTTCTCTCTTGGCTGCGGGCGCTGCGCGCCCAGGGATTGCCAGCATACAAGAAGGCAGGAAGCCCTCCCGCCCGCTCAGGCGAGCGAGGCGGCGGAACGGCCCCGAACGCCCAGCCACTGGATGGCCGCCAGCGCGCCGACGGCCACGGCCTGCACCAGCAGCCAGGCATTGCCCAGCAGCGTGCCGGCCGCGCCGGTGAACAGCAGCTCCAGGCAGCCCAGCACCCAGAGGGCATTGGCGGCCGCAAGCACCAGCACCCGCCCGCGGGAGATCGAGCGGGCCGTCCATGTGGCCCAGGCCGCGAAAGCGAGCAGGGCCGCGCCGGAGCCGGTGAGCAGCGCCTGCGGCAACCCGAACCAGGCCGACAGCGGCCCGGCCGCCGCGAGGTGCAGGATGCCGCAGGCCAGGCCGGATGCCGCGTCGGCCCAGAGGGCCGCGACCAGGAAACGGGGAGAGATCTGCAGGTGGGTCATGGAAGGCTCCTTGTTGCGAGGCCTCCACTCTGGGCCAGCGGCCGGGCCCGGTCCATGACGTCGGAGGTCATGGAAGCCGTCCGGGGCCGCGGTCTACCATTCGCGTCCATGGACCTCGCCCTTCCCGCTCCCGCGCCTTCCGCCGCCCGCCCTTTCGGCGAACACCTGCGGTCCTGGCGCCAGCGCCGCCGCATGAGCCAGCTGGACCTGGCCAGCGAGGCGGAGATCTCCACGCGCCACCTGAGCTTCGTGGAGACGGGCCGGTCCATCCCCAGCCGCGAGATGGTGCTGCGCCTGGCCGAGCGCCTCGACGTGCCGCTGCGCGAGCGCAACGCGATGCTGGTCGCGGCGGGCTACGCGCCGATGTACCGCGAGCGGCCGCTGGACGACCCCGCGCTGGCCGCCGCGCGCGAAGCCGTGCAGCTGATCCTGCGCAGCCACGAGCCCTACCCCGCCCTCGCGGTCGACCGCTACTGGAACCTGCTGGACTCCAATGCGATGGTCGCGCCCCTGCTGGCCGGCGTGGATCCGGCGCTGCTGCAGCCACCGGTGAACGTGCTGCGCCTGAGCCTGCACCCGGGCGGCCTGGCGCCGCGCATCGTCAACCTGGGGCAGTGGCGCCACCACCTCTTCGAGCGCCTGCGACAGCAGATCCAGGCGACGGGCGACGCGAAGCTGCAGGCGCTCTTCGACGAGCTGCGCGCCTATCCCGCCGGGCCTGATGCCGATGCGACGCGGCTGGATGGCGAGGTGCTGGGCATCGCGATGCCGTTCCGGCTGCGGACCGCCGCCGGCGAGCTGGCCTTCATCAGCACCACGACCATCTTCGGCACGCCGGTGGACGTGACGCTGCAGGAGCTGGCGCTGGAGACTTTCTTTCCGGCGGATGCGGCGACGGCCGAGGCGTTGCGCAGGATGGGTTGAACCGGACGTCGGGGTTCGCCTGCGGGCTCACCGCCGACCTACGAAAGCCGATGACGCCGTGCGCAGGTCGGCGGTGAGCGCGCGAAGCGCCGAACCCCGACATCAGGGATTCAAGGGCACCAATCCGTCATCCGGCGGCGCCGCGTCTTCCTCGTGGATGCGCTTCTCGAACGCCCGCAGCCGCTTGTACACCGAGATCAGCTCGATGATCGTCGCCCAGCTGAGCACCAGGTACTGGAACGACTCCGTCACCTTGTCGAAGGCGCGCGCGATCTGCTGCATCACGCCCAGCGTGATCACGCCGGCGGCGATGGTGGGGCCCATGGCGATCAGCGGCACGAGCACGCTCACCTGCAGGTAGGACCACTTCACCACGTCGAAGTACAGGTAGTGGAAGAACAGGCGGAAGTAGTTGTGCCGCACGTGCTGGAAGAGCGAGGCGGCGATCGGCGGTGACGCGCGCTCCGGGTGGTCCTCGCCGTAGACCAGCTCCTTGCGGTAGGCCGCTTCCACGCGCTGGTTGTTGAACTCCAGGCCCGGCAGCAGCACGCCCGTGAGCGCGAGGATCAGGGTGCCGAACACCGCCCACCCGATCGACACCCACACCAGCGAATGGGGGATGGCGCCCAGGATCGGGATGCCCGTGATGCGGTCCGACAGCACCCACAGGATGGGCAGGAAGGCCGCGAGCGTCATGAGGCTGCGCATCAGCTCCACGCCGAGGCCTTCCATGATGCGCGCGAAGCGCATCGTGTCCTCCTGCACGCGCTGCGCCGCGCCCTCCACCGTGCGCAGCTTCTGCCAGTGCGCCATGTAGAAGTCGTTCATCGCCGTGCGCCAACGGAACACGTAGTGCTTGATGAAGAAGTCCAGCACCACCGCCACCGTGATGTAGATCATGGCGATGGACAGGAAGGTGGACAGCTGCTGCCAGTACTGCGGCAGCGTGATGCTCCCGGGCCTGGACAGCGCGTTCTGCACCAGGTCGTAGAAGGTCCCGAACCACTCGTTGATCTGCACGTCCAGCTGCACGCGGTACCAGGTGGCGAAGAGGATCAGCGCAGTGCCCAGGATGGACCAGGGCAGCCAGCGGCGGGAGAGAAAGAAGGAGCGGAACATGCGAAAGGCCTTGTGGTTCTGCGGTGTGCGGCGATGCTAGCCGCTTCCGCCCGCGCCGGGTCTGCTATCCGAATGAGAGCATCAACGTCAATGGCACGGCCGCTGAGCCAGGGGACGTGTCGGCCAACCCGTACAGGACCGTGGGCGCGTTGCCGACGGACAGGCCGCTCGGCCTTCCCGCACGATGGCAGGACATTTCCGGCGCGGCAAGGCAGCGCGCCGGACCCTTTCTTTCAGGAGATGCGATTCATGGACAGGACGAAGACGAAAAACTGGCGGCTGGCCCTGCTGGCCACCGCGATGGCGGGCGGATTGGGCGTGGCCACCGCCCAGGGCGTGGGCGTCGGCGCGGGTGTGGGCGCAGGCGGCGTGGGCGCCGGCGTGGGCGGCGTCGGTGGTGTCGGCGCAGGCGTGGGAGCCGGTGTCGGCGGCAGCGGTAGCAGCGGCGGCACGAGCGGCGCGGGCGCGAGTG
>JAEZEB010000359.1 GCA_023438115.1 Pseudomonadota bacterium | reverse complement strand
ATGGTGGGCAGCAAGCTGCCCACCCTACGATGTTCCGCTCGTAGGTCGGCGGTGAGCGCGAAGCCGAACCCCGACAGAGGCGCCTACTTCAACTCGAACACGAGGCAAGTCGTCGTCGCATGCGCGTACAGCGTGCCGTCCGGCCCGAACAGCCGCGCCTCGGCGGTCGCCAGCTGCCGGCCGCAATGCAGCACGCGGCCTTCCGCGCGCACGCGCTGCACCTTCAACGGGATGGCCTTCACCAGGTTCACGCCGAGTTCCGCCGTGGTGTAGCCGCGTCCGGCCGGCATCATCGTGTGTACTGCGCAACCCAGCGCCGAATCCAGCAGCGTCGCATACCAGCCGCCGTGCACCGTGCCCATGGGATTGAGGTGCGCCGTGCCGGGCGTGCCCTGGAAGAGCGCGCGGCCTTCCTCCACTTCCAGCAGCTGGAAATCCAGCGTGCGCGCGATCGGAGGTGCGGGCAGTTCACCGCGCAGCATCGACTGCAGCAGATCCAGCCCGCTGCGCCCGGCCGCCTGTTCGGGCCGCGCGACGCCCCAGCCCGCGCCGGCCCCGATGCGCGCGTTGACTTCGCGCTCGCGCTCCAGCCACGCCTGCAGAACCTCTTCCCGTGCCATGCCTTGCTCCATGGTTGCATATGCAATAATTGCAGCTACAATAATCAGTGATGGACACCGCTGTCAAGCCGCAGGGCTGCACCAACCTCAAGCTGCGCCAGCTGATGCGCCGCGTGGCGCAGCTCTACGACGCCGAAGTCGGCAAGACGGGACTGCGCGGCACGCAGTACTCGCTGCTGTCGTACGTGGTGAAGCTGGGTCCTCTGCGCCCCGTGGACCTCGCAAGGGCGATGAAGGTGGAGCCGTCCACCCTCACGCGCAACCTGCGGCCGCTGATCGACGCCGGCCTGCTGGCGATGGACGCGGGCCCCGATGCGCGCAGCCGCCTGGTGAGCGTCACGCCTGCCGGGCGCGAGAAGCGCCAGGAGGCACAGCGCCGCTGGCGTGTGGCGCAGGAGACACTGAACCAGCGACTCGGCACGCAGCGCGTGGTAGCGTTGCATGCGCTGCTCGACGAATGCCAGGACCTGCTGGCGGACGTCCCCGAAGGAGGGTTCGATGACTGACGCGAAGCTGCGCCGCGCGGCCTTCTGGCTCGTGATGCTGGCCGCCGGCGGAACCTTCGCGCTGACGATGGGCGCGCGCCAGAGCATGGGGCTGTTCCTGCCGGCGCTCAACACGTCCACCGGGCTGGGCCTGGGCAGCATCAGCCTCGCCTTCGCCTTCGGGCAGCTGTGGTGGGGCCTCACGCAACCCTTCGCGGGCGCGCTGGCCGACCGCTACGGCGCCGGCCGCGTTCTGGTGGCCGGCATCGTGCTGCTCGCCATCGGCACCTTCATCACGCCGCTCATGAGCACCACTCTCGGCCTGATCTTCGCCATCGGCGTGCTGGCTTCCGGCGGCTCCGGCCTCGCGGGACCGGCGGTGCTGATGTCCGCCGCCGTGCGCATGATCTCGCCGGCGCGGCGCGGCATCGCCACCGGCATCGTGAATGCCGGCGGCTCGCTGGGCCAGTTCGTCACCGCGCCCATCGCCGCCGCGCTGATCGTCGGCATCGGCTGGGGCTCCGCGATGCAGGCCCTGGCGCTCATGACCTTGCTGTGCCTGCCGGCCGCGTGGGTGTTGCGCGGCACGGCAGCCGCGGCGCCCGCCGTGGTGCCGGATGCGCGGCCCGTCGGTGCGCGCGCGGCGGTGGCGCAGGCCTTGCGCCATCCCGGCTACGTGCTGCTCGCGATGGGCTTCTTCGTCTGCGGCTTCCACGTGGCCTTCCTGGCCGTGCACCTGCCCGGCGTGATCGAAGCCTGCGGCTTGCCGACGCAATGGGGCGGCTGGGCGCTCGCGATGCTGGGGCTGTTCAACATCGTCGGCAGCCTCGCGGTGGGCTGGGCCGTGGGCCGCTGGCGCATGAAGTCGCTGCTGGCGCTGATCTATGCGACGCGTGCGGTGGCGGTGCTGCTGTTCCTGCTCGCGCCCAAGACCGGCACGGTGGTGCTGGTGTTCTCCGCCGTGATGGGCCTCACCTACCTGTCGACCGTGCCGCCGACCGCCGGCCTGGTCACCAAGTTCTTCGGCCCGGCGAACATGGCCACGCTGTTCGGCGTGGTGATGCTCACGCACCAGGTGGGCGCCTTCTTCGGTTCCTGGCTGGGCGGCAAGGTGTTCGAGTGGACCGGCGACTACGACTGGTTCTGGTACGCGGACATCGTGCTGGCGATCGGCGCCGCGCTGATCCACCTGCCCATTCGCGAAGCCCGGCTGCAGCGCGCCGGCGCACCCGCCGCGGCCTGAAGCTCCCTGCTTGCGGCCCGCAGGCGTAAAGCCTCTTGGCTCAGCGCTGAAACCCGCCTACAAAAAGAAGAGCCATGCACCGGCTCTTTCCGTCCTCGTCGCGCCGCTGCCGCCGACCCGCGCAGGTACTAGCATCGAAGTCACATGATAGACACAGGTTATTATCATGTCCGCAGACGAAAACGATCGCATGGAAGACAAACCCGCGCGCCTCACCGTCCTCATCGACGCTGAGAAGAAGAAGGCGTTCGAGGCGCTGTGCGCCTCCCAGGACATCACCGCCTCCCAGGTGGTCCGCCAGTTGATCCGGGAGTACCTCGTCAAGCACGGAATCGAGCCGCCAGGCAGGCGGCGGGCCTCGCCCGACTGAAACGCGCCCCGGGCGGACGGAAACTAATTACAATCCGATTAACATCGGAACCGTTCGCGCATGGAGCTGAAAACCGCCCGCTTGACCATCCTGATCGATCCCGCCAAGAAGCAAGCGTTCGAGGAGCTCTGCCGCACGCAGGACATGACGCCATCGCAGGTGGTGCGCCGGTTGATCCGTGAATACATGCAGGAGCAGGACGCCGCCGCGCCCCGCCGCGCGCCGGCCCGCAAGGCGGCGGCCCCGCGCCGCGGCCGCTAGACCGGCACGGTGTAGTTGAGGGCCATGCGCCCGCCGTCCACCACCACGATCTCCCCCGTGACGTAGCTTGCCGCATCACTGGCGAGCCAGGCCACGACGTCGGCCACCTCGGCCGGCTCGCCCAGCCGCTTGAGCGGCGTGCGGCTCAGGATCTTCTTCTTCGCGTCCTCGCTCGTGAGCACGGCCTTGGCCGCCAGCTCCGTCGCGATCGTGCCCGGCGCGACCGCGTTGACGCGGATGCCATGGTCGGCCAGGGCCAGCGCCATCGCGCGCGTGAGCTGGTTGATGCCGCCCTTGCTCATGTTGTAGCTGGCGATGCTGGGGATGGCCATCACCGCGTTCACCGAGCTCATGTTGACGATGGAGCCGCCACCGGCCTTGACCATCTCGCGCGCGACGGCCTGGCCCACCAGGAACGATCCCTTGAGGTTGACGCGGATCACCGCGTCGAAGTCGGCTTCGCTCACGTCCAGGAAATCGGCGGCCTTGAAGATGCCGGCGTTGTTCACCAGCACGTCGATGCGGCCGTGGCTCAGCAGGACCTGCTGCACCAGTGTCTCCACCTGCACCTTGTCGCCGACGTCGCAGTGGACGTACTGCCCGCCCAGTTCGCGGGCGAGGGCTTCGCCGCGCGCGTCGTCGACGTCGGCCACGATGACTTTCGCGCCCTCGCGCGCGAAGCGGCGGGCGCAGGCTTCGCCGATGCCTTGCGCGGCGCCGGTGACGATGCAGGTCTTGCCCGCGAGGCCGAAGGAAACGGAGGAGGAAGAGGGCGCGCTGTTCATGCGCGCATGGTACCCGCCCACGCGTCAACGAAAGCACGCGCGCTCGCGGCGACGCCCTGCGCATCCATGTCCGGCTTGTACAGCGCCGAGCCGATGCCGAAGCCGCCGGCGCCCGCGGCGCGGTAGGCCGCCATGCTGGTGGGCGTGATGCCGCCGACGGGGAACAGCAGCACCTCGGGCGGCAGCACGGCACGCAGTGCCTTCACGGCGGCCGGCGGGACCGTTTCCGCGGGGAAGAGCTTCAGGCCCGTGGCGCCGGCGTCCAGCGCGGCGAAGGCTTCGGTCGGCGTCATCACGCCGGGCAGCGCCACCATGCCCAGTTGCACCGCGGCTTCGACGACCCGCGTGTCGAAATGCGGGCAGACGACGAGGCGGCCGCCGGCTGCGTGCACCTGCCGCACCTCATCGGCGGTGCGCACCGTACCCGCGCCGACGACCGCATCGGGAAAGCGCTGCGCAAGTCGCTCGATGCTTTGCAGAGGCTGCGGCGAATTGAGCGGCACTTCCAGCAGCCGCCAGCCGGCCGCATGCAGTGCGTCGCCGACCGCCTCCGCTTCGGCGGGAGCAATGCCGCGCAGGATCGCCACCAGCGGCAGGGTGTCCAGGCCGCGCTGCCAGGCGGCGGAGAGTTCCGGGTTCATGCTTGCTCCAGCGTTCGTGCCAGCGCGTGCAGGCCGCGCCAGCCGGCTTCCGGTCCGAGTGCGCGCGCCTCCTGTCCGAGGGTGCGCAGCGCCAGCGCGTAGCGCGCGGTGAGCGCGGTGCTGCCGACCAGCACCAGGGGCTCTTCGGACGGAGCGCCGGCGCGCAGTTCCTCGCCGATCACGAGTCCCGAAAGATAGCTCGCCAGCGCCGCCTGCGCCATGCGCTCGAACAGCGCGAGCGTGCGGGCGCTGAAGGCCGCCTGCAGCAGGCCTCCGGCTTCGCGCGCATGCAGCACGCCGCGCGTGAAGGCGGCTTCGTCAAGCGGTGGTTCGTCCGCCGGCAGCGTGCGTGCCAGGATGGAATGTTGCCGCAGCAGCGCATACACCTCGCCGGTCATGAAGGTGGTGAAGGCCACGATGCGGCGGTCCTCCACGTGAACGCGCTTGCTGTGCGTGCCGGGAAGAACCAGGATCGCGTCCCGCTTCCCCAGCAGGTCGAGCGCGCCGAACACCTGCACTTCCTCGCCGCGCATCACGTCCGGCACGCCGCGTGTCTCGCAGCACTGGCCCGGCACGAGCGCGATGCGGCCCGGCTCGATCCACGTCAGCTGCGCCGCGACCTCCGCGAAGCCCGCGGGACAGGCTACATAGGGCGCCTCGCGCCAGCCCTGCCGGCTGCCGGCCATTCCGCTCACGAGGCACAGCGAATCGCCGGCGAGCCTGTCGCCGCAGGTGTCCTGCAGCACCTGCGGGAAGCCGCCGGCGGCAACGGTGAGGATGCCGCGCGACGAGGCGCGTTCCTCCAGCACCGTGCCGTCAGCCGCGATGCGTGCCGCGCGCAGCGACGAGGTGCCCCAGTCGACCGCAACGAGGGACGGCTTCAATGGTTGTCCCGCGGCACGAAGGCGCCGCGCTTGCCCACCAGGAAGTCCAGGTCCACGCCTTCGTCGGCCTGCAGCACGTGGTCGACGTACAGCTTCCAGTAGCCCGAGGAGAGCGGCGGCTTCGGCGGCTGCCAGGCCGCGCGGCGGCGCGCGAGCTCCTCCTCGCTCACGTCCAGGTGGATGCGGCGCCTGGGCACGTCCAGCTCGATGATGTCGCCGTTGCGCACGAGCGCCAGCGGCCCGCCCGCGGCCGCCTCGGGCGCGGTGTGCAGCACCACGGTACCGTAGGCGGTGCCGCTCATGCGCGCGTCGCTGATGCGCACCATGTCCGTGATGCCCTTGCGCAGCACCTTGGGCGGCAGCGGCATGTTGCCCACTTCGGCCATGCCGGGGTAGCCCTTGGGGCCGCAGTTCTTCAGCACCAGCACGCAGGTCTCGTCGACGTCCAGGTTTTCGTCGTCGATGCGCTTGTGGAAGTCCTCGATGTCCTCGAACACCACGGCGCGGCCGCGGTGCACCATCAGTTCGGGCGTGGCGGCGCTCGGCTTGATCACCGCGCCGCGCGGCGCGAGGTTCCCGCGCAGCACCGCGATGCCGGCCTTGTCCTTGAAGGGCGCGGCCAGCGGCTGGATCACTTCGGGATTGAAGTTCTGCGCGTCCGCGATGTTCTCGCCCACGGTGCGCCCGTTGGCCGTGACGGCGTCCAGGTGCAGGTGCTCGCGGATCTCCTTCATCACCGCGGGCAGGCCGCCGGCGTAGCAGAAGTCCTCCATCAGGAAGCGGCCCGAGGGCTGCAGGTTGACCAGGCAGGGCATCTCGCTGCCGAGGCGGTCGAAGTCCTCCACCGCGAGTTCCACGCCGATGCGGCGCGCGATGGCGATCAGGTGGATCACCGCGTTGGTGGATCCGCCGATCGCCGCCAGCGTGCGGATCGCGTTCTCGAAGGCCTGGCGCGTGAGGATGGTCGAGAGCTTCTGGTCCGCATGCACCATCTCCACGACGCGCCGGCCGGCCATGCGGGCCAGCACGTTGCGGCGGCCGTCGACGGCGGGATAGGCCGCGTTGCCCGGCAGGCCCACGCCCAGCGCCTCGACCATGCTCGCCATGGTGGATGCGGTGCCCATCGTCATGCAGTGGCCGTGGCTGCGGTGCATGCAGCTTTCGGCCTCGAAGAAGTCCTGCAGCTTCAGCGTGCCCGCGCGTACCTGCTCGCTCATGCTCCACACGCCGGTGCCCGAGCCGAGCTCCTGGCCGCGCCACTTGCCCGAGAGCATCGGCCCGCCCGACACGCCGATGGTAGGCAGGTCCACGCTGGAGGCTCCCATCAGCAGCGAGGGCGTGGTCTTGTCGCAGCCCATGAGGAGCACGACACCGTCCACGGGGTTGCCTCGGATCGATTCCTCCACGTCCATGCTCGCGAGGTTGCGATAGAGCATGGCCGTGGGCCGCAGCAGCGTCTCGCCCAGCGACATCACGGGGAACTCCAGCGGAAACCCGCCGGCTTCGTAGACGCCGATCTTCACCTGCTCCGCGAGCGTGCGGAAATGCGAGTTGCAGGGCGTGAGCTCGCTGAAGGTGTTGCAGATGCCGATGACGGGCCGCCCGTCGAACTGGTCGTGGGGAATGCCCTTGCCCTTGAGCCAGCTGCGGTAGGCGAAGCCGTCGCGGTCCTGGCGGCCGAACCATTGCTGCGAGCGGAGTTCGGAGGGGGGTTTCCTGGTATTGGTCATAGGGTTGGTCCTGATCGATCAATCATCTTATGGTCATACGATTGCGCCCGCTTCCGTGCAAACCATGATCAAGAACGTTTCCGCCACCGCGCTCGACCTGCTGGGCGCCGCCATCGTCGGCGGCCGCTACGCCGCCGGCGCCAGCATGCCCCCAGAGCCGCTCCTGGGCGAGGAGCTCGGCGTCAGCCGCACCGTGGTGCGCGAGGCGGTGAAGTCGCTGGTCGCCAAGGGGTTGGTGTCCACCGGACCCAAGGTCGGCACCCGCGTGCTGCCGGACGACCAGTGGAACTGGTTCGACCCCGCCGTCATCGTCTGGCAGACGCAGGCGGGGCTCACGCGCGAGTTCCTGCGCGACCTGCAGGAGCTGCGCCGGGTGGTCGAGCCGGCGGCCGTGCGCATGGCGGCCGAGCGCCGCACCGCCGCCGACCTCGCCGCCATCGAAGCGGCCTTCGCCGGCATGAAGAAGGCGGTGGAAGAGGGCGGCGACTACGTCGCCCACGACCTGCGCTTCCACCAGGGCCTGCTGCGCGCCGGCCACAACCGCATGATGGTGCAGATGTCCAAGGCGCTGTCGGCGCTGCTGCGCACCAGCTTCGAGGTCTCCACCACCCGCAAGGACGGGCCGCGCAACTCGCTGCCGCTGCACCGGGCGGTGGTCGATGCCGTCATCGCGGGCGACCCGGAAGGCGCCGAGCGGGCC
>JAEZEB010000290.1 GCA_023438115.1 Pseudomonadota bacterium | reverse complement strand
GCGGCGGGCGGCACCTCGATGGCCGCGGCCCATGGCGACGGCGCCGCGGCCGCTGTGGGCGCCGCCGGCGCGGTGGGCGCGATGCAGCAGGCCGGCAACGAGGAAGGCGACCGCGGCGACGTGATCGACGTATTGAAGGACCTGGTGGAGTGCTGCAAGGACGGCGAGTACGGCTTCCGCGAGTGCGCCGAGCAGGCCAGCCGCGAAGACCTGAAGTCCACCTTCCTGCAGCGCGCGGACGACTGCCGCCGCGGCGCGCAGGAACTCAACCAGCTGCTGCGGGAACTCGGCGCGACGCCGGAAGACGGCGGCAGCGCCATGGGCGCCATGCACCGCGGCTGGGTGTCCATCAAGTCCAAGCTGACCACCTACGACGACAAGGCGGTGCTGGAGGAAGCCGAGCGCGGCGAGGACAACGCCAAGGCGCGCTACGCCAAGGCCCTGCAGAAGAACCTGCCGTCCACGGTGCGCATGGTGGTGGAACGCCAGTTCCAGGGCGTGCAGCGCAACCACGACCAGGTGAAGATGCTGCGCGACCAGTTCCGCGCCGGCGCCTGATGGCCGACCGCAGCGCCCTCAAGACCTATCGCGAGAAGCGCAACTTCGACGCCACGCCCGAACCCGCCGAGGGGGGCGTGGCGAACGAGGCGGCCCGCAGCTTCGTCGTCCAGAAGCACTGGGCGACGCGGCTGCACTACGACTTCCGCCTCGAGCTCGAAGGCACGATGAAGAGCTGGGCCGTCCCCAAGGGGCCCAGCTTCGATCCCGCTGACAAGCGCATGGCGATGCCCACCGAGGACCATCCCATCGCGTACAACCGCTTCGAGGGCACGATCCCGGCCGGCAACTATGGCGCCGGCAAGGTGATCATCTGGGACAAGGGCACGTGGATCCCGCTGGAGGATCCGCACAAGGGCATGCGCGCCGGCAAGCTCAAGTTCGAGTTGCGCGGCCACAAGCTGCATGGGCACTGGACGCTGGTGCGCATGAAGGGCCGCGGCAACGGCCGCGCCGATCCCTGGCTGCTGATCAAGGAACGCGACGGCTTCGCGCGTCCCGCCGCAGAATACAGCGTGGTGGACGAGATGCCTGACAGCGTGCAATCCCTCGCGGACCGGCCGGAAGCCCCCGAGGTCCCGGGCGCGGCCGCAGCGTCGGCGGCGGGTCCCCCGGAAGGCGCCATCCCCGCGCCGCTACCCGAAACGCTGCAACCGGAACTGGCCGTGCTCGTCGACGAGCCGCCAAAGGACCCGGAAGGCTGGATCTTCGAGATCAAGTTCGACGGCTACCGCATGCTCGCGCGCGCCGAAGGCGGTGAGGTCAAGCTGCTCACGCGCAACGGCAACGACTGGTCCTCGCGCCTGCCCGGCCTGCTGGACGCGCTGCGTTCCATGGAACTCCCGGACGGCTGGTACGACGGCGAGATCATCATGCCGGGCGAAGACGTGCCGGCCGACTTCCAGGCGCTGCAGGGCGCCTTCGACAGCGCGCACACCGAGCGCATCGTCTACTACCTGTTCGACCTGCCCTACTGCGCCGGCCACGACCTGCGCGACGTGCCGCTGGAGCAGCGGCGCGAGGTGCTGCGCCGCATCGTGGAGCGCAAGCCGCATACCAACGTGCGCTTCAGCGAGGTCTTCGACGTGCCCGCGCGCCAGATGCTGGATTCCGCCTGCCGGCTGGGCCTGGAAGGCGTGATCGCCAAGCGGCGCGACTCGGGCTACGTGTGCCGCCGCTCCAGCGACTGGATCAAGCTCAAATGCAAGCTGCGCCAGGAGTTCGTGATCGGCGGCTGGACCGACCCGAAGGGCAGCCGCACCGGCATCGGCTCGTTGCTGCTGGGCGTGCACGGCGATGACGGCGAACTGCGCTACGCCGGCAACGTGGGTACCGGTTTCAACGAGGCCACGCTGAAGGACCTGCGCGCGCGCCTCGATGCGCTGGCGCGCACGCGCGTGCCGTTCACCGCCGGCGCCGGCCTGCCGCGGGCGGCGCACTGGGTCGATCCCTACCTGGTCTGCGAAGTGTCCTTCGGCGAATGGACCCGCGACGGCAAGATCCGGCACGCGGTGTTCCACGGCCTGCGCACGGACAAGCCGGCGGAAGCGATCGGTGTCGAGGAGGCGCAGCATGCGCCGGGCCCGGACGGGAAGGCGGCCGGCAAGCCGCGCCGCGCCGCGAAGAAGGCAACGAAGGGTCCGGCGAAGGCGGACGCACCCGCCAGCCTGCTGCCTCCATCGCTGCGCATCAGCAACCCCGGCCGCGTGGTGGATCCGCAAAGCGGCCTCACCAAGATCGACCTGGTGCGCTACTACGCGCTGGTGGCGCCGCTGATGATGGAGCACCTGAAGGGCCGGCCCATCGCGATGGTGCGCGCGCCGGACGGCATCGAAGGGCAGCTGTTCTTCCAGAAGCACCTGGAGCGCTACAAGATGGCCGGCGTCGCGCAGCTCGATCCGGCGATCTTCCCGGGCCATCCCGCGATGCTGGAGATCGCGAGTCCCGAAGGCCTGCTCTCGGCGGCGCAGATGAACGTGATCGAGTTCCACACCTGGAACGGCGTGAAGACGAGCATCGGCAAGCCGGACCGCATGACCTTCGACATCGACCCCGGCGAGGGCGTCACCTGGCCGCAGATCCAGGAAGCCGCGCAGCTGGTGCGCACGATGCTGGAGGAGTTGCAGCTGCCCTGCTTCCTCAAGACCAGCGGCGGCAAGGGCCTGCACCTCGTGGTGCCGCTCAGGCGCCAGTTCGACTGGGACACGGTGAAGGACTTCTCGCAGGCCGTGGTGCAGCACCTCGCGCGCACGCTGCCCGATCGCTTCGTCGCCAAGAGCGGGCCGAAGAACCGGGTGGGTCGCTTCTTCATCGACTACCTGCGCAACGGCTACGGCGCGACGACGGTGTGCGCGTGGTCGGCGCGCGCGCGGCCCGGCATGGGCATCTCCGTGCCGGTGCGCTGGGACGAACTCATGACGCTCAAGGGCGGCGCGCACTGGACGGTGTCCACGCTGCACACGCGGCTGGACGAAGGCAACGAACCCTGGGCCGACTACGAGAAGAGCCGCGCGCCCCTCGCCGCGGCGATGAGGAAGCTGGGCTTCAGTCGAGCCAGGGCAGCCGCAGCGTGATGCTGGTGCCTTCGCGCTGCAGCGCGACGCCGTCCGCCGCCGCCAGCGCCTGCAGGTCGTCCCATACGATCTTCCGGTAGTTGGGCTCGCCGGTGAACGCCTGCCCGCCCTGCGTTTCACGGCAGGTCACCGTGAGGCAGAGGGTGCCGCCCTCGGCCACCGCGGCGAGTTCCAGGTCGGACGGCGCGGGGATGTGGTCGGTGCAGTGGATCAGCACCGCCGGCAGCATGCTGCGCATCGCCGAGCGGCGCACGCGCCGCGGCATGGGGCCCACGCCGTTGCGCAGCGCGTAGCCGCGAAAGCTGAGGCTGGTGGCCAGCAGGGCCGCGCATTCGCGCACGGCCTCCTCCGGCGTGATGCCGGCGGTATCGTCCGGCGCGATCCAGCCGACCACGTCGATGCAGGACTGCAGCGCAGCGCGGGCGAAGCCGTTGATCTTGCCGGCGCTGTCGCGCACGTGCCCGAGGTCGGGTTCGTCCGCGCGCAGGCGACGGTCCATCACCTCGTAGATCATGCCGATCGGCTGCAGGTTCACCACCAGGTGGTGCCGCATGGAAGGCGCGAGCCGGCGCAGCAGCGCGTACCGCGCGGCTTCCGCGGCGGGGCTCGGAGGGGCACCCGGGGATGCGGTAGCGGGGGTATCGGCCATCGGTCCAGCGTATGCGAGTGCCCCGGGGCTGTCAACGCGGCTCCAGGGAGGCCCCCGGCCGCCACTTAGAATAGCCGCAGGTTCCAGGCCATGAACAAGAAGATCGACCCCAATCCGTTTCGCGGCATGCGCGATTTCCTGCCGCAGGACGTGGAGCGCCGCGAACGCGTCGTCGGCCAGATCGCCGGCAACTTTGCCCGCTGGGGCTTCCACCGCATCGAGACGCCGGCGCTGGAGCGCCTGGAAGTGCTGGTGGGCAGCGAAGGCGGCGAGAACGAGAAGCTGATCTTCAAGGTCCTCAAGCGCGGCGAGAAGGCCGAGGCGGCTGCGTCGCCCGACCAGCTTGCCGACGCCGGCCTGCGCTTCGACCTCACCGTGCCGCTGGCGCGCTACATCGCCGCCAACCACGCGAGCCTGCCCACGCCCTTCAAGTCGCTGCAGATCGGCCCCGTGTGGCGCGCCGAGCGGCCGCAGAAGGGGCGCTTCCGCCAGTTCATCCAGTGCGACGTGGACATCCTGGGCCTGGATGCGCCGCACGCCGAGATCGACGTGCTGCTGGCCGCGGGCTCGGGCCTGCAGTCCGTCGGCCTGCGCAACTTCACCATCCGCCTCAACCACCGCGCGGTGCTCTCCGCCATGTGCCGCCGCATGGGCATCGCGGACGAACTGCACGGCAAGGCGCTGATCACGCTCGACAAGCTGGACAAGATCGGTGTCGACGAAGTGCTGGCCGAACTCGAACCCATGGGCGCCGGCACGCAGAAGCTGCGCCCCATCCTGGAGGCGGCGAACGCGAAGCAGATGGACGCCGCGAGCTTCATCCGCGACTTCCAGCTGGACGTGGATCCCGCCGTCGTGGCCGAACTCGAAGCCATCACGAACACCGTGCGCGAGTTCGCCTCCGACGCCTGGGGCATCGCCTTCGATCCGACGCTGGTGCGCGGCATGGGCTACTACACCGGCGCGGTGTTCGAGGTGGCGCATCCCGACTTCTCGTTCTCGCTGGGCGGCGGCGGCCGCTACGACAACATGGTGGGCCGCTTCCTCGGCCGCCAGGTGAAGGCCTGCGGCTTCTCGGTCGGCTTCGAGCGCCTGATGCTCGCGCTGTCCGACGAGGCGATCTACCAG
>JAEZEB010000313.1 GCA_023438115.1 Pseudomonadota bacterium | reverse complement strand
CACCAGTTCGGCCAGCCGGGCCCGGCGCCGCGCGCCCAGGTCCGGATCGAGGTAATACATGGCGAGCGCGCCCGCGGCGGCGGCGCCCAGGGTGCCCAGGGGCCTGTTCATGGTGTCTTCCGTTTCGGTTGTCGTGGATTCTTCATGCATAGGTCGATCGGCGCGCGGGCGTGGAGGAGGGCTGGATGCGGACACGCGTGGCCTGCGCGAGCCGCGCCTGCAGCGCCTGCAGGGCGAAGCGGTGCTGGTGCCACAGCGCCAGGAAACGCTTGTCGTGCTCGGATTCGAGCCAGTGTTCGGGGTCGCGCAGCCAGAGCGCCTGCTGCGTCGCGAGGAAACCGATGATGCGGTTGTGCACGGCCAGCAGTTGCGCCATGTCGCCGGCCAGGTCCGGGAACCAGGCCAGGCGGATGGTGCAGGCCTCGTCCAGCGCGGCGGCGGCTTCTGGGCCTTCGCCCTGGAAGACCGCCGCCAGGCGCTGGGCGCAAACCCAGTGCGAGTAGCGCTGCAGCGCGTCCAGCAGGCGCTGCGCCTGTTCCTGGCGCATGTCCTCGCGCTGCCTGTGGCGCGCCAGCAGCCAGCTGAGGCCCGCGACGCCCACGAGGGCGGCGAGCAGCCAGGCGGCGAGATAGGTCGTGCTGTCCATGGCGGGCCTCCTGCTCAGGCGGCGCGCCGCGCGCGCGTGGCCTTGGTCGCCGGCTTCTTCGCGCTCGCGCGCTTGCGGCTGCCGGACGAGGCGGCGGCGCGCTCCTGCGCTGGCTTGCGCGTGCCGCGGCTCGATGACGATTTTTTCGCTGCGGTGCGTGCAGGCTTCTTCGCGGGAGCGGCCGCCGTGCCCCCACCGCGCAGGCTGCGCCGCAGCAGCTCGGTGAGGTCGATGACGTCCGCGCCCTGGCTCTCGGGCGCTTCCTCCAGCGGCTCCACCGTCTCGGTGTCGCCCGCCTTGGCCTTGGCGGCCACCAGCTTCATGATCGCGTCGTGGAACTCGTCGCGAAAATCCTCCGCGCTCCAGTGGCCGCTCATGTCTTCGATCAGCTGGCGGGCCATCTTCATTTCCGCATCGCGGATGCCCGCGGCCTTGCCGCGCTTCGGCAGCGGCAGGTCTTCCCAGGAGCGGATCTCGCCGCCCCAGCGCAACAGGTTCAGCACCAGCGCGGGGCCGCAGGGCATCACCACCGCCAGGTGCTGCTTGCTGCGGATCACCACGCGGCCGATGGCCGCCTTGCCGGTTTCGCGCAAGGCCTCGCGCAGCAGCGCGTAGACCTTCTCGCCCTTGTTGACCGGGGCGGTGTAGTAGGGCTTCTCGAGGTAGACGAAGGGCACTTCGTCGATGTCGACGAAAGTCTCGATCTCGATGGTCTGCGTCGTGCGCGGATAGGCTTCGGCGATCTCCTGGGCGGAGAGCACCACGTAGTTGCCCTTGCCGTGGGCGATACCCTTGACGATGTCTTCCTTGTCGATCTCGCGGCCGGTGCGCTTGTTCACGCGCTTGTAGCCGACGGGATCCATGGTGCGCTTGTCGAGCCAGTCGAAGTCGACGTCGCTCTCCTCGGTGGCCGAATACAGCCCGATCGGGATGTGCACCAGCCCGAACGTGATGGCGCCTTTCCACAGCGAACGCGTGGAGGTCTTGGCCATGCCTTGGGTTTCTGCCATCGTGCTTCCAGATGTTTCCCCGCAGTGTCCGAAGCGGCGCGGCAGTGCCTTGTCGGACGCGCTCCGACCGTCCTGTAGGTGCAGGCCCCTTGCGGGCGCACCTGTCCTCAGGAGAAGAGGCGCTGCAGTCCCGTCGCGGGTCGCGGGCCTTCAGGCGCCAGCTGCTCGGCCCGCGCCTGCCAGCGGCCGGACAGGCGCACGAAGCTGGCGCGGCAGCCGGCGTCGAAGCATTCCTGGCGCGACAGGGTGTCGAAGTTGCGCGAGATGCGGCGCGCCAGCAGGTAGCGGTGCGCGGGCGCGGCCGTCTGCATGAAGGCGGTCATGAGCGAGAGGGTGGCGACCCACAGGGCCCGGCTGGCCTCCGCCAGGCGCTGGGCGTGCTGGCGCGCGGCCGGCCGCCCGAGAAGCGACGCCGGCGAAGCTTGCGCTTGCGCCGGCGTGCGGGAATCGGTGCGGAGCGCGGAGGAGGCTTCCTGGCGGGATGGCATGGAGCCATCCTAGGGGCCGGCCGGGGCGGGGGCTGTCAGCCCCGCGGCCCAGGCCGGGACCGCCTCGTCCTACGCACCCGTGGTTCAGGCGCGGGGGCCTTCGGTGGGGACAGCGGCGGCGGCAGCGGCGCGGGCGTGGCGCTTCTTGCCGGCGGCGCGGGCTTCCTCGCTGGTGAACTCGTGGGCGTGGCCGCTCTGGTGGGCCGCGCGGCCGCCCAAGCTGGCGATCTCGCGCTGGCGCTGCGGATCCATCGCGGCAAAACCGCGCAGGGACTTCTTGGCGGCGGGCTTGACTTCGGTGTCGTGGGCGGTTTGGGAATCCATGGGGGTCCTCGTCTAGGTTGGTCTGCGAACAGGAGGGCAGGCGCCCGTGTCCAGGGGTGCGCTGCCGGCTCGAAGGCGTCAGGTCAACGCAACGGCAGAGTCTGTTGGCGTTTCATCCCGGCCGATGTAGGACGATGCCCATAGCTTTGTCGGTGACGTCCTTCCGTCGAACAGGGAATTGCGGAAGCGCGTCGCGCGGTGCGGGCGCCTTACGCGCATCCCCTAGACTCGCCTGCATGAAACCGGAGCCCCTCCCACCTCTTTCGCCGTCCGCGGAGGCGCAATGGGTGGAGGCCGAACTGGTTCGCAGCCTGATGCGTACGCAGCGCCACTCGCAGGCGGTGGGCTGGGTGCTGGCCGCTGCCCTCGTGGGCGTGCTGTGGAACGAAGCGCCGGCGCCGCTGCTGGCGGCCTGGATGGTGCTGATGGCGGCGGCCGCTGCCTGGCGGCAGGCGGTGCTGCGCCGCTATGCGCGCGACGTGCAGCAGCAGGGGCCGGAGGAACACCTGGCCTTCTTCCGCAGGCACCGGTTCGCCTGGCCGTTCTCCGCCTTTGCGTGGGGGCTGACGACCGCGCTGTACTTCGACCGCGCATCGCTGGGGCACCAGTTCATCTGCTGGCTGGCGATGGCGGGCCTGGCGATGTTCTCCATCAACAGCCTGTCGACGCAGCGCGCCACGATGCGCGCCTACCTGGACACGCTCACCGGCACCGTCCTCGCGGTGCTGGCCTGGCGCATGGTGTTCGAGCTGCAGCTGCAGGGGCCGGTGGACCACTGGTGGCTGGTGGCGCTGGTCCTGATCCTGTGGCAGGTGCTGCGCCACGCGGGCGAACGCCTGCACGAGACGCACAGGCGCAACTTCGAACTGCAGTTCCGCAACAACCAGCTGATCGAATCGCTCACGCGCCAGACGCAGGCGGCCCTCGATGCGGTGGAGATCAAGAACCGCTTCCTGGCGAGCGCCGCCCACGACATCCGGCAACCGGTGCATGCGCTGGGCCTGTACGCCGACTGGCTGGCTTCCGAGCCGGAGCTGGTGCAGGACCTCGCGCCGCGCATCGTGGAGTCCACCAAGGCGGTGAACCGCCTGTTCGATTCGCTGTTCGACCTGGCGCGGCTGGACTCGGGAAAGATCCGCATGACGATCGAGAAGATCAACGTGCAGAGCCTGCTCCACGAACTGGAATTGCAGTACCGCCCCTTGTGCGAGGCGAAGGGGCTGCAGTTCCGCGTGCGCGCCTGTCCCGGCACGGCGATGTCCGACCGCATCCTGCTGCAGCGGATCATCGGCAACCTGATCTCCAACGCCGTGAAGTACACGCAGCGCGGCGGGATCCTGCTCGCCTCGCGCCCGACCGCGCAGGGACTGCGCGTGGAGATCTGGGACACGGGCGCCGGCATCCCGCCGGCGTACCAGCGCGAGATCTTCCGAGAGTTCTACAAGGTGCCCACGCACGCGGGCACGGAGGAGGGCTTCGGGCTGGGCCTGTACATCGTGGGCCGCCTCACGCACATCCTGGGGCACCCGCTGACGTTCGCCTCGCGGGTGGGACGCGGCACGGTGTTCCGGCTGCAGTTGCTGCCCACCGATCCGGCCGCGGCGGCGGACCGGGCCGTTGCTTCGGTCGCCCGGTTGTCCGATCCGTCGTAGGCCGGCGGTGCGCGCGAAGCCGCACCCCGGTGCACGCGCCGCTCAGGAAACCAGCAAGCCGTGCGTGCGCGCGTAGTGGATCGTCTGGGTGCGGCTCTTCACACCCAGGCGGCGGAACAGGCGCCACAGGTGCACCTTCACCGTATGTTCGCTGATGCCCAGTTCGTCGGCGATCTCGCGGTTGGACAGGCCGCGATCGAGCATCACGATCAGCTGCTTCTGCCGCTTGGACAGCTTGCTGTCGGTGGGCGCGAGTTCCTCGAACTGGCCGTCGGCGGAGAGCAGCGCGCGCAGGGCGTTGCCGATCTCCTGGCCGCCGGAGGACTTCTCGATGTAGATGTCGGCGCCGGCCTCGATGCACTGCTCCTCGGCGTCGGCCGCCGGCGAGGCGGACAGCACCGCCAGGGGCGTCTCGGGGAACAGCTTCTTCAGCTCGTGGACGCCGGAGGTGCCCGTGGTATCGGGCAGCTTCAGGTCCAGGGTGATCAGGTCCGGGTTGCCGTGCTGGCGCACGGCCGATTCCACGCCGCCGATGCGGTCGAGTTCGACGACGTTGGCGCCCGGTCGCATGCGGCGCAGCAGCATCACGACGGCCTCCCGCATCAGCGGATGGTCGTCGATGACATAGAGGGTCATGGGTTTGGACAAATCTTTGGCTTCAGGGGTGGGAACGGCAAGGATAACGTTTCGTACGATCAGAAGTCCGTACTAACTCATTAGTTCCCGCCGTCCGCGAGTGCTTTTAGGGCGGCCAGGACTTCGTCCCCGGCGATTCCGGGGGGCGGGGCCGCGGTTTCGGCCGGCGGCAGCGCCTGGTTTTCCTTCAGGGCGGCGATGCACTGGCCCGCTTCCTTGGGCGAGGCGAAGCCGGTGCTTTGCAGCAGCAGCCGGCCCTGGGCGTCCACGAACTTGAAGTAGAAGCGGCCGTCCGCCTCCCGGTACTGCTTGAAACTCGGGAGGGCGGTCTTCGCCTTTTCCTTCTTCGCCGCGCCGGCGCCGGAGGCCAGGTTGCGCAGGCCCACGGCGTGGCGCAGTTCGCGGATCAGTGGCGTGGCCCGCTCGCGCGCCTTGGACGCGCCGGCCTGCAGGATTTCCTCCAGCTCGCCGGGATGGGCCACCAGGTGCTCGTAGCGTTCGCGCTTGGGCGCGATCTCCTGGTCGATGCGCTCGAACAGCAGCTGCTTGGCGTCGGCCCAGGCGATGCCGTCGGCGTAGGCCTGGCGCAGCTTCTGCGTCTCCTCCGCGGAGGCGAAGGCCTGGTAGATCTGGAACAGGGCCGAGCCTTCGGTGTCCTTGGGCTCGCCCGGCGCGCGCGAGTCGGTGACGATCGAGAAGATCTGCTTGCGCACCTGCTCGCGCGGGGCGAACAGGCCGATCACGTTGTCGTAGCTCTTGCTCATCTTGCGGCCGTCCAGGCCGGGGAGCAGCGCCACGGATTCGTCCACCTGCGCCTCGGGCAGCACCAAGTGCTCGCCATAGAGGTGGTTGAAGCTCGCGGCCATGTCGCGCGCCATCTCGATGTGCTGGATCTGGTCGCGGCCCACGGGCACGCGGTGCGCCTTGAACATCAGGATGTCCGCGGCCATCAGCACCGGGTACATGAACAGGCCCATGGTGACGTCGGCGTCGACGTCGGCGCCCGCGGCGGTGTTCTTGTCCACCTGCGCCTTGTAGGCATGCGCGCGGTTCAGGAGGCCCTTGCCGGTCACGCAGGTGAGCAGCCAGGTCAGTTCCGGGATCTCGGGCACGTCGGACTGGCGGTAGAAGAACACCTTCTCCCAGTCGAGGCCGCAGGCGAGCCAGCAGGCGGCGATCTCCAGCGTGGAGCGCTGGATGCGCGCCGGCTCGTCGCACTTGATCAGCGCGTGGTAGTCGGCCAGGAAATAGAAGTTCTCCGTGCCGGGCAGGCGGCTGGCCTGCACGGTGGGCCGGATGGCGCCCACGTAGTTGCCGAGGTGCGGCGTGCCGGTCGTGGTGATGCCGGTGAGGTAGCGGACGACTTGGCTCATCGGATGCGGGGGAACGGGGTCGAGAGGTTCAGGAAGTCGAGCGTGGCGTAGCCCAGCTGCAGCAGGGGTAGCAGCCAGTAGGTGCCCACGATGCCCAGGAGCACGAGGCCCAGCACGATGAAGAAGCCCCAGGGCTCGATGCGGCTGACCGCGTAGGCCTGGCGCGCGGGCAGCAGGCCCACGAGGATGCGGCCGCCGTCCAGGGGCGGCAGCGGGAACAGGTTGAAGGCGGCCATCACCAGGTTGGCCAGCACGCCGGCCATGCACATGAGGAGGAAGAAGCGCTCTTCCACGCCCATGCCGCGCAGCACGGTGAAGCCGATCGCCCACAGCAGGGCCTGGATGATGTTGGAGCCGGGGCCGGCCAGCGCCACCCAGATCATGTCGCGCTTGGGCCGGCGCAGCTGTCCGAAGTTCACCGGCACCGGCTTGGCATAGCCGAAGAGGAAGGTGCCCGCGGTGGCGAAGTACAGGAACAGCGGCATCGCCACGGTGCCGATCGGGTCGATGTGCTTCATCGGGTTGAGCGTCACGCGTCCCAGCATGTAGGCCGTGTTGTCGCCCAGGGCGCGGGCCACGTAGCCGTGGGCCGCTTCGTGCACGGTGATCGCGAAGAGCACCGGCAGCGCGTAGATCAGGATGGTCTGGATCAGGTTGTTGAAGTCCACCCGTGCATTGTCTCAGAGGCCCAGCAGCGAGGCATCGCCGCGGCCTTGGCGCACCAGCACGGGGTCGCCGCCGGTGCCCATGGGCGTGAGGTCGGCCACCGTGGTCGGCTGGTCGGGGCAGGCGCCGGCGCCGATCACGGCGTCCAGCACCTTCTCGAAGCGGCGCCGGATCGCCTCGGCGTCGTTGAGCACCTCGCCTTCCTGCGGATCGACCAGCGTGGTGGCGAGCAGCGGCCCGCCGTGGATCTCCAGCAGCGCCTGCAGCGCGCGGTGGTCCGGCACGCGCAAGCCGATGGTCTTGCGCTGCGGATGGCTCACGCGCCGCGGCACCTCGCGCGTGGCGTCGAGGATGAAGGTGAAGGGCCCGGGCGTGACCGACTTCAGCAGCCGGTACTGCCGGTTGTCCACGCGCGCGTAGTTCGCGAGCTCGCTCAGGTCGCGGCACAGCAGCGTGAAGTGGTGCTTCTCGTCCACCTGCCGGATCTGCCGCAGCCGGTCGGCGGCCGTCTTGTCGTCGAGGCGGCAGGCCAGGGCGTAGCTGGAATCGGTGGGCACGGCGGCGACACCGCCGCTCGCGAGGATGGCGGCGGCCTGCTTCAGCAGGCGTGGCTGCGGGTTGTCCGGATGGACTTCGAAGTATTGGGCCATATTCAGGCTGCGGCCGATCCGCGCCGCTCGCGCACCGTGAGCCACGCGCCGGCGGCGCCGCAGACCGCGATCATGCCGATCCCGAGCAGGGACAGGTGGTCGGGAAGGTGCGCGAACACCAGGAAGCCGCCCAGCATGGCGAAGCCGATCTGGCTGTACAGGTAGGGCGTGAGCGTCGCGGCCGGGGCGCGGTAGTAGGCCAGGATCAGCATGAAGTGGCCCACGGTCGCCGTCAGGCCCATGAAGACCAGGCCGGCCCACAGCCAGGGATCCTGCAGCGTCGTCCAGACGAACGGCAGGGCCAGGGCGGACAGCAGCGTGCCGGTCCAGCCGGTGTAGAGGTGCATGGTCACCGGGTCCTCGGTGCGCGCGAGCTTGCTCGTGAGGACCTGGAAGGCGGCGTTGCTGGCCACCAGCAGCAGGGGCAGCAGGCTGCTCCAGCCGAAGGCCTCGCCGCCCGGGCGGATGATCACCAGCGTGCCCGTGAAGCCGCCCGCCACCAGCAGCCAGCGCAGGGGCGACACGTGCTCCTTCAGCACCGTGGCGGCCATCAGCGTGATCGCCAGCGGCGTGATCATCACGATGGCGGTGAATTCGCCGACGGGCATGTGGCGCAGGCTCGCGAACGCGAGCAGGCTGCTCGTGAGCAGCAGCAGCCCGCGCACCAGCTGCCAGGCGAGGTGGCGCGTGCGCCAGATGCGCATGCCGCGCAGGGGCAGCACCACGGCAGTGGTGGCCACCGCCTGGAAGACGTAGCGGAACCACAGCGCCATCAGCAGCGGCACGCCGGCGCTGACGTATTTGGTGGTGGTGTCCAGCGCCGCGAAGCAGGCGCTCGCGGCGATCACCAGGGCGATGCCGGCGAGGGCGTTGGGCGCGGGAGCGTGCCCGGGAGCGGGGCTCACAGGATGCGATCGGCCAGCAGTTCCCACACCGGCGTCAGCTGCGCGGGCAGGGGAGGCAGCTTCCCGAGGTCGGTATGGCTCTCGTCGGGGCTGTGGAAGTCGCTGCCGCGCGAGGCGGCCAGGCCGAACTCGCGGGCGGTCTCGGCGTACTTCGTGTATTCGGAAGTGGTGTGGCTGCCGGTCACCACCTCGACGCCGCGTCCGCCATGCGCCTTGAACTCGGTGAAGAGCGCGTATTCCTCGTTGGCGGTGAAGCGGTAGCGGCCCGGGTGCGCGATGACGGCCAGGCCGCCGGCATCGGTGATCCACTGCACGGCGTCGCGCAGCGAGGCCCAGCGGTGCGGCACGTAGCCGGGCTTGCCTTCGGTGAGGAAGCGGCGGAACACCTCGCCCGTGTCCTTGCACACGCCGGTTTCCACCAGGAAGCGGGCGAAGTGCGTGCGCGACACGAGTTCCGGATTGCCGACGTACTTGAGCGCGCCTTCGTAGGCGTCGGGGATGCCCACCGCGGCCAGGCCGGCGGCGATTTCCCGCGCCCGGGCGCCGCGGCCGCCGCGGGTGGCTTCGAGGCCGCGACGCATCTGCGGATCGTCGGGATCGAAGCCCAGGCCCACGATGTGCACCGTCTCGTGCGCGAAGGTCACCGAGATCTCGGTGCCGGTGAGATAGCGCATGCCGTGCTCGCGGGCCGCGGCGGCGGCGCGGTGCTGGCCGCCGATCTCGTCATGGTCCGTCAGTGCCCACAGCTGCACGCCATTGGCGGCGGCCCGGGCCGCCAGCACCTCCGGCGTGAGCGTGCCATCCGAGACGACGGAATGGCAGTGCAGGTCGGCGTTGAGGGTGGACACCGGCGGATTTTACGGCCGGGGCCTTGCCATGCGTGCGGGCGGGGAATCCGGCGTCCGGCCTGACCGGCGAGGTCCCGGCCTGCGCCGGGACGGGTGCATACGCTGACCGCAGGTCAGCTCAATGCACCCGCTTCTTTCCGGATGTCCTGGTGGGTCGAGATCGCCGTGGCGATCGCGATCTCCAGCCCCCGCACCAGTTCTTCCAGCCGCATGTGGGGCGTGCCCTGTTCCGGCAGCCAGGGCACGTGGATCAGGCCGCCCCGCGTGCCTTGCCACTGCGGCTGCGCCAGCAGGTGCATGAGGCCGTAGAAGGTCTGGTTGCACACGAAGGTGCCGGCCGTCTGCGACACCTCCGCGCGCACGCCGGCGTCCAGCAGCGCCTGCAGCATGGCCTTGATCGGCAGCGTCGTGAAGTAGGCCGCCGGGCCGTCGGGGAGGATGGGCACGTCGATCGGCTTCGCGCCGGCGTTGTCAGGGATGCGCGCGTCGTTCACGTTGATCGCCACGCGTTCCAGCGAGATGTGGCCGCGGCCGCCGGCCTGGCCGGTGCAGATCACGAGGCGCGGCTGGTGCTCTTCCATCAGCGCCTGCAGGTGCTCCAGCGAGCGGCCGAACACGGTGGGGATCTCGCCGCCGATGACCTGGTGGCCCGAAATGACCCGGCCGTGCAGGGCATGGACGGCATCCCAGCTGGGGTTGACGTCGCTGCCGCCGAAGGGATCGAAGCCGGTCACCAATACGGTTGCCGGCTTACGCGGTGTATCGGACTGGGGCGCTAGCATCGTTTCACTCTACAGCAGGGAGCACCACATGCGTTGGGAAGGTAACCGGCAGTCCTCGAACGTGGAGGACAGGCGCAGCGGCGGCGGTTTCGGCCTCGGCGGCGGCACCATAGGCATAGGCACGATCGTCATCGCGCTGATCGGCGGCGCGCTGCTGGGGGTGAATCCGCTCACCCTGCTCGGGATCCTGGCCGGGGGCGGGGAGGCCCCGCAGTCGCAGACCGCGCCGGCGCCCCCCGCCAACGACAAGATGGCGCAGTTCGTCTCCACCGTGCTCGCCGACACCGAGGACGTGTGGAAGCAGCAGTTCGCCGCCGGCGGCGCGAACTACGTGGAGCCGAAGCTGGTGCTGTTCCGCGGCGCGGTGCGCACCGCCTGCGGTTCGGGCCAGGCGGCGATGGGCCCGTTCTACTGCCCCGCCGACCAGAAGGTCTACATCGACCTGAGCTTCTACGAAACGCTGAAGGACCGCCTGGGGGCCCCCGGCGACTTCGCCCAGGCGTACGTGATCGCGCACGAGGTCGGCCACCACGTGCAGCACCAGCTGGGGATCACGGAGCGCGTCGAGCGCGCCCGCGCCGCCGGCGGGGCGGACGCCAACGCGATGAGCGTGCGCCTGGAGCTGCAGGCCGACTGCTTCGCGGGCGTGTGGGGCCACCATGCACAGAACCAGCGGCAGATCCTGGAGCAGGGCGACATCGAGGAAGCGATGAACGCCGCCTCGCGCATCGGCGACGACGCCCTGCAGCAGGCCTCGGGCCGCGCCGTGGTGCCGGAGAGCTTCACCCACGGCACCAGCGAGCAGCGCCAGCGCTGGTTCATGACGGGTCTGCAAAGCGGCAACGTGCGTTCCTGCGACACCTTCTCGGCGCGCACTCTCTGAAGCGCGGCGGGAGGCCCCGGACCCCGGTCTGGCCTGGGTTTTGCCGGAGTGCGACAATCGCGGGTTGATGTCCGATTCCGCTTTCTCCAAGCTTGCCCTGGCTGAGCCGCTGGCACGTGCCGTGGCCGAAATGGGCTACGAGTCCATGACGCCCATCCAGGCGCAGGCGATCCCGGTGGTGCTCACCGGCCGCGACGTGATGGGCGCCGCCCAGACCGGCACCGGCAAGACGGCCGCCTTCTCCCTGCCGCTGCTGCAGCGCATGCTCAAGCACGAGAACGCGTCCACCTCGCCCGCGCGGCATCCGGTGCGCGCCCTGGTGCTGCTGCCCACGCGCGAACTGGCCGACCAGGTGGCGCAGCAGATCAAGCTGTACGCCAAGTACACCAACCTGCGCAGCGCGGTGGTGTTCGGCGGCATGGACATGAAGCCGCAGACCGCGGAGCTCAAGCGCGGCGTCGAGGTGCTGGTCGCCACGCCGGGCCGCCTGCTCGATCACATCGAGGCCAAGAACGCGGTGCTGAACCAGGTCGAGTACGTGGTGCTCGACGAGGCCGACCGCATGCTGGACATCGGCTTCCTGCCGGACCTGCAGCGCATCCTGTCGTTCCTGCCCAAGCAGCGCACCACGCTGCTGTTCTCCGCGACCTTCTCGCCGGAGATCAAGCGCCTGGCCAGCAGCTACCTGCAGGACCCGGTGACCATCGAGGTCTCGCGGCCCAACACCACGGCGTCGACGGTCGAACAGCATTTCTACAGCGTGACGGACGACGACAAGCGCCGCGCCGTCAAGCAGGTCGTGCGCCAGCGCGACATCAAGCAGGCCTTCGTCTTCGTCAACAGCAAGCTCGGTTGCGCGCGCCTTGCGCGCTCGCTGGAGCGCGATGGCCTCAAGACCACCGCGCTGCACGGCGACAAGAGCCAGGACGAGCGCCTGAAGGCCCTGGACGCCTTCAAGAAGGGCGAGGTCGACCTGCTCGTGGCCACCGACGTGGCTGCGCGCGGCCTCGACATCAAGGACGTGCCGGCGGTCTTCAACTTCGACGTGCCCTTCAACGCGGAGGACTACGTGCACCGCATCGGCCGCACGGGCCGCGCGGGCGCATCGGGCCTGGCGGTCACGCTCGTGTCGCCCAGCGACACGCGGCTGATGTCCGACCTGGAGAAGCTCCTCAAGCGCAAGATCGAGATCGAGGCGCTGGAGTTCGACGACGAACGTCCGCGCGGCCGCATCAACGACGGCCGCCGTGCCTGGCGCGAGCGCGGTGAGGACGACGACCGCCGCGAGCGTTCCGAGCCGCGGCGCGAAAGCCGCGCTCCGGCGGCGCCGAAGGACCCTTTCTTCGAGCAGCCCTACCAGCCGCCGCAGCGCGAGGAAGCGCCCGACTGGGAAGCCAATGCCAAGCCGGCCGGCGGCCGCGTCTCGGCGAACATCAAGCCCAAGCGCAAGGTGGCGGCGCTGTTCAAGTCCACGCAATGACGCCCTTGTCATCCCGGCCTGGAGCCGGGATGACAAGGGGGCGTCATTCCCCCGGGACCTGCGCCTGCTCGCACTTCTCCTGGATGAGTTCGTGCGTGCCTGAGGCGTCCAGCCGCAGCGCGCTCAGGCATCCGCCCCACACGCAGCCGGTGTCCAGCGCGATGATGTCCCGCCGCCGCAGGTAGCCCAGCGTCGACCAGTGGCCGAAGGCGATGCACGCATCCGCCGTGCGGCGCCCCGGCACGTCGAACCAGGGCAGCAGGCCTGCGGGCGCCTGGTCCAACCCGCCCGCAGCCTTGAGGTCCATCACGCCTTCGGGCGTGCAGAAGCGCAGCCGCGTGAGCGCGTTGACGATGACCCGCAACCGGTCGGCGCCGGCGAGCGCATCGTCCCAATGACCGGGCTGGTTGCCCCACATGTGCGCGAGAAACGCGTCCACGTCCGGGCTGCGCAGCGCCGATTCCACTTCGCCCGCGAGCGACAGCACCTGCGCGACGTCCCATTGCGGCAGCACGCCGCCATGCACCATCAGCAGCCCGTGCGCGTGCAGCGCCATGGAGCGGTGGCGCAGCCACTCCAGCATCGCCTCGCGGTCGGGCGCCTGCAGGATGTCGTCCATGGTGTCGTTGCGGTGCGGCGCGCGATGGCCGTGCGCGGTGGCGAGCAGGCTCAGGTCGTGGTTGCCCAGCAGGCAGCGTGCGGCGTCGCCGTAGCCCATGAGCCGCCGCAACACGGCGGCCGAGGCCGGCCCGCGGTTCACGAGGTCGCCCAGCAGGTACAGCGTGTCGCGGCTGGGGGAGAAATCCAGGCGTCGAAGCAGGCGCGCGAGCGGTGCGTCGCAGCCCTGCAGGTCGCCGATCAGGTAGTGCGCCATGTCTACAGGCGTTGTGCGCGATAGGGTGTGCTGGAACGCGTGACGCGATCGGCCCAGGCGGGCTGGTGCAGCTCCAGCATGCGCACCACGGAGCGCAGCGCGAGCGGCGTGGCAAGCACGGGCCCGAGGATGATCCGCTGCACCATGTCCTCCAGCCGCACTCCGTGCGCGCCGAGCGCCTGCGTGGTGAAGCGCAGGCGGGGTTCGATGCCGCGGCCGCCGATCGCGTAGTGCAGCTGCTGCGTGAGCAGCCCTTTGCGGTCCTGCTCGCGCAGGTACACGATGCGCCATTCGCGCTCCTCGTGGAAGCCGCGGTGCTTGGTGAAGAGCGCGAACAGCGTGATGCGCTCGAACAGCGCGGCCGCCGCGGCCTTCATGTCGCCGACCGCGCCGCCCTCCTGCCGCAGCACCTGCGCGAACTCGTGCAGCTTGGCGTCCATCCAGTCCTCGCTCTCCTCGTAGGAGCGGTACTGCACCTTGCGCACCAGCAGCGGCGTGCGCGCGGCGAGCAGTTCCGTCATGGCGAAGACGATCGCCACGCCGTTGCCGTCGCCGCCGTAGCCGCGCCACATCGACAGCAGCCCGTCGTCGCCGATGTCCGCGTCGTGCTCGGAGCAGCTGAAGACGTAAACGTCGAAGGCCGTGTCGTTGTCGAAGGTGGTGAACAGGTGGTCGAAGGCGTCGAGCAGCGCGTTGTAGTGGTCCGGCGGGCAGGCCTCGCGCAGTCCCGCGTGGCTGCGCACCGCGTGCAGGCCCAGGCCCATTCCGTAGCGCAGCTCGTCGACGTCGTTCATGTACAGCGGGTTGGAGAACCAGATCTCGCCCGTCTGCGCGATGCGCTCCAGCGTGCCTATGGAGGTGTAGTGCGCCAGCAGCGGCAGCTGGCGCGCGCCCGGCTGCGGCGGCAGGTCGGTCCAGAGCACGCGGTGCAGGTTTTCCTGGGGCACGATGGGCTTGCAGTAAAGTCCGGGGCTCCGGATTCTGTCCCGATTCATGGATTTCCTGCTCATCGCGTTCCTGACGCTTCTGAACGGCCTCTTCGCGATGTGCGAGATGGCCCTGGCCTCCAGCCGCCGGGGCCGCCTCGCGGCGCTGGCCGACGAAGGCGACGGCGGCGCGCGCGCGGCCCTGAAGCTGATGGACGAGCCGACGCAGTTCCTGTCCACGGTGCAGGTGGGCATCACGTCGATCGGCCTGATCAACGGCATCGTCGGCGAGGCGGCGTTCAGCGGCCCGCTCGAGGTCTGGCTGCAGGGGCTGGGCATGCCCGTGCGAGCCTCCGAGCTCCTGGCCACGGGTATCGTCGTGGCGCTGATCACCTACGTCACCATCATCTTCGGCGAGCTGGTGCCCAAGCGCATCGGCCAGCTCTATCCCGAGCCGGTGTCGCGCTTCGCGGCGCGGCCCATGGGCTGGCTGTCCAAGGGCGCGGGTCCGTTCGTGAAGCTGCTCTCGGGCTCCACGCAGGCGATCCTGAAGGTGCTGGCGATCGACACCACGCAGGCGCGCGGCATGACCGAGGAGGAGATCGCGCACAGCCTGGAAGAGGGCGTCGATGCCGGCGTGATCGAGGAGCACGAGCACCGCATGGTGCGCAACGTGTTCCACCTCGACGACCGTCCGCTCACGTCCATGATGGTGCCGCGCTCGGACATCGAGTGGCTGGATGCTTCCACCACCGTGCGCGAGGCCCTCAGGCGCGCGGGCGAAGGCGTCGCGCATTCCTGGTATCCCGTGTGCCGCGGCTCGCTGGACGACGTCGTGGGCGTGGTGAGCGTGTCGCGCCTGCTGTCGCTGGGCCCGGCGCACGAGGGCGCGGTGGAGCCGCACGCGGTGCCCGCGATCTTCGTGCCTGAAACCCTCAGCGGCATGGAGCTGCTGGAGCAGTTCCGCATCCAGTCGGCGCGGCTGGTGTTCGTGGTGGACGAATACGGCGTGGTGCAGGGCCTGGTGACGCCGCACGACCTGCTGGAGGCCATCACCGGCGAGCTGCAGCCCGCGCTGGACACCGATGCCTGGGCCACGCAGCGCGAGGACGGCTCCTGGCTGCTCGATGGCCTGATGCCCGTGTCGGAGCTGAAGGAGCGGCTGGATATCCGCGAGCTGCCCGAGGAGGACAAGGGCCGCTACAACACCGTGGCCGGCCTGCTGATGGCCGTGTCGGGCCGCCTGCCGGAACCCGGCGAGCGCATCGACTGCGGCGACTGGGTCTTCGAGGTGGTGGACCTCGACGGCCGCCGCATCGACAAGGTGCTGGCGCAGCCCGTGCCCGAAGCAGCGGACGCCGCGGCCGGGGACTGAGCTTCTGCGGCGTGCGCCGCAGAAGCTCCACCGGAGAGGCCTACGCCCGGCAGACTTCGGCGTCCGCGAAGCGGGCCGGGTCGATCACTTCCACTGCCCCTTCGGCCACCAGCTTCAGCATCAGCGCGTCGAGCCGGTGCGGCGCCATGCGGCAGCGCGCGAGCAGCCAGGGCCGGTTGACGGGCTGGCTGCTCATCACGGACAGGATGCGGTAGACCTCGGCGGTGCGCCCGTCCTCGGGCAGCTGCGGCCAGGCCTTCAGGCGGAAGATCAGGTCGCCGCGGAAGCGGGCGCCGGCGGCGGGGCGGGTCGTTGCGAAGGGACCGCCGTGCGCCTCGCGGCGTCCCAGCAGGCGCCTCAGCGTGTTCAGGGTCGAACTCAGCATGGGACCAGTTTCCCGCCCGGCCGAGCCACGTCGCTAGGGGAATGGGCCGGCGCCGCTTAGTTGCTTTGCCTAGGAAAAAACCCGGGGGCAACGCCCGGATGGGAGAGGGAGCAAGCCATCCGACGAACGGCGATCAAGCCGCGGCTTCCGGCCCCATGCGGTAGCCGACCCCGCGCACCGTCTGGATGACGGTGTCGCCCAGCTTGCGGCGCAGGTGGTGGACATGGACCTCGACGGCGCCGCCGTCGCCGACGCGGTTGCCGGTGCGCGCCTGGATGTCGGCCCGGCTGAGCGCCCTGGTCTTGTCTTCCAGCAGCGCCAGCAGCACGGCGAACTCCTGCTCGGTCAGCTCCACCGCCTGCCCCTTCTGCTGCACGAAGCGGCCGTTGGGGTCCACCACCAGGTCGCGGTGCACGATCTGCCCGGCCGAGAGCGTGGTGCGGCGGCGCAGCAGGGCGCGCATCACCGCGGCGACCTCTTCCAGGTGCACGGGCTTGATCACGTAGCCATCGGCGCCGAGGTCCAGCGCGGATAGGCGCGACTGCAGCTGCGAGCGGGCCGAGATCACCAGCACCGGCGTCTTCGGGTCCGGCAAGTCGCCGGCAGTGGTGCGCCGCAGTTTCTGCAGCAGGTCGGTGCCTTCGCCGTCGGGCAGGCTCAGGTCCAGCAGCAGCAGGTCCACGGGCTCGCTGCGCAGCAGCTTCCAGGCGCTGGCGAGGTCCTCGCAGGTGAGCGGCTCCCACTGCTGGCGGCGGGTCACGCCGGCCAGGGTGGCCGACGTGGTCGGGTCATCCTCGACGATCAGGATGCGGGTGATGGCTTCCCCAGGCATGGCCCGAGGATAGTGCATCCCCCGCTGCGGCCGCGTTGCGCCGCGGCCCCGGACGGCGGCCTCAGGCCGCCAGTTCCGGCTTCAGTTCCTGGACGGGGATGACGCCCTGGTCGCCGTCTTCGTAGATGAGGTAGGCGGCGTTGCCCATCACGCGCCAGCAGGCCTGGTAGGTCTGGCCCTGGAATTCGGCGGACGCGGCGCGGAATTCCTTCGCGACGGCCGGCTCGAGGCGGTTGAGGACGAGCTCGCTCTGGCATGCGTCTTCCGACAGGCGCACCGAGTCGTTGCCCTGGCGGGCGATCAGGTCCTGGGCGAAGACGGGCGCAGCGGCGAGGGCAACGCAGAACACGACGGCTTTCATCTCGAACTCCAGTTGGCGAGCGCATCCGCCAGGCGACGGGATTGAAGACTGAAGGTCTGCGCTACTGGGTTCGAATAGTGGGGGCGGGGCCGCGCCTTGCGTGTAGGACCGCCGGAACGGGCGCCGTCCGCCAAGCACGCCGCGCCGCCGAGGCATTGCGCCCGCCGCGCGGCAGGGTTTCCTGACCGCGGGCAGGACGATGCCGCCGTTCAGGTGTCCTGCACCGCCAGCACGCCGCGCCGGATCTGGTCGCGTTCCAGCGATTCGAACAACGCCTTGAAGTTGCCGTTGCCGAAGCCGTCGTCGCCTTCGCGCTGGATGAACTCGAAGAACACGGGACCCAGCAGCGTCTCGCTGAAGATCTGCAGCAGCAGCCGCGGCTGGCCCTGCGAGGTGTCGCCATCGAGCAGGATGCCGCGCGCCTGCAGCTCGCCCACGGGCTGGCCGTGGCCGGGCAGGCGCTCCTCGAGCATCTCGTAGTAGATGTCGTTGGGCGCCGTCATCAGCGGCACGCCGGCCATCTGCAGCTGGTCCACCGTCTCGATGAGGTTGTCGGTGAGTAGCGCCACGTGCTGGATGCCCTCGCCACTGAACTTCATCAGGAACTCCTCGATCTGGCCCGAGGTCTTGCCGGATTCCTCGTTCAGCGGGATGCGGATCATGCCGTCCGGCGCGGTCATCGCCTTGGAGGTCAGGCCCGTGTACTCGCCCTTGATGTCGAAGTAGCGGATCTCGCGGAAGTTGAACAGCTTCTCGTAGAAGGCCGCCCAGTGCGCCATGCGCCCGCGGTAGACGTTGTGCGTGAGGTGGTCCACCACCTTCAGGCCCACGCCCCTGGGATGGCGCTCCACGCCGGGCATCCACTCGAAGTCGATGTCGTAGATCGACTTGCCGTCCTCGAAGCGGTCGATGAGGTACAGCGGCGCGCCGCCGATGCCCTTGATCGCCGGCAGCCGCAGCTCCATCGGGCCGGTGGGGATCTCGATGGGTTGCGCGCCCAGTTCCAGCGCGCGGTTGTACGCCTTGTGCGAGTCCTTCACGCGGAAGGCCAGCGCGCAGGCCGAGGGGCCGTGTTCGGCCGCGAAGTAGCCCGCCAGGCTCTTGGGCTCGCGGTTGACGATGAAGTTGATGTCGCCCTGGCGGTACAGCAGCACGTCCTTGGAGCGGTGCTTCGCGACCAAGGTGAAGCCCATCTTCTCGAAGAGGGGTTCCAGCAGGTTGGGGACGGGGGAAGCGAATTCGACGAATTCGAACCCCATGAGGCCCATGGGGTTCTCGAACAGATCGGCCATGGCAGGCTCCTTGTGGCGATGACGAAAAGAAAGGGGAGGGCGCGCCGGCGCGGGCGCGCTTGCAGCTTCTCGTCAGGCGGGAGGCGCACCGGGGACGCCCCGCACGCTGCGCGCGAGGTGGTCGCCGATGAAGAGGGCAAAGCCGTGCATGAACCGCCATTGTGCCCCGAAGCGGCGATGCCGTGCCGGAACCTGATTTGCGTCAAGGCGGCACGGCCGTGGCGGCGCCAGGATGCGCGCATGTCCGCGGCCTCCCTCTCCGTGCCGGCCCGTCGCCTGCAGGACGACGCGCAGGCCCTTGCCACCGGCACCTTGCTGGCGGCCTTCGGCGTGTTCCTGCTGCAGCAGGCCTCACTGGTGCCGGGCGGCACCGTGGGCATCGCGCTGCTGCTGCACTTCGGCACGGGCGTGGACCTGGGCCTGGCGCTCTTTGCCGCCAACCTGCCGTTCTACGCGCTGGCCTGGCTGCGGCTGGGCCCCGCGTTCACGCTCCGCACGGCACTGTCGGTGAGCCTGCTCGCGCTGCTGTGCTGGTGGCTGCCGCGCGCGGTGGCGGTGCAGCAGATCGAACCCGTCCTTGCCGCGGTGCTGGGTGGCGTGCTGTGCGGCGTCGGCATGCTGATCCTGTTTCGCCATGGCGCCAGCCTCGGCGGCCTGAACGTGCTGGTGCTGCGGCTGCAGGATCGCTTCGGCTGGCCCACGGGCAAGGTGCAGCTGGTGCTCGATGCGCTGATCGTGCTGGCCGGCGGCGTGCTCGCCGGCGATGGGCAACGGCTCGTGCTCTCGGTCCTCGCGGTGTCGGTCCTGAACCTGGTGCTGGTCTGCAACCACAGGCGCGGCACGGCCTGAAGCCGCGCGCCTAGGCACCATAGGGGCTCCCGCAGCCTCGGAGACCTCTTGGACGCCTACTCCCTCCCGAGGCCCGGCGCGGGCGGACCTGCGCGTGCTGGCCACGGAGCGCTCTTGGGAGCGGTGGTGCCCGCCTGCGGGCTGCATCCGCCGGTCGTGGCGCAACAGGCGTGAGGGTGCCGCCGGGCTTCAGCCCGCGCCGAGGTCGCGCAGGTGCGCGTGCAGCCGCACCTGCTCCTCGCGCAGCAGGCGCAGGTGCTCGGCGAGCGACTGCAGCATGGGATCCCCCGGTGCGCAGCTCGCGGACGCCGTGCGCCAGCGGGCTTCGAAATCCGCGATCCGGGGTTCCAGCATCCGCAGCGCGGAACGGATCTCGTCTTCCGCAGTGGACATGGGGCCGGATTCTGGCGGCGCCGCGCCGATCGCGTTTGTCGCGCCTGTCGGTTCCGTGTTTCCAGCTGTGAGCAGGGAGATGGGCGGATGCGGGCCGGGGACCGGCGGTCGAAGCCGATGCGCCCGCGCGACGCGCGGTTCAGGAAGCGTTCACCACCCCGGACCTAGAGTCGGTGCATCCGCTCCGGAGGTGCCCCATGAAGAAGAACCGGGTCCCCGTCGCCCAACGCGCTGGTGCGCTTGGTCAAGCTGCTCCACATGCGCTGAGCTCCGCTACCATCGTCGCCGCCAACCAGGAATGCCCGTGAAACGCCTTGCCTCCATCGCCTGTGCCCTGCTGCTCGCTGCCACCGCGCCCGCCTGGGCCGACGTGAGCCGCGACGATGCCGCCGCCACCGCCCAGCGGGCC
>JAEZEB010000226.1 GCA_023438115.1 Pseudomonadota bacterium | reverse complement strand
GGGGGCGATGTCGGGGTTCGGCTTCGCGCTCACCGCCGACCTACGAGGCCCGCACTGGCTTGTCGGGGTTCGGCTTCGCGCTCACCGCCGACCTACCGATGCGCCGACGTCGCGGTTTCCCTAGGCTTTCGTAGGTCGGGGTGACGCAGGAACCCCGACGCCCCCGCTCACATCTTCGACGGCAGCCAGGTCGCGATCCCCGGCACGAACCACAGCAGCAGCACCATCACGCACATCAGCAGGAAGAAGGGCGCCGTCACCTTGGCGAGCCAGGTGATCTCCTTGCCCGTCATGCCCTGCAGCACGAAGAGGTTGAAGCCCACCGGCGGCGTGATCTGCGCGGCTTCCACGACGATCACGAGGAAGACGCCGAACCACACCAGGTCGTAGCCCGCGGCCTGCACGGTCGGCAGGATCACGCCCATGGTGAGCACCACCATGGAGATGCCATCGAGGAAGCAGCCCAGGATGATGTAGAACAGGGCCAGCACCAGCATCAGGCCGAAGGGCGTCAGCCCCAGCGATCCGATGAACTCCGCCAGGTGGCGCGGCAGGCCGATGTAGCCCATCGACAGGGTCAGGAAGGCCGCGCCGGCGAGGATCAGCGCGATCATGCAGTACAGGCGCGTGGCGCCCATCAGCGACTCGCGGAAAGTCGTCCAGCTCAGCGAGCCCTGGAACGCGGACAGCAGCAGCGAACCCACCACGCCCACGGCTGCCGCTTCGGTAGCCGTCGCGATGCCCGTGTAGATCGAGCCCAGCACCGCGGCGATCAGCAGCACCACGGGGATCAGGTGGCGCGACTCGTGCAGCTTCTGCATGAAGCTCATCACCTCGTCCGGCACCGGGATGCGCTTGCGGTTCATCACCGCCCACAGGCCCAGGTAGCCGGAGAAGAGCGCGGCCAGCAGGATGCCGGGGAGGATGCCCGCAACGAACAGCTTGGCGATGGAGACGTCCGCCGTCACGCCGTAGACGATCATGATGATCGAGGGCGGGATCAGCAGGCCCAGCGTGCCGGCGCCGGCCAGCGAGCCGATGGTGATCTCCTCGGGATAGCCGCGCTTGCCCAGTTCCGGCAGCGTCATCTTGCCGATGGTGGCGCAGGTGGCGGCCGACGATCCCGAGACGGCGGCGAAGATGGTGCAGCCGATCACGTTGGTGTGCAGCAGCCGCCCGGGCAGGCGCGACACCCAGGGCGCGAGCCCGCGGAACATGCTTTCGCTCAGGCGCGTGCGGAACAGGATCTCGCCCATCCAGATGAAGAGGGGCAGGGCGGTGAGCGTCCAGCTGGACGCGGAACCCCAGACCGTGACGGCCATCGCGTCGCCCGCGGGCCGCGAGGAGAACAGCTCCATGCCGATCCAGGCGACGCCCGCCAGCGTGAGCCCGATCCACACGCCGGATCCCAGCAGCAGGAACAGCGAGACGATCAGCAGCGTGGTGACGAGGAGGTCATTCATGGTGCAGGGCCTCCCCGTTGCCGGCGGTGACGCGGCGTCCGCGCAGCTCCAGCACCCATTCGTCCACCATCGCGATCAGCAGCACCACCGCGCCGACCGCCATTGCGATCTGCGGGATCCACAGCGGCGTGGCGTCGTTGGCGGTGGAGATGTCGTGGAAGGCGTGCGACTGCCAGGCCAGGCGCACCGAGTACCACGCGAACAGTCCCGCGAGCAGCACACCCGCGGAATGCGCCCACATCTCCAGCCCGTGGCGCGCCTTGCCCTGCAGCCGCCCGATCACCAGCGTCACCCGGATGTGCTCGTTGCGCTTGAGGGTGTGCGCCAGCGCCAGGAAGCCCGCCGCGGCCATCGCGTAGCCGGCGTAGGCATCGGTGCCGGGCACGTGGAAATTCAGCTGCCGGCTGACGATGGAGAGCAGCACCATCGCCAGCACGCCGATCATCGCCAGGGCCGCCAGCCAGGCAGCCGCGTCGTACAGGAAGTCCAGCCAGCGTCGCATCGCGTCCCTCGTTGTTGTCGAGCCCGAGTGTAGGGGCTGTTCTTCCATAATCACCCGATGACTTCCCCCACCCCCCAATGGCAGTTCTGGATCGACCGCGGCGGCACGTTCACGGACATCGTGGGGCGGCGCCCGGACGGCAGCCTGGTCACGCACAAGCTCCTGTCGGACAACCCCGAGCAGTACCGGGACGCCGCGGTGGCCGGCATCCGGCACCTGCTGGGGCTGGCGCCCGGCGAGCCGATCACGCCGGCGCTGGTGGACTGCGTGAAGATGGGCACCACGGTGGCCACCAACGCACTGCTGGAGCGCAAGGGTGAGCCGACATTGCTGGTGACGACGCAGGGTTTCCGGGACGCGCTGCGCATCGCGTACCAGAACCGGCCGCGCCTGTTCGACCGGAACATCGTGCTGCCGGAGCTGCTGTATCGCGAGGTGATCGAGGCGCGCGAGCGCGTGGGCGCGCAGGGCGAGATGGTGCAGCCGCTGGACGTTGCGCACCTGCGTGGTGCGCTGCAGGCGGCGTACGAGCGCGGACTGCGCAGCGTGGCGATCGTGTTCCTGCATGGCTACCGCTACACGGAGCACGAGGCCGCGGCACGCGACATCGCGCGCGAGGTGGGCTTCACGCAGGTGAGCACCTCGCACGAGACCAGCCCCATGATGAAGATGGTCAGCCGCGGCGACACCACCGTGGTGGATGCGTATCTCTCGCCGATCCTGCGCCGCTACGTGGAGCAGGTGGCCTCGGAGATGCCGGGCGTGAAGCTGTTCTTCATGCAGTCCTCCGGCGGGCTGGCGGACGCGCATGCCTTCCAGGGCAAGGACGCGATCCTGTCCGGTCCCGCGGGCGGCATCGTCGGCATGGCGCGCACCGCGCAGCTGGCGGGGCACGGGCGCGTGATCGGCTTCGACATGGGCGGCACGTCCACCGACGTGTCGCACTTCGCCGGCGAGTTCGAGCGCGAGTTCGAGACGCAGGTGGCCGGCGTGCGCATGCGCGCACCGATGATGAGCATCCACACGGTGGCGGCGGGCGGCGGCTCGATCCTCGAGTTCGACGGCGCGCGCTTCCGCGTGGGGCCGCAGAGCGCGGGCGCGAATCCAGGGCCGGCGAGCTATCGCCGCGGCGGTCCACTGGCCGTGACCGACGCGAACGTGATGGTGGGCAAGATCCAGCCGCGCTACTTTCCGCCGGTGTTCGGGCCGCAGGGCAACGAGCCGCTCGGCGTCGAGGTGGTGCGGGAGAAGTTCGGCGAGCTCGCGCAGCGCACGGGCCGCAGCGCGGAGGAAGTGGCCGAGGGCTTCATCGCCATCGCCGTGCAGCAGATGGCCAATGCGATCAAGAAGATCTCCGTGGCGCGCGGCTACGACGTCACGCGCTACACGCTGCAGTGCTTCGGCGGCGCGGGCGGCCAGCATGCCTGCCTGGTGGCCGACGCGCTGGGCATGTCGCGCGTGTTCGTGCATCCGCTGGCGGGTGTGTTGTCCGCATACGGCATGGGGCTGGCCGACCAGAACGTGATCCGCGAGCAGGCGGTGGAGCAGGTGCTGTCGGCCCGGTCGCTGCCGGAAGTCGATGCGGCACTCGATGGCCTGGCCGCGGCGGCCAAGACCGAACTGGAGCGGCAGCAACTCGGTGGCCAAGCGGTGCAGGTGCGCCGTCGCGTGCACGTGCGCTACCAGGGCAGCGATTCGGCGCTGGTGGTGCCCGCGGGGAGCGAGGCGGAGATCGTGGCGAACTTCGAGGCCGCCTACCGCCAGCGCTTCTCCTTCCTGATGCCCGGCAAGCCCATGATCGTGGAAGCGGTGTCGGTGGAGGCGATCGTCGCCGGTGACGCGCCCGCCGAGCCGCGGCATGAACTGCAGGCGCCGCGCGAGGTGCCGCGCCGCGAGACCGTGCGCATGTACTCGGGCGGGCAGTGGCACGAGGCGGCGCTGGCCGTGCGCGAGGACCTGCGGCCCGGCGACGTGATCGCGGGCCCGGTCATCATCGCGGAGAAGAACGCGACGACGGTGGTGGAACCGGGCTGGCAGGCGAAGCTGACCGAGCTGGACCACATCGTGCTGGATCGCGTCACGCCCCGCGCGCAAACGTTCGCCGCGGGCACGCAGGTGGATCCGGTGCTGCTGGAGGTGTTCAACAACCTCTTCATGAACATCGCCGAGCAGATGGGGTTGCAGCTGCAGAACACCGCCTACTCGGTCAACATCAAGGAGCGGCTGGACTTCTCCTGCGCGCTGTTCGATGCCGAGGGCAACCTCATCGCCAACGCGCCGCACATGCCCGTGCACCTGGGCAGCATGGGCGAGAGCATCAAGACGGTGATCCGGGAGAACAAGGCGACGATGCGGCCCGGGGACGTGTACGTGCTGAACGACCCGTACCACGGCGGAACGCACCTGCCTGATGTGACCGTCATCACACCCGTCTATTGGGGGTCAGATTCCAATTCTTCGAAATTGGAATCTGACCCCATTTTCTATGTCGGCTCGCGGGGGCACCACGCCGACATCGGCGGGACCACGCCCGGCTCGATGCCGCCGTTCTCGACGCGCATCGAGGAGGAGGGCGTGCAGATCGACAACTTCAAGCTGGTCGATCGCGGCGTGCTTCTCGAGGAGGACATGCTGGCGCTGCTGCGCAGCGGTGCGTACCCGAGCCGCAATCCGGAGCAGAACCTGGGCGACCTGAAGGCGCAGATCGCGGCCAACGAGAAGGGCGTGCAGGAACTGCGGCGGATGGTGGAGCAGTTCGGGCTGGACGTGGTGCAGGCCTACATGCGGCACGTGCAGGACAACGCGGAGGAGTCGGTGCGGCGCGTGATCACGCGGCTGAAGGACGGCGCGTTCACGCTGCCGCTGGACAACGGCGCGCAGATCCGCGTGGCCATCCGCGTGGACACGCAGGAGCGCTGCGCCACCATCGACTTCACCGGCACCTCGCCGCAGCAGGAGAACAACTTCAACGCGCCCAGGGCGGTGTGCATGGCGGCGGTGCTGTACGTGTTCCGCACGCTGGTGAGCGACGAGATCCCGCTCAACGCGGGCTGCCTCAAGCCGCTGAAGGTGATCGTGCCGGAAGGCTGCATGCTCAACCCGAATCCGCCTGCATCGGTGGTGGCGGGCAACGTGGAGACCTCCACCTGCGTCACCAACGCGCTGTACGGCGCGCTGGGCGTGATGGCGGCCGGCCAGTGCACGATGAACAACTTCACGTTCGGCAACGCGAAGTACCAGTACTACGAGACGATCTCGGGCGGCAGCGGCGCGGGCGGGCTCTACGACGACGAGGGGCGCCTGTGCGGCGGCTTCGACGGCACGAGCGTCGTGCAGACGCACATGACCAACTCGCGCCTGACCGACCCCGAGGTGCTGGAGTTCCGCTTCCCGGTGCGGCTGGAGAGCTACGAGATCCGCGCCGGCTCCGGTGGCGTCGGCAGGTGGAAGGGTGGCGACGGCGGCGTGCGCCGCGTGCGCTTCCTGGAGGACATGACGGCCAGCATCCTGTCCAACGGCCGCAAGGTGCCTTCCTTCGGCATGGCCGGCGGGCAGCCGGGCCAGGTGGGCATCAACCGCGTGGTGCGCGCCGACGGCTCCGTGGAGGAACTGCAGCACATCGGCTCGGCGCAGATGAAGCCCGGCGACGTGTTCGAGATCCACACGCCGGGCGGCGGCGGCTTCGGCAAGTAGGAATTGCCCCTTCCCCCTGTGGGGGAAGGTTGGGAGGGGGCACTGGGCGCTTGCTGAAGGCGGTGCGTGCCCCCACCCCAGCCCTCCCCCAGAGGAGGAGGGAGCCGGTCGTTATTTCGTGGTGGCCGCCGGCGCCGCCACCGTCTTCTTGAACCCCTGCCCGTTCACCGTCAGCCCCTGGCCCGACAGCTTCTCGGCCTTCGCGGGGCCGATGCCCTTCACGCGGGCCATGAAGTCCTTCCAGTCCTTGAAAGGCGCCTTCTGCCGCTCCTCCATGATGCGGCGCGTGGTGTCGGGGCCGATGCCGTTGATGCCGTCCAGGTCGGCTGGCTTGGCCTGGTTGACGTCGGCGGCGGCGAAGGCTGCGCCGGTGAAGAGGAAGAGGAGGAAGGGAAGGGTCTTGCGCATCGCGTGCTCCAGGTGAAGCCCCGGCAAGGGGCGGGAGCCGCAGGTTCGCGCAGCGGGCTCTCGCCCGCACGCGGCGCATGCACGCCGCGGCGGTGCGGAAATGACGCGCGTCTCAGGCCTGCGCCGACAGCGCCTGCATGTACTTCGCCACGCCGGTGGCGACGTCGGCGAACTGGTGGTCGCAGCCCGCGTCGCGCAGCGCCGTGAGGTCGGCCTGCGTGTAGCACTGGTACTTGCCGCGCAGCGCGTCCGGGAAGGGGATGTATTCCAGCAGGCCGAGGTCGGCCGCGGTCGGCGCGTCCTGCACGCCGCCGGAATGCAGCGAGTCGATCACCGCCACCGCGACGTCGTTGAAGGGCTGCGCGCGCCCGGTGCCGAGGTTGAACACGCCCGACTTCTGCGGATGGTCGAAGAACCACAGGTTCACCGCCACCACGTCCTCGACGAACACGAAGTCCCGCGACTGCTCGCCCGGCGCGTAGCCGGCGTATTCGCCGAACAGCTTGACCTTGCCCTGCTCGCGGAACTGGTTGAACTGGTGGAAGGCCACGCTGGCCATGCGGCCCTTGTGCTGCTCGCGCGGGCCGTACACGTTGAAGTAGCGGAAGCCCACGGTCTGGCGGAACTTGCCCGTCACGCCGCGCAGGAAGTCCTTGCCCAGCTCGCGGCGCATGCGCTGGTCGAACAGCAGCTTGCTGTAGCCGTACACGTTCAGCGGCAGCTCGAACTCGGGGCTCTCGCGGAAGCTGGCCGAGCCACCATACACGGCCGCCGAGGAGGCATACAGCAGGCGCGTGCCGCGCTGCTGGCAGGCTTCGTACAGGCCGACGGACAGGCCGTAGTTGTTGTCCATCATGTACTTGCCGTCCTGCTCCATCGTGTCGCTGCAGGCGCCCTCGTGGAACACGGCCTCCACCTTGCCGAAGCCGCCGTCGGCGAAGATGCCGTAGAACTCGTCGGCGTCCACGTAGTCGGCGATGCGCAGGTCGGCCAGGTTCCTGAACTTGTCGCCCTGCGTGAGGTCGTCGACCGCGATGATGTCGTCGATGCCGCGGGCGTTGAGGCCCTTGACGATGTTGGAGCCGATGAAACCGGCCGCGCCGGTGACCACGATGCGTGTCATGAAAACAGTTCCTCGTAGGTGAGGGTGGCGGTGCCGAACTTGCCCACCACGATGCCGCCAGCGCGGTTGGCGATGGGCACGGCGTCGCGCAATGAAAGGCCCGCGGCCACCATGGTCGCGAGCGTGGCGATCACGGTGTCGCCCGCGCCGGTGACGTCGAAGACCTCGCGCGCCTGCGCCTGCACGTGCAGCGTGCCGGCCGCGTCGAACAGCGTCATGCCTTCCTCGCTGCGCGTGACCAGCACGGCCTCGAAGCCCAGTTCCTCGCGCAGCCGCTGCGCGCGTCTGGCGAGGTCTTCCTCGCTGTTCCAGCGGCCCACCACGTCCTGCAGTTCCGCGCGGTTGGGGGTGATCACGGTGGCGCCGCGGTAGCGCGCGTAGTCGGAGCCCTTGGGATCGATCAGCACCGGCTTGCCGGCGGCGCGCGCCGCCTCGATCATCGCGGGGATGTGGGCCAGGCCGCCCTTGCCGTAGTCGGAGAACAGCACGGCCTCGTGCCGCGGCAGCATCTCGCCGAAGGCCTCGCTCTGCTGCGCCAGGATCTCGTGGTCCGGTTCGTTCTCGAAGTCCATGCGCAGCAGCTGCTGCTGCCGGCCGATCACGCGCAGCTTGACGGTGGTGCGCAGGCCGGGGTCGCGCTTGAGGTGCGTGGCGATGCCGGTGCCGGTGAGCAGCGCTTCCAGCTTGTGGCCCGGCTCGTCGTCGCCCACCACGCCGAGGAAGCTGGCGCGCGCGCCGAGCGTGCTCACGTTGTAGGCCACGTTGCCGGCGGCGCCTATGCGCTCTTCCTCGCGCGATACCTTCACCACGGGCACGGGCGCCTCGGGCGAGATGCGCTCCACGGCACCGTGCCAGTAGCGGTCGAGCATGAGGTCGCCGACGACGAGGACGTGCGCCCTGGCGAGTTTCTGCTTGGATGGATGGGTCATAGCTCCTCGACGCGGCGAGGGGGGTAGGAGTCCCAGGCCTGGCAGCCCGGGCATTGCCAGAAATGCTGCTTGGCCTCGAAGCCGCAGGCGGCGCAGCGGTAGCGGGTGAGGGGCTTCACCGCGTGGTCCAGCGCGCGCTGCAGGTCGCCGTGGAATTCCTCGTGCTCCAGCTTCTCGCCGGCCAGCCACTTGGCAGCCGCGACCAGCGAAGGTTCGCGCTGCAGGTGCCGCACGTACCAGCCGCGCGCGGCCTCGGGCTCGCCTTCCAGCGTGGCGATGCTCTCCAGTACGTCGAGCGAGGGGTTCTGCTCGTAGCTCGCGCGCAGCAGCTTCATCGCGTCGGCCTGGCGGCCGCAGGCGATGGCCGCTTCGGTCAGCGGGCGTGCCAGCAGCGGGATCGCCGGCGGATTGGATTCGGCCAGCTCGCCCAGCAGCGCGAAGGCGCCGCGCGCGTCGCCCGCCTTGCGGCGCAGCGCGGCGAGCTCCATGCGCGGGCGCGCCGAGCGCGGCGCGGCCTTCAATGCACGGGCCAGCAGTTGTTCGGCTTCTTCGGGCGACGCGCTTGCGGCCTGCTCGCACAGGTAGTGCGCCTGCCGGCCCGAGAACTGGCCCGCGGCCGCTCCGGCGTCGAGCTTGCGCGCGATCTCCGAGGCCTGCACCCAGTCGCGCGAGCGCTCGTAGATGGCCAGCAGGGCCAGCAGCGCCTGTTCCTCGTAGGCCGAGCCTTCGAGCTTGCGCAGCGCTTCCTCGGCGCGATCGAGCAGGCCCGCCTTGAGGAAGTCCAGCGCCAGCGCATGCTGCGCGCGCTGGCGGTCGGCGCGGCTGAGGTCCGCGCGCGAGAGCAGGTGCTCGTGCACGCGCACGGCACGCTCGTATTCGCCGCGGCGGCGGAACAGGTTGCCCAGGGCGAAGTGCAGCTCGGAGGTGTCGGGGTCGTTCTGCACCGCCTCGATGAAGGCGTCGATGGCCTGGTCCTGCTGCTCGTTGAGCAGGAAGTTCAGCCCGCGGAAGTAGGCCTTGGGTGCGAGGCGGTTCTCGATGCGCAGCTGCCGCAGGTCGAGCCGCGACGCCAGCCAGCCCAGCCCGAAGGCGAGGGGCAGGCCCCAGAGCAGCCAGGTCAGGTCAAAGTCCATGCGTGGGAGGCGTGCCCTGGGCGATGAAGGTGCTCTCGGGCATCATGGTCGAGGGCGGCTCGCCCGGGTGGCGGCGCCGGCGCCACCAGCGCGGCACCATCAGCAGCGCGCCCAGCACCAGGCCGGCGGCGAACACCGCCAGCACCACCAGCACCATGGGCGCCGTCCACTTCGTCCCGAAGAAGAAGTGGACCGTCACGTCCTGCTGGTTGTTCAGGGCGAAGGCGAACAGCGTAAAAAAAATGGCTGCCTTGAGCAGCCATGCAAGATATTTCATCGGGCTCCTCGCTCGCGAGGATTCTACGGGGCGCGGCGCGCGCTAGCGCGCCTCCATCTCCTTGGTGCGCTGGTCCACCGCCTCGCGCAAGGCCTTGCCCGGCTTGAAGTGGGGGACGCGCTTTTCCGGGATGTGCACGCTCTCGCCCGAACGGGGATTGCGGCCCATGCGCGGGGGGCGCCGGTTGATCGAGAAGCTGCCGAAGCCGCGGATCTCGATCCGGTGCCCGCGCACCAGCGCCTCGCTCATGGCGTCGAGGATGGTCTTGACGGCGTACTCCGCGTCGCGATGCGTCAGCTGGCTGAAGCGCGCGGCGAGTTCTTCGACGAGGTCCGATCGGGTCATGGGCTGGGGCTGGGCGTTGGAGACCCCGCGGCCTTGTCATCCCGGCCTTGAGCCGGGATCCATGGAGCCGTCGATGTTGCGCGGCGGCCGCATGGATTGCGGGGCTAGCCCGCAATGACAAATCCAGGGTGGTGCCTGCTTACTTGTCCTGGTTGTCCAGCTTGGCACGCAGCAGGGCGCCCAGGCTGGTGGTGCCGGCCTGCTCGCGGGAGGACTGCTGCGACAGCTGGGCCATCGCGCCCTGCTCGTCGATCATGTCCTTCTGCTTGATGGACAGCTGGATGTTGCGGGTCTTGCGGTCGATGTTCACGACCACGGCCGTGACTTCGTCGCCTTCCTTCAGCACGTTGCGCGCGTCTTCCACGCGGTCGCGGCTGATCTCGGAGGCACGCAGGTAGCCGACGATGTCCTCGCCCAGGTCGATCTCGGCGCCCTTCGGGTCCACGGACTTGACCTTGCCGGTCACCGCGGAGCCCTTGTCGTGCACCGAGGTGAAGGTGGCGAACGGGTCGCCGTCCAGCTGCTTGATGCCCAGGGAGATGCGCTCGCGGTCGACGTCGACGCCCAGCACGATCGCCTCGACTTCCTGGCCCTTCTTGTAGTTGCGCACGGCCTGCTCGCCGGGCTCGTTCCAGGACAGGTCGGACAGGTGCACCAGGCCGTCGATGCCGGCAGCCAGGCCCACGAACACGCCGAAGTCGGTGATCGACTTGATCGGGCCCTTGACGCGGTCGCCGCGCTTGGTGTTCTGCGCGAATTCCTGCCAGGGGTTGGCCTTGCACTGCTTCATGCCCAGGCTGATGCGGCGCTTGTCCTCGTCGATCTCGAGGACCATGACTTCGACTTCGTCACCCAGGGACACGACCTTGGACGGGGCCACGTTCTTGTTGGTCCAGTCCATCTCGGAGACGTGCACCAGGCCTTCGATGCCGGGCTCGAGCTCGACGAACGCGCCGTAGTCGGCGATGTTCGTGACCTTGCCGAACATGCGGGTGCCCGGCGGGTAGCGGCGGGACACGCCCAGCCACGGGTCGTCGCCCATCTGCTTCAGGCCCAGGGACACGCGGTTCTTCTCGGTGTCGAATTTCAGGATCTTGGCGGTCAGTTCCTGGCCGGCCTGCACCACCTCGGAGGGGTGGCGGACACGGCGCCAGGCCATGTCGGTGATGTGCAGCAGGCCGTCGATGCCGCCGAGGTCCACGAACGCGCCGTACTCGGTGATGTTCTTGACCACGCCGCGGACGATGGAGCCTTCCTTCAGGGTTTCCATCAGCTTGGCGCGCTCTTCGCCCATGGAGGCTTCCACCACGGCGCGGCGGCTCAGCACCACGTTGTTGCGCTTGCGGTCCAGCTTGATGACCTTGAACTCGAGGGTCTTGTTCTCGAACGGGGTCAGGTCCTTGATGGGACGGGTGTCGATCAGCGAACCGGGCAGGAAGGCGCGGATGCCGTTGACCAGCACCGTCAGGCCGCCCTTGACCTTGCCGGTGGTCGTGCCGGTGACGAATTCGCCGGATTCCAGGGCCTTTTCCAGGCTCATCCAGGAAGCCAGGCGCTTGGCCTTGTCGCGCGACAGGATGGTGTCGCCGTAGCCGTTTTCCAGCGCGTCGATGGCCACGGAGACGAAATCGCCTTCCTGGACCTCGACTTCGCCCTGGTCGTTCTTGAACTCATCGATCGGGATGTACGCCTCGGACTTCAGGCCGGCATTGACGACCACGAAGTTGTGCTCGACACGGACGACTTCCGCGGTGATGACCTCGCCGGCGCGCATTTCGGAGCGCTGCAGCGATTCCTCGAACAACTGGGCAAAAGATTCAGACATGGGTTTTGCGGAATGAACCGCGGGGGTTAGGTTGATGATCCCCGCCACCGGTGCGCTGCTGCGC
>JAEZEB010000278.1 GCA_023438115.1 Pseudomonadota bacterium | reverse complement strand
ACTGCTTGAGCATCTGCTCGGTGACGGTGAAGTCGGCGATCACGCCGTCCTTCATCGGGCGGATCGCCTCGATGTTGCCCGGCACCTTGCCCAGCATGGCCTTGGCCTCGTGGCCCACGGCCTGGATGGATTTCTTCCCCTGGGGGCCGCCCTCGTGGCGGATGGCCACCACGGACGGTTCGTCCAGGACGATCCCCTTGTCGCGCACGAAGATCAGGGTGTTGGCCGTGCCAAGGTCGATGGCGAGGTCCGTGGACAGGTAGCGTCGGAAGGCTCCGAACATGGGGGGAATCCTCTGTTTCTTCTGCGAAAGCGGCCGCTTTGCGCGGCCGTTGCACCGACGGCGGGGCACCGCTCGCCGAAGGCGGGATAATACCGCATCCCCTGTGCCGGACCCCCTGCGCGCACCCCCTGCGCGGGGCCCTTGTGGCTCCGGCGCAATGACTTTTTCCACCATGTCCCTCAACGCCCAAGACATCGCCCGCATCGCCAACCTGGCGCGGCTGGAACTGCAACCGGATGAAAGCGAGCGCATGCTCGCCCGGATCAACGGCTTCTTCGCGATCGTGGAGAAGATGCGCGCCGTGGACACCACCGGCGTGGAGCCGCTCACGCATCCCGTGGCGGCCATCCAGGAGGTGGCGCTGCGCCTGCGCGAGGACGTCGCCAGCGAGCCGGATGCCCGCGAGGCCAACCAGCAAAGCGCCCCCGCCGTGGAGCGGGGCCTGTTCCTCGTGCCGAAGGTGATCGAATGAGCGGCGAGCTGCACACGCTGGGCGTGGCCGAACTGGCGCGCCGCCTGAAAGGCAAGGACGTGTCGGCGGAGGAAGTGGCGAAGCACTTCCTCGCCCGCGGCAAGACCCACGCGGGATTGGGTGCCTATCTCGCGACGGACGCCGAAGTCACGCTGGCGCAGGCCCGCGCCGCCGACGGACGGATCGCCGCCGGCGACCCGGCGCCGCTGCTGGGCGTGCCCGTGGCGCACAAGGACGTCTTCGTCACCCGCGACTTCCCGAGCACCGCGGGCTCGAAGATGCTCGAAGGCTATCGCTCGCCCTTCGACGCGACGGTCGTGGCCCGGCTCGCCGAGGCCGGCATGGTGAGCCTGGGCAAGCTCAATTGCGACGAGTTCGCCATGGGCTCGTCGAACGAGAACTCCGCGTACGGGCCGGCGAAGAACCCGTGGGACACGGAGCGCATCCCCGGCGGGTCCTCGGGCGGCAGCGCCGTCGCCGTCGCGGCGCGGCTGGCGCCGGCGGCCACCGGCACCGACACCGGCGGCTCGATCCGGCAGCCGGCCTCCTTCTGCGGCGTCACCGGCATCAAGCCGACCTACGGGCGCGCCTCGCGCTACGGGATGATCGCGTACGCCTCCAGCCTGGACCAGGCGGGCGCCTTCGGGCGCAGCGCCGAAGACTGCGCGCTGCTGCTGTCGGCGATCTGCGGACCCGACCCGGACCGCGATTCGACTTCGCTCGACTTGCCGGCGGAAGACTTCACGCGCGCGCTGGATGGTTCGCTCGAGGGCTTGCGGATCGGCGTCCCGAAGGAATTCCTGGCCGAAGGCGTGGCGCCGGACGTGCGGGCGGCGATCGACGCGGCGCTGGCGCAGTACGAGAAGCTGGGCGCGAAGCGCGTGGAGGTCTCGCTGCCGCGCACCGAACTCGCGATCCCGGTGTACTACATCATCGCGCCGGCCGAGGCGAGCTCCAACCTCTCGCGCTTCGACGGCGTGAAGTTCGGCCACCGCGCGCAGGAGTACGCGGACCTGCTGGACATGTACAGGAAGACCCGCGCCGAAGGCTTCGGCGACGAGGTGAAGCAGCGCATCATGGTGGGCACCTACGTGCTCTCGCACGGCTACTACGACGCCTACTACCTGCAGGCGCAGAAGATCCGGCGCATGATCGCCGACGACTTCCAGCAGGCGTTCAGGGACTGCGACGTGATCGCCGGCCCGGTGGCGCCCACGGTGGCGTGGAAGCTGGGCGCGCACGGCAACGATCCGCTGGCGGACTACCTGGCCGACATCTTCACCCTGCCGGGCTCGCTGGCGGGCCTGCCCGGCATGAGCATCCCCTGCGGCTTCGGCGACGGCGGCATGCCCGTCGGCCTGCAGCTGGTCGGCAACTACTTCCAGGAAGGCCGGCTGCTGAACGCGGCCCACCGCTTCCAGGAGGCCACCGATTTCCACCTCCGCGCCCCGGAGGGCTTCTGAACATGACCGCCAAGTTGATCAACGGCTGGGAAGTCGTCATCGGCTTCGAGACGCACGCGCAGCTGTCCACGGAGAGCAAGATCTTCAGCCGCGCGGCCACGAAATTCGGCGCCGAGCCCAACACGCAGGCGTCCGCGGTGGACCTGGCGCTGCCCGGCACGCTGCCCGTGATGAACGTCGGCGCGGTGGAGCGGGCGATCCGCTTCGGCCTCGCGATCGGCGCGCACGTCGCGCCGCGCAGCATCTTCGCGCGCAAGAACTACTTCTATCCCGACCTGCCCAAGGGCTACCAGATCTCGCAGTACGAGATCCCGGTGGTGCAGGGCGGCATCGTGGAGTTCTGGCTCGGCGACGTGAAGAAGAGCGTGCGCCTGGTGCGCGCGCACCTGGAGGAGGACGCGGGCAAGTCGCTGCACGAGGACTTCATCGGCCAGTCGGGCATCGACCTGAACCGGGCGGGCACGCCGCTGCTGGAGATCGTGACGGAGCCGGACATGCGTTCGTCCGACGAAGCCGTGGCGTACGCGAAGGAACTGCACAAGATCGTCACCTGGATCGGCATCTGCGACGGCAACATGCAGGAGGGCAGCTTCCGCTGCGACGCCAACGTCTCGGTGCGCAAGCCGGGCCATCCCTTCGGCACGCGGCGCGAGATCAAGAACCTCAACTCCTTCAAGTTCATGAAGGAGGCGATCGACTTCGAGGTGCGCTGGCAGATCGAGCAGCTGGAGGACGGCCACGCCATCGAGCAGGCCACGGTGCTGTTCGACCCGGACACCGGCGAGACGCGCGCGATGCGGACGAAGGAGGATGCGGCCGACTACCGTTACTTCCCCGATCCCGACCTGCCGCCGCTGGTGATCGCGCAGGATTGGGTGGACCGCGTGCGCGGCGAGATGCCGGAGCTGCCGCGCGTGATGGCGGCGCGTTTCGTCGAGACCTACGGCCTGCCGGAGTACGACGCGACGACGCTGACGCAGAGCAAGGCGATGGGCGCCTACTTCGAGGCGGCGGCGAAGGCCAGCGGCCAGCCCAAGCTGGCGAGCAACTGGATCATGGGCGAGGTCTCGCGGCGCCTGAACGCGCAGGAGATGGTCATCGAGCAGGCGCCGGTGACGGCGGAGGTGCTCGCGAAGCTGGTCCAGCGCATCGCCGACGGGACGGTGTCGAACAGCGCGGCGCGCCAGGTCTTCGAGGCCTTGTGGAGCGGCGAGGGCGGCGACGTCGACGCGGTGATCGAGGCCAAGGGCCTCAAGCAGGTGAACGACACCGGCGCCCTGGAGAAGATCGTCGACGAGGTGATCGCGGCGAATCCCGCCAACATCGAGCAGGTCCGCGCGGGCAAGGACAAGGCCTTCAACGCCCTGGTGGGCCAGGCGATGAAGGCGAGCAAGGGCAAGGCGAATCCGCAGCAGGTGACCGAGCTGCTGCGAAAGAAGCTGGGGCTCTAGCTCGCTTCGAGCCCGCAATGACAAGCGCGGGAGCCCTGTCATCCGCATCGAGGAAAAGCGCGGGATCCTTGTCATCCCGGCCTTGAGCCGGGATCCATGCGGCGATGGATGATCCGCGGCCGTCTGGATTGCGGGTCGAGCCCGCAACGGCAAGCGCGGGAGCCCTGTCATCTCGCATCGAGGAAAGGCGCGAGTCCTCGTCATCCCGGCCTTGAGCCGGGATCCATGCGGCGATGGATGATCCGCGGCCGTCTGGATTGCGGGTCAAGCCCGCAATGACAAGGGGGGGCCCTGTCAACCCGCATAGAGGAAAAGCGCGGCCCCGTGTTA
>JAEZEB010000149.1 GCA_023438115.1 Pseudomonadota bacterium | reverse complement strand
CCCCCCCCCCGCCCCACCTCAAGACGTCCGCGGCACCACCGGCTCCGCCGGCATCACCTCGATCCACTCCCAGTTCTTCGCCGCGCGGAACACCGCGTTCGGATACTGCGGCTTGCCGCGGCTGCCGTTGTAGCGGCCGAGCGCCATGAACAGGTCGCCTTTCTCGCGGTCGAGGTAGTGGCGCAGGATCACGCAGCCGAAGCGCAGGTTCGTCTGCATGTGGAACAGGCTCGAGGGATCGCCGTTGCCGATCAGGCGGGTCCAGAACGGCATCACCTGCATGTAGCCGCGCGCGCCCACGCGGCTCACCGCGAACTTGCGAAAAGCGCTCTCCACCTGGATCAGGCCCAGCACCAGGCCGGGATCCAGCCCCGCACGCTTGGATTCGTACCAGACGGTCTGCAGGAATTCCCGGCGCTCGTCGCCGTCGGGCTTGCGGCGCCGCAGGCGCCCGCTCATGGCGCCCAGCCAGCGCAGGTACTTGATGCGCGCGTCGCTGTCCACGAACACGGGCACCGGCGGCGCGCTGTTGGCGATGGCCGAGGAAAGCGCCGTGCGGATGGAATCCGCCAGCGGTTCCTCGAGCTGGCCGCCGGCGCGCGCGGGCGCGCCCAGCAGCCACAGGCCCGCGCCGGCCAGCGCGGGGCGCAGGCAGGCCCGGCGCGTGATCACGCTGCCAGCCGCGCCTTCAGGAAGGCGCCGATCTCGCCGGCCGCGACCTTGGTGGCCGCGGCGTCGCGGCGGTGCTGGTATTCCAGCTGGCCTTCCTTGAGGCCGCGGTCGGAGATCACCACGCGGTGCGGCACGCCGACCAGCTCCCAGTCGGCGAACATCGCGCCGGGGCGCTCGCCGCGGTCGTCCAGCATCACGTCGACGCCGGCCGCGGCCAGCTCGTCGTGCAGCTTCTCGGCGGCCGCCTTCACTTCAACGCTGCGGTCCATGCCGATCGGGCAGACCACCACCGTGAACGGTGCGATCGCATCGGGCCAGATGATCCCGCGCTCGTCGTGGTTCTGCTCGATCGCCGCGGCGGGCAGGCGCGTGATGCCGATGCCGTAGCAGCCCATCTCGAAGACCTTGGGCTTGCCGTCCTCGTCGAGGAAGGTGGCGTTCATCGCCTTCGAGTACTTGGTGCCCAGGTAGAAGATGTGGCCCACCTCGATGCCGCGCTCGATGGCCAGCTTGCCCTTGCCATCCGGCGAGGCATCGCCCTCGACGACGTTGCGCAGGTCGGCCACCGCATCGGGCTCGGGCAGGTCTCGGCCCCAGTTCACGCCGGCGAGGTGGTAGTCCTCCTCGTTGGCGCCGCAGATCCAGTCGGCCATCACGGCCACCTCGCGGTCGGCGACCACCTTCACCGGCTGCTTCAGGCCGATCGGCCCCAGGTAGCCGGGCCTGGTGCCGAAGTGCGCCTCGATCTCGGGCACCGTGGCAAAGCGGAAGCCCGCGTCCAGGCCCGGCACCTTGCCCACCTTGATTTCGTTCATGTCGTGGTCGCCGCGCAGCAGCAGCAGCCAAACCTGCGTCTTCACGGGGTTGCCCTTGTCGTCGACCTGGTCGGTCGCGAGCACGAGCGACTTCACGGTGGCGGTGAGCGGCACCTTCAGCAGGTCCGCGACGTCGGCGCACGTGGACTTGCCCGGCGTGGGCACCTTCTGCATGGCCTGCTGCGCCTGCGCGCGCGGCCCCTGCGGCGCCAGCGCCTCGGCCTTCTCCATGTTGGCGGCGTACTCGCTCTCGGGGCAATAGACGATCGCGTCCTCGCCGGTGGCGGCGATCACCTGGAATTCCTCGGAGAGGTCGCCGCCGATGGCGCCGCTGTCCGCCGCGACGGCGCGGTAGCGCAGGCCGAAGCGGTCGAAGATGCGGCGGTAGGCCTGGGCCATGGTCTCGTAGCTGCGCTTGGCGCCGGCCTGGTCGCGGTCGAAGGAATAGGCGTCCTTCATGATGAACTCGCGCCCGCGCATCAGGCCGAAGCGCGGACGGCGCTCGTCGCGGAACTTGGTCTGGATCTGGTACAGGTTCTTGGGCAGCTGGCGGTAGCTGCGCAGGTCCTGGCGCGCGATGTCGGTGACGACTTCCTCGCTGGTGGGCTGCACGACGAAATCGCGGTCGTGGCGGTCCCTGATGCGCAGCAGCTCGGGGCCCATCTTCTCGAAGCGTCCGGTCTCCTGCCACAGTTCGGCCGGCTGCACGACCGGCATCGTGCATTCGACGGCGCCGGCGCGGTCCATCTCCTCGCGCACGATCGCCTCGACCTTGCGGATCACGCGCAGGCCCATGGGCATGTAGGTGTAGATGCCGGCGCCCAGCTTCTTGATCATGCCGGCGCGCATCATCAGCTTGTGGCTGGTGACCTCGGCGTCGGCCGGCGCTTCCTTCAGGGTGGAAATCAGGAACTGGGAGGCTCTCATCGCAATGGGCGGGGAAGTGCTGACGGCTGAGCCCTTCCGGCGCGTGGGAGCGCCATGCATAATGGACTCAGTTCAAAGATTTGGGGTGTGATTATGCTGGACCGGGACGGCTTCAGGCCCAACGTCGGCATTATCCTGCTCAACCAGAAAAACCAGGTGTTCTGGGGCAAACGCATCCGGACGCACAGCTGGCAGTTCCCGCAGGGCGGCATCGACCGCGGCGAAAGCCCGGAGCAGGCGATGTACCGGGAACTCCACGAGGAAATCGGGTTGAAGCCGGAACATGTGCGCATCGTCGCGCGCACGCGCGACTGGCTGCGCTACGAAGTGCCGGAGCGCTACATCCGCCGCGACGCGCGCGGCCACTACAAGGGCCAGAAGCAGATCTGGTTCCTGCTGCAGCTCACCGGTCGCGACAGCGACATTAACCTGCGCGCCACCGACCACCCCGAGTTCGACGCCTGGCGCTGGCACGACTACTGGGTCCCGCTCGACGTCGTCATCGAGTTCAAGCGCGACGTCTACCAGATGGCGCTCACCGAGCTCGCGCGCTACCTGCCGCGCGGCCCGCAGCACAACCGCTACCTGCGCGCCGGCATGCGGCCGCAGCATCGCGAGGACCGTCGGCGCGACCCCGGCCCCCCGCCGCTCGCCAC
>JAEZEB010000091.1 GCA_023438115.1 Pseudomonadota bacterium | reverse complement strand
GTGCACGAAGACCGCAACATCCGCCTGTGGACGCTCGACCACGAGGTGCTGATCGCCAGCCTGAAGACCAAGATGCACACCATCAGTCCCGAGGTGTGCGAGGGCCTGCAGCAGGCCGTCGAGCTGGCCGAGAAGGACTTCCAGGGCCTGGTCGTCTGGTCGGGCGACGATCCCTTCAGCGCCGGTGCCGACCTGGAATCGACGCTGCCGGCGTTCATCGCCGTGGGCGTGGCGGCGGTCGACGACGCCGAGGGCTTCATGCAGCAGACCATGCTGCGGCTGCGCTATGCGTCGGTGCCCGTGATCTCGGCGATCAAGGGCCTGGCGCTGGGTGGCGGCTGCGAGCTGGGCCTGTATTCGGCCAAGCGGGTGGTGGCGATGGAGAGCTACATCGGCCTGGTGGAAGTGGGCGTGGGCCTGGTGCCCGGCGCCGGCGGCCTGGCCTACATCGCGCGCCGCGCGGCGGAGAACGCGCAGCACAGCATGGACAAGGACCTGCTGAAGTTCATCACGGAAGGCTTCACCGCCGCCGCGATGGCCAAGGTGGGCACCAGCGCGATCGAATCGCGCAAGCTGGGCTGGCTGCTCGATAGCGACATCATCGTGCCGAACAAGGACGAACTGCTGTACGTGGCGATCGGCCAGGCGAAGTCGCTGTACGACAGCGGCTACCGCGCGCCGCACAAGCGCATGTTCCCGGTGGCCGGCCGCAGCGGCAAGGCGACGATCCTGGGCCAGCTGATCAACATGCGTGACGGCGGCTTCATCAGCCAGCACGACTTCCGCATCGCCGGCCTGATCGCCAACGTGGTGACCGGCGGCGACGTCGACGCCAACACGCTGGTGAACGAGGAATACCTCATGACCCTGGAACGCCGCGCGTTCTGCGAACTGGTGCAGCACCCGAAGACGCAGGAGCGGATTCTGGGGATGCTGAGCACGGGGAAGCCGGTGAGGAATTGAACCCGGATTCCTCCCTCCCCCTCGGGGGGAGGGTTGGGGTGGGGGCAGGGGGCACGCACGATGCAGAACCAATCCACGTCGACCGCCCAGCGCCATGCGCGCGTGTTGCGGCGTGGGATGACGGACTCGGAGCGCAAGCTCTGGTCCGGCCTGCGGGGCGAGCAGCTGGGCGTGAAGTTCAGGCGCCAGCATCCGCTCGGCAACTACATCGCCGATTTCGCGTGCCTGGATCCGAAGCTGGTGGTGGAGCTCGATGGCTCCCAGCACCTGGAGCAGGCGGCGTACGACCTCGCCCGTGACCGCTTCTTCCACGAGCACGGCTTCGACGTGCTCCGCTTCCCGACCCACGAACCCCTTCGCAATTTCGACGGTGTCCGCACCGCGATCCTTGAAAGACTGAAGGTGCTGGCGGCCGAGCGTGCCCCCACCCCAACCCTCCCCCAGAGGGGGAGGGAGTGAATACCAGGAGCCTTGCATGACCAAACAAATCCAGGACGCCTACATCGTCGCCGCCACCCGGACCCCCATCGGGCGGTCGCACAAGGGTTTCTTCCGCAACACGCGGCCCGATGACCTGCTGGCGACCGTGCTGCGTTCGGCGCTGGCGCAGGTGCCGAACCTCGACCCGAACGCAGTCGAAGACCTGATCTGCGGCTGCGCGATCCCCGAGGGTCCGCAGGGCCTGAACGTCGCGCGTGTCGGCGCGGTGCTCGCGGGCCTGCCCAAGAGCGTGGGCGGCATCACGGTCAACCGCTTCTGCGCCTCCGGCCTGGCCGCGGTGCAGATGGCCGCGGACCGCATCCGCGTCGGCGAGGCCGACGTGATGATCGCCGCCGGCACCGAGAGCATGAGCATGGTGCCCATGATGGGCAACTCGCCCTCGCTGTCGCCGGAGATCTTCAAGGACCCCGACGACATCGGCAACTACGGCATCGCCTACGGCATGGGCCTGACCGCGGAGAAGGTCGCGCAGCAGTGGAAAGTCAGCCGCGAGGACCAGGATGCGTTCGCGCTCGCCTCGCACCAGCGTGCCGTCGCCGCGCAGCAGGCCGGCGAGTTCGCCGCCGAGATGACGGAGATCGAAGTCGAGGAACGCGAACTCGACCTCGAGTCCGCTGACGTCACGATCAACACCCGCAAGGTCAGCCTGGACGAAGGCCCGCGCCCCGACACCACGCTGCAGGCGCTGGGCAAGCTCCGGCCCGTGTTCGCCGCGCGCGGCAGCGTGACGGCGGGCAACAGCTCGCAGACCTCCGACGGCGCCGGCGCGCTGATCATCGCGAGCGAGGCCGCCGTCAAGCGCTTCAACCTGCAGCCGCTGGCGCGCTTCGTCAGCTACGCCAGCCGCGGCGTGCCGCCGCACATCATGGGCATCGGCCCGATCCAGGCGATCCCCGCCGCGCTGAAGGCCGCCGGCCTGAAGCAGGAAGCGATCGACTGGTTCGAGCTGAACGAAGCCTTCGCCGCGCAATCGCTGGCCGTGATCCGCGAGCTGGGCCTGGACATGGCCAAGGTCAACCCCATGGGCGGCGCCATCGCCCTGGGCCACCCGCTGGGCGCCACCGGCGCCATCCGTTCGGCGACCGTGGTGCACGCGCTGCGCCGCAAGAACCTGAAGTACGGGATGGTGACGATGTGCGTGGGCATGGGGCAGGGCGCGGCCGGGATCTTCGAGCGCGTTTGAACTGCCTTTTCCCTCCCCCTCTGGGGGAGGGCAGGGTGGGGGTGCCCCGTGAGCGCCGAATGGGGGGGCCCCCCCCCCCCCCCCCACCGCGGGGGGGGGG
>JAEZEB010000090.1 GCA_023438115.1 Pseudomonadota bacterium | reverse complement strand
GGGATCGCTCACCCCGGGCGTGCCCGCGTCGCTGGCATAGGCCACGCGCTGGCCGTCCTGCAGCCGCCGCACGACGGCCTCGGCGCCCTCGGCCTCGTTGTGGCGGTGCACGGCCAGCCAGTCGTTCTTCGCGATCCCGTAGGCGCGCAGCAGCGCCTGCGTGTGGCGCGTGTCCTCGCAGGCGATCGCATCCACCAGCTGCAGGACGTGCAGGCCCCGCAAGGTGATGTCCGCCAGGTTGCCGATCGGCGTGGCCAGCACGTAGAGTGCCCCGGGCGGATAGTGCTGCGCGGCCGCCGCGTCGCGCGCGGCGCCCAGCGCGGAGGCAAAGGATGCGGCCAAGAAGACTCCCTTCGGATGGAAACGCGATCAGCACGAAGCAGCAGGGCGACGCGGCCGAAGACCGCGCCCTGGCCCACCTGCTCGCCGCGGGCCTGCGCCTGCTGGCGCGCAATTATCGGACGCCCGGGCGCGGGGGCGGCGAGATCGACCTCGTCATGCGCGATCGCGACGGCACGCTGGTGTTCGTGGAGGTGAGGAAGCGCGCGGATGCGCGCCATGGCGGCGCGGCCGCGAGCGTGGGGGCCGTGAAGCGGCGGCGCATCGTCTTCGCCGCGCGGCACTACCTGATGCGGCTGCCCGAGCCGCCGCCGTGCCGCTTCGACGTCATCGGCATGGAGGGAGGCGCCATCCACTGGATGCGCGCCGCCTTCGATGCCGGCTGAGACCCGTCGCCAAGACAGGCCCCAGCTCCGGTCCGGCCAGGACCCGTCCCTCCGGACAGGTCCCGACCGAAGCGCGGCTGCATCAACCGCGGTCGGCGCGCGGCGCGGGAGCCGGCTCCACGGGGGCCGGGGCGGCGCCCATGGACTGCTGCTCTTCCACCGGGGCCGGGGCTTGCGCCACGATCGGGGCCGGCTCTTCCACGCGGGCCACTTCCTGCACCGTGGTGACCTGGGCGGTCTGCACCTGGTCGATCAGGCCCGGCACGCCGGTTTCGCCCATCGAGGTCAGGTGGGAGCTCTGCTGGCCGGCGCCGAGAGCGTGGTTGGACACGAAGGGGTTCGGGGGAACGCCCTGGGCGACGGCGACACCGATCACGGCGACAGCGGAAGCACCGGCAACCAGACCGGCAATTTTTTTCAGAACAGCCATTGCAACTTCTCCTTGAGCTTGATTTGTGGAACTTGAAACCTGCGGGCTCTGAGCCAGCCAGCGAATGATTGGTGAGCCTCGGCTTGCCCGAAGTCAGTTCCGCGCGGGACCTCGTGTCGGGTCGCGTCTGCCAGCGCGTCGGCCATTCCTTCCCGCGATCGTCCGATAGGGACTACACCCCGAAGCCGGAAGCACGCCGCGGCTCCCGCGTAACGAGGCGTTCACACGCCATGCATGGCCTTACATCCTGCGCGCGCAGGCGCGGCGGTATCATGCGGTGCCATGCTCGAGCAACGCATACAGCAGAACTTCATCGACAGCGCCGACCTGAAATACCAGTCCGCGCAGAGCCTGAGCAAGCCCATCGCGCAGGCGGTGCAGGCCGTGCTGGCCTGCGTGACCAGCGGCGGCAAGGTGCTGGCCTGCGGCAACGGCGGCTCGGCCGCCGACGCGCAGCACTTCTCCGCCGAGTTCGTCGGCCGCTTCGAGCGCGAGCGCCCCGAGCTCGCGGCCATCGCGCTCACCACCGACCCCTCCATCCTCACGGCGGTGGCCAACGACTACGACTACAACCGCATCTTCTCCAAGCAGGTGCGGGCGCTGGGCCAGGCGGGCGACGTGCTGCTCGCCATGTCCACCAGCGGCAATTCCGCCAACGTGCTGGCCGCGATCGAGGCGGCGCACGAGCGCGAGATGACCGTCGTCGCCCTCACGGGCCGCGGCGGCGGCAAGATGAACGCGCTGCTGCGCGAAACCGACGTGCACATCTGCGTGCCGCACGAACGCACCGCGCGCATCCAGGAAGTGCACCTCCTCGTGCTGCATTGCATCTGCGACGGCGTGGATGCGCAGCTCCTCGGCGACCAGGATCCTCCCGCATGACGACGACGATGAAGAAGACCAAGACCTCCTCCTTCGGCCTCACCGCGCTGGCCGCGGTGCTGCTGGCCGGTTCGCTGGCCGGCTGCGCCCCGCTGCTCGTGGGCGGCGCCGCCGTGGGCACGGCGCTGATGGTCACCGACCGCCGCAGCTCCGGCGCGCAGATCGACGACGAGGCCATCGAGCTGCGTGCCGCGGCTCGCCTGCGCGAGGCCTTCGGCGACCGCGCGCACATCAACGTCACCAGCTACAACCGGCAGGTGCTGCTCACCGGCGAGGTGCCCACCGAGGCGACGAAGCAGCAGGCCGAACAGATCGCCGCGAGCGTGGACAACGTGCGGGCGATCTTCAACGAGCTGGCCGTCATGCCGCCCACCAGCCTGCCGCAGCGCTCCAGCGACGCGCTGATCACGGGCAAGGTGCGCGCCTCGCTGGTCGATGCGCGCGACCTCCAGGCCAACGCGTACAAGGTGCTCACGGAGCGCGGCAACGTCTACATGATGGGCCGCGTGACGCCGTACGAGGCCGACCGCGCCACCAGCATCGCACGCCAGATCGGCGGCGTGCTGCGCGTGGTGCGCATCTTCGAGATCGCCACGCCGGAAGAACTGCGCGCGGCCGGCGTGACGACCCTGCAGCCC
>JAEZEB010000070.1 GCA_023438115.1 Pseudomonadota bacterium | reverse complement strand
GCCCTTCGGCGAAATATTAGGAGGAGGTCCCGGCTTCAGCCGGGACCGGGGGACATTCGTCGAAGGGCATTCCCCCACCCTGGCCCGGACCAAGGGGCGCGGCCCAACGGCGTATCCTGCGCAGGTGACCGCGGACCGCCCCTACAAGATCCCCCAATCCGTCCTCGTCGTGATCCACACGGCGACCCTGGAGGTGCTGCTGATCAACCGGACGGACTCGCCAGGCCATTGGCAGTCGGTGACGGGATCGCTGGACCGCGAGGACGAGAGCTTCGCCGAGGCGGCGGCGCGCGAAGTGCTGGAAGAGACCGGCATGGACGCGGCCCGCGGCATCCTGACGGACTGGGGGCTGGAAAACGTCTACGACATCTACCCCCGTTACCTCCACCGTTATGCGCCGGGCGTCACCCGCAACCGGGAGCATGTCTTCGGCCTGTGCGTGCCGGCGGGCACGCCGGTGACGCTCAATCCGCGGGAGCATACGGCTTACCAATGGTTGCCGTACCGGCTGGCGGCGGATGCCTGCTTCTCGCCATCCAACGCCGAAGCCATCCTGATGCTGCCAGAATTCATGGAATGAACCCCCACGCTCCGCACTTCGTGTCGTCGCTGCCCCCCGAGGGGGCTTCAGCCTCCTTGAGGCGGCTCGGCGGAGGCTGAATGAGCCTGCTGCGGATCGCGACGTACAACATCCACAAGGGAGTGCAGGGTCTCGGACCGGTGCGGCGCCTGGAAATCCACAACCTCGGCCATGCGGTCGAGCAGCTCGACGCCGATGTCGTGTGCCTGCAGGAAGTGCGCAAGCTCCACCGGCGCGAGGCGCTGTACTTCAAGCGCTGGCCCGAGCTGCCGCAGGCGGAGTTTCTCTGTCCCGAGGGCTACTACGCGGTGTACCAGACCAATGCGAGGACCAAGCACGGCGAGCACGGCAACGCGCTGCTCTCGCGCTGGCCCGTGGTCTCGCAGGGCCACGAGGACATGTCGGACCACCGCTTCGAGCAGCGCGGGCTGCTGCACGTGGAGCTGCAGGTGCGGCGCCGCATGGTGCACGTGGTGGTGGTGCACCTGGGCCTCATCGCCGGGAGCCGCGCGCGGCAGATCGAGCAGATGGTGCGCTTCATCGAGCGCGAGGTGCCGCGCACCGCGCCCGTCATCGTGGCGGGCGACTTCAACGACTGGGGCGGCAAGCTGCGCACGGTGATGAACGCCCGCGGCTTCCAGGACTTCGTCGCCGAGCGCGCGCTGACCTATCCTTCGCGCCTGCCCATCACGCAGCTGGACTACATCTATGCGCGCGGCCTCAAGCCCGTGGGCATGGAGATCCCGCGCGGGCGCATCTGGTGGCGCATGTCGGACCATCTTCCGCTGATCGCGGAATTCAAGCTCTAGGCGGCCGCCGTGGCGCATCGCATCCCGCCGTTGCGCAGCGGCCACCACCTGCAGCTCCTGGAGGGCAGCAGGGAGCTCTTCCCCGCCATGATCGCCGCCATCGACGCGGCGCAGTCCGAGGTGCGGCTCGAGACCTACATCTTCGATTTCCACGGCAGCGCCGAGGAGCTTGGCTACGCGCTGGAGCGCGCGGCGCGCCGCGGCGTGGCGGTGCGCGTGGCGGTCGATGGCGTGGGTTCGTCCGGCCCGCCCCATCCGGGGTTGCACCGCCTGCAGCTGGCGGGGGTGCAGTGGCACGTGTATTCGCCCCCGGGCCGCTTCGGCCTCCTGTGGCCCGGGCAGTGGCGGCGGCTGCATCGCAAGCTGTGCGTGGTGGATCGCACCGTGGGCTTCTGCGGCGGCATCAACATCCTCGACGATTTCCATGATCCCAACCACGGCGCGCTGCAGGCCCCGCGGCTGGACTTCGCCGTGCGCGTGACGGGCCCGCTGGTGGCCGGCATGCACGCGGCGATGGAGCGGCTGTGGCTGCGGATGGTCGCCGTGCGCGAGCTGCGGCATGCGCACCTGAGCGGCTCGCTGTGGACCTTGCGCGCGTCGGGCACGGGCAGCGCCGTGGCGGCGCGGCCCTTGCGCAGCCACGGCGGACCGCGCGGACGCGCCGCGCTGCTGCTGCGCGACAACGTGCGGCATCGCACGGTGATCGAGCGCGCCTACCTGCGCGCGATCGGCCGCGCGCGCCAGGAGATCCTGATCGCCAACGCCTACTTCGTGCCGGGCGGCCGCATGCGGCGGGCGCTCGCGAACGCGGCGCGCCGCGGCGTTCGCGTGACGCTGCTGCTGCAGGGCCGCTACGAGTACTTCATGCAGTACTACGCGGCGCGGCCCGTGTTCGGCGCGCTGCTCAAGGCGGGCGTGGAGATCATCGAGTACGAACCGAGCTTCCTGCACGCCAAGGTGGCGGTGGTCGACGGCCACTGGACCACGGTGGGGTCGTCCAACCTGGACCCGCTGTCGCTGCTGCTCGCCCGCGAGGCCAACGTGATCATGGACGACCGCGCGTTCGCCGCGCGCCTGCGCGAGCGCCTGCTGCACGCGGCGCAGCACGAGGGACGGCGGATGGATCCCGGGCTCTATGCCGCGCGGTCCTCCTCGACGCGCGCGAAGGAATGGCTGGCGCTGGTGGTCATGCGCGTGCTGCTGTTCATCCAGGGAAAGAAGTACCTGTGAGCGCCGATCTGGTCGTGCAGCGCCCCGAAGGCCTCTACTGCCCGCTGGGGGATTTCTACATCGATCCCTGGCGGCCGGTGCCGCGCGCGGTGATCACGCACGCGCATTCGGACCATGCGCGCATCGGCAACGGCCACTACCTCGCGGCGGCTCCGGCCGAAGGCGTGCTGCGCGCGCGGCTGGGCGAGGTGGATTTGCAGCTGCTGCCCTATGGCGAATCGCTCGTGCACCACGGCGTGAAGCTTTCGCTGCATCCGGCGGGCCACGTGCTCGGCTCGGCGCAGGTGCGGCTGGAGCACGGCGGGCAGGTGTGGGTGGCGAGCGGCGACTACAAGGTCGCGCCCGATCCCACCTGCGCGCCCTTCGAGCCCGTGCGCTGCGACACCTTCATCACCGAATCGACCTTCGGCCTGCCGATCTACCGCTGGTGCCCCGACGAGGAAGTGTTCGCGGACGTCAACGCCTGGTGGACGCGCAACGCAGCCCATGGGCGCGCCAGCGTGCTGTGCTGCTACAGCTTCGGCAAGGCGCAGCGCGTGCTGGCGGGGATCGATCCTTCCATCGGGCCGGTGATCGTGCACGGCGCGGTGGAACCCCTGAACCGCGCCTACCGCGCCGCCGGCGTGTCTCTTCCGGAGACGCGCATGGTGACCGACGTGAAGGACAAGGCCGACCTGCGCCGCTGCCTCGTCGTCTGCCCGCCGGGCGCGGCGGCCAGTCCCTGGCTGCGCCGCTTCGGCGATGCGCAGACGGCTTTCGCCAGCGGCTGGATGCAGGTGCGCGGCAACCGCCGGCGCGGCGGCTACGACCGCGGCTTCGTGCTGTCCGACCATGCGGACTGGCCCGGCCTGCTGTCCGCCATCGAGGCCACGCAGGCCCGGCGCGTGATCGTCACGCATGGCAGCGCCGCGGTGCTGGTGCGCTACCTGCGCGAGCAAGGCCTGCAGGCGCAGGCCTTCGACACCGAGTACGGCGACGACGTGGTGGAGGCCGACCTCCAGCCGGCGCCGGAGGAGGGGGCATGAGCTGGATCGTCCTCAAGTGGCTGCACCTGGTCGGCGCCGCGCTGCTGTTCGGCACCGGCCTGGGCATCGCGTTCTTCGCCTGGTTCGGCTACCGGCGCGGCATGGAGTCGGGCGACATCGGCCTGATCCGCGGCGTGCTGCGCCTCACCGTGCTGGCCGACACGGTCTTCACCGCCACCGCGGCCTTCGTCGTCCAACCGGTGACCGGCTATTTCCTGTGGCGCATGAGCGGCGGCCAGTGGCCCGACACCTGGCTGCTCTCGGTGCTGGCGCTCTACGCCTTCGTCGGCGCCTGCTGGCTGCCCGTGGTATGGCTGCAGGTGCAGCTGCGCAACGCCGCGATGCAGGCGCGCACGGTGGGCCAGCTCGATGCGCGCTTCCATCGCCGCTTCAGCCTCTGGTTCGCGCTGGGCTGGCCGGCTTTCGTGGGCGTGATGGGCCTGTTCGTGCTGATGCTCACCCGCGGCTACTTCCGCTGACCGATGCGCCGCTTCTCCCGCCTTTTCAGCGAGCTGGACGCCACGACCTCCACCAACGAGAAGGTCGAGGCGCTCGCGCGCTACTTCGCGGAAGCGCCGCCGCGCGATGCCGCCTGGGCGGTCTATTTCCTCGCGGGCGGCAAGCCGCGGCAGATGGTGAAGACGGCCGCGCTCGTGGGCCTGACTTGCCGCATGGCGCAGATCGAATACTGGCTCTTCGACGAGTGCTACCAGTCCGTGGGCGACCTCGCCGAGACCATTTCGCTGGTGCTGCCGCGCGGCGACGCGCCCTCGGACGTCGGCCTGGCCGAATGGGTGGAGGATCGCCTGCTGCCGCTGCGCGGCCTGCCCGAGGAAGAGGTCGCGACCCGCGTCGCCGCTTACTGGCAGGAGCTGGACACCCTCGGCCGTTTCCTGCTGACCAAGCTGGTGGGCGGCGGCTTCCGCGTGGGCGTGAGCAAGCTGCTGGTGCAGCGCGCGCTGGCCGCGCACACCGGTGTCGATGCCAAGCGCATCGCCCAGCGCATGATGGGCTACACCGACGGCAAGGTGCTGCCTTCGCCGGAGCGCTACGAGGCGCTGGTCGCGCAGGTGGAAGAGGGCGTGGCGGAGCAGCGCGACGCGGGCCAGCCCTATCCCTTCTTCCTCGCGCACCAGCTGGACCTGCCGCCGGAGCTGTTCGCCTCCCGCCTCGGCGCCGTCGAGGACTGGATGGTCGAATGGAAGTACGACGGCATCCGCGGGCAGGTCGTCAAGCGCGAGGGCCGCGTGTGGGTCTGGTCGCGCGGCGAGGAACTGGTGACCGAGCGTTTTCCCGAGGTCGAGGCGCTGGCCCAGCCGCTGCCGGACGGCACCGTGCTCGATGGCGAGATCCTGGTGTGGAAGGAGGAGGCCGATGCGGAGACCGGTGAGGTCGCCGGCGGTCCCGCGCCCTTCGCCCTGCTGCAGCAGCGCATAGGGCGCAAGAACCTCACGAAGAAGATCCTGGCCGAGGCGCCGGTGAGCTTCATCGCCTACGACCTGCTGGAACAGGACGGACAGGACCTGCGGGGACTGCCGCAAGGCGAGCGCCGCGCACGCCTGGAAGCGTTGCTGGCCGGGACGGGCCTGCGCGTGTCGCCGGTGGAGACGGCGCCGTCCTGGCTGGAGTTCGCGCGCCGCCGCGAGCAGTCGCGCGCGCGGGGCGTGGAAGGCTTCATGCTCAAGCGCCTGGATGCCGCCTATGGGACGGGCCGCACCAAGGCCGAAGGGCTGTGGTGGAAGTGGAAGATCGAGCCGATGACCATCGACTGCGTGCTGGTCTACGCGCAGGCGGGGCACGGGCGGCGCTCCTCGGTCTACACCGACTACACCTTCGCGGTCTGGAACCGCCCGCCCGCCGGCAAGGAGGAGGCCGACGCGGTGCTGGACGCCATCGCCCGCAAGGAGCCGCCGCAGCCCGGCGCGCTGCAGCTCGTGCCCTTTGCCAAGGCCTATTCGGGCCTGACCGACGAGGAGTTCCGGCAGGTGGACGCCATCATCCGCCGCAGCACCATCGAGAAGTTCGGGCCGGTGCGCAGCGTCCGGCCCAGCCTGGTCTTCGAGCTGGGTTTCGAGGGCATCAACCGCAGCGGCCGCCACCGAAGCGGCATCGCCGTGCGTTTCCCACGGATGCTGCGGATCCGCCACGACAAGCCCCTGCACGAAGCCAATACCCTGCAGGACCTGGAGGGGCTGTTGCGCCTGGGTTCGGGGGCCTGACGCCCGGGGTGTTACAGTTCCCGATGCTCATGAAAGCCGACCCGTCCAGCCAGCTGATCCCGGCCGCGTCCGACGAGGGCACGCCGGTGTCGGTCAAGATCCGCGAGCGCATCGCCGCCGCGGGCAAGCGCTTCCACTCCAACGACAACATCGCCGAGTTCATCGAACCCGGCGAGCTGGAGGCGCTGCTCGACGAAGTGGAAGAGAAGATGCAGGCCGTGCTGGACAGCATGGTCATCGACACCACCAACGACCACAACACCGGCGACACCGCGCGGCGCGTGGCCAAGATGTACCTCAACGAGGTGTTCCGCGGCCGCTACGTCAAGGCCCCGCCCATCACCGAGTTCCCGAACGCCGAGCACCTGAACGAGCTGATGATCGTCGGCCCGATCACCGTGCGCTCGGCCTGCAGCCACCACCTGTGCCCCGTCATCGGCAAGCTGTGGATCGGCGTCATGCCCAACGAGCACACCAACGTGATCGGGCTGTCCAAGTACGCGCGCCTGGCCGAATGGATCATGGGCCGCCCGCAGATCCAGGAAGAGGCCGTGGTGCAGCTGGCCGACCTGATCATGGAGAAGACGCAGCCCGACGGGCTCGCCATCGTGATGGAGGCCCGCCACTACTGCATGGCCTGGCGCGGCGTGAAGGACCTGGACAGCAAGATGATCAACTCGGTGATGCGTGGCGCCTTCCTCAAGGACCCCACGCTGCGCCGCGAATTCCTCGCCCTGATCCCGCACAAGGACTGACCGTGCTCGTCCGCCTCCTCTACTGCAGCCGCGCCGTCGACACCAGCCCGCGGGCGATCGAGGCCATCCTGTCGCAGTCCCGGCAGCACAACGCCGTCAGCGGCGTCACGGGCATCCTCTGCTACGGCGACGGGATCTTCCTGCAGTGCATCGAGGGCGGCCGCATGCAGGTGAGCGAGCTGTTCGGCACCATCCAGAAGGACCCGCGGCACAAGGACGTCGCGCTGCTGCACTTCGAGGAGATCTTCGAGCGGCGCTTCGGCGGCTGGAGCATGGGGCAGGTCAACATCTCCAAGCTGAACCACTCCGTGCTCCTGAAGTACTCGGAAAAGCCCGAGCTGGATCCCTACGCCGTCTCCGGCCGCGTGTCGCTGTCCCTGCTCGAGGATCTCGCGGCCACCGCCGCGATCTGCGGCCGGACCTGACGGCGCGCGCATGCCGCCCGGAGCGCTGGCGCTGGTCCTCCTCGCCGGCGTGATCCACGCCAGCTGGAACATCGCCGCCAAGAAGGCGGGCGGCGACGTGCGCTTCGCCGCCTTCACCACCGCCATCGTCATCGTCGCCTGGGGTCCGCTGGGGCTGTGGCTTGCCTGGCGCCACGTGCCCGGCTGGGGCGCCGCCGAATGGGCCCTGGTGGCCGCGAGCGCGGTGCTGCACAGCGCCTACTACCTCTTCCTGCTGCGCGGCTACCGCAAGGCGGACCTCACGGTCGTCTATCCGCTCGCGCGCGGCTCGGGGCCCTTGCTGTCCTCGATGGCCGCCGTGGTGCTGCTGGGCGAGCGCATCTCCGCGCTCGGCGCGCTGGGGATCGCCGGCGTGGTCGGCGGCGTCTTCCTCATCGCCGGCGGCCCCGGCCTCTGGCGGCGCAGCCACGATGCCGAGGCGCGCCGGCGCCTGCACAAGGGCATGTTCTACGGCATCCTCACGGGCGTCTTCATCGCCTCGTACACGGTGGTCGACGGTTATGCGGTGAAGATCCTGCTGATCTCGCCCATCCTGGTGGACTACATGGGTGCCGTGCTGCGCGTCTTCGTCGTGGCGCCCGCGGTGCTGCGGGACCTGCCGGCCGCGCAACGCCACTGGCGCGCGCAGTGGAAGTACGCGCTGTTCGTGGGCATCGTGAGCCCGATCTCCTACGTGCTGGTGCTGTACGCGATGCAGGTCGCGCCGCTGTCGCACGTGGCGCCGGCGCGCGAAGTCTCCATGCTGTTCGCGGCGCTGGTCGGCGGCCAGCTGCTGGGCGAGGACGACCGCTGGCTGCGCCTGGTGGGCGCGGGCTGCATCGCCGCGGGCGTGATGGCCCTGGCGATAGGCTAGGCCCATGCTCCTGGTCGGTTGCGATTTCTCCAGCACGCCCACGCGGCGCAAGCCGATCGTGCTGGCGCTTGGCGAGTGCACCGCCGGACGCGTGGTGCTGACGCGCATCGAGAAGCTGGCGTCGCTGGCCGCGTTTGCCGACTGGCTGCGCGAGCCGCGCGCCTGGATCGGCGGCTTCGACTTTCCCTTCGGCCTGCCGCGCGAGCTGGTGGAATATCTCGGCTGGCCGACCGAGTGGCGCGAATGCATGCGGCACTACGCATCGCTCTCGCGGCCGCAGATCCGCGAGACCTTCGCCGCCTACTGCGCGGCACGTCCCGTGGGTGCGAAGTTCGCGCACCGCCGCTTCGACCGGGTGGCGGGATCCAGTCCCTCGATGAAATGGGTCAATCCGCCGGTGGCCTACATGCTGCACGCCGCGGTGCCGCTGCTGCTGGAGGCCGGCGTGCACATCCCCGGCCTGCACGCGGGCGATCCGCAGCGCGTGGCGCTGGAAGCCTATCCGGGCCTGCTGGCGCGCGAGCTGGTGGCGCGCCGCAGCTACAAGAGCGACGAGAAGGCCAAGCAGACGCCCGAGCGGCTGATCGCCCGCAAGGACCTGGTCACGGCGCTGGAGCAGGGCCGCACGCGCCTGGGGCTGCGGCTGAAGCTCACGCACGCGCAGCGCGATGCGCTGGTGGAGGATGCGAGCGGCGACAGCCTCGACGCCGTGCTGTGCCTGGTGCAGGCCGCGTGGGCGGCGCAGCAGGGTGCGCCGCGCTACGGCCTGCCCGAGGAGCTGGACCCGCTGGAGGGCTGGATCGTCAGCGCCTGACATGCTCTACCGCGTCCTGGCCGATGCCGTGCTGCTGCTGCACCTGGTGTTCATCGTGTTCGCGCTGGCCGGCGGCCTGCTGGCTTTCCGGTACCGCTGGATGCCCTGGCTGCACCTGCCGGCGCTGGCCTGGGGCGCCTTCGTGGAGTTCACGGGCCGCATCTGCCCGCTGACGCCGCTGGAGAACCACCTGCGCAGGGCGGGTGGCGTGGCCGGCTACGAAGGCGGCTTCATCGAGCACTACCTGCTGCCCCTGATCTATCCGGCCGCGCTGACGCGCGAGCTCCAATGGACGCTGGGCACCGGGCTCGTCGTCTTCAACCTCGCGGTGTACTTCCTGCTCTGGCGCAGGCGGCGCCGCGGCTGAGCAGGCGCAGGCCGTTACTTGCGGCCCCACGCCGCGCGCGCTTCCACTAGGCTTGCGCCATGACCGTGGAGGACAGCCGATGAAGCCGCAGGTGCGCAAGGGCCAGTACCCCGGCGCGATCTCGCGCGAGGACTTCCGCGAGCGCTTCCGCGCCCGCTTCCACGACCCCGCCTTCCGCGCCGAAGACGAAGCGCTGGACCGGCTGGAGGCGATCGCCTGGGATGGCTACTGCCAGGCGCGCAAGGCGCCCATCACGCGCAAGGCCGGGCCCGGGTTCCAGGATCCCGACTACGACCTGTCGGTGGAATGGTACGAGGCGCGCAACCGCATCCGCGCGGCGCAGCAGCGCTGGGAAGACGCGGCGAGCCCGTCGCGCGTGCTGGTGGTCAACTGCGCCACGCGCAACGACGGCACCTGTCCCGGCGAGATGTCCAAGAGCTTCCGGCTCGCGCGCATCGCGCAGGAAACGCTGCAGGCCGCGCCGGTGGAGGTGGACCTGCTGGACCTGAGCTGGCTGGCCTCCGATTACGACCGCCACATCCATCCCTGCAAAGGCTGCGTGTCCACGGCGATGCCGCTGTGCCACTGGCCGTGCAGCTGCTATCCCAACCACGAGCTGGGACAGGTGAACGACTGGATGAACGAGATCTTCGAGCGCTGGACGGCCGCGCACGGCGTGCTGCTGGTGACGCCCACGCACTGGTACACGGTGTCGAGCCCGCTCAAGCTGATGATGGACCGCATGGTGTGCGCCGACGGCGGCAATCCCGATCCGACGCGTACCGGCGGCAAGGACCCGGAGAAGGCCAAGCAGCTGGAACTGGAAGGCTGGGACTATCCGCAGCATCTCGCCGGCCGCGCGTATGCGGTGGTGGTGCACGGCGACGTCGCCGGCATCGAATCCACGCGCCGCGTGCTGAGCGACTGGCTGGACTGGATGGGCCTGGTCGACGCGGGACCGCAGGCGCGGCTGGACCGCTACATCGGCTACTACGAGCCGTATGCCACGAGCCACGACACGCTGGACCGCGACCTCGCCGTGCAGGAGGAAGTGCGCAATGCGGCGCGCGCCTTGCTGGAAGCCGTCGGCGAATTGCGCCGGGGGCTGCTCAGCGCGCCGGGGCGCGGGCTGAAGAAGCCGCGGCCCAAGTAGGCGCCGGCGCCTCAGGCGCCGTTCTTCAGGCGCTCGCGCAATTCCGTCTTGAGCACCTTGCCGTAGTTGTTCTTCGGCAGCGCGTCCACGAACACGTAGCGCTTGGGCCGCTTGAAGCGCGCGATGTGCTGCAGGCACACGGCCTCCAGGTCCGCCTGCGTCACCTCGCGGCCAGGCTGCGCCACCACGAAGGCGACCACGATCTCGCCCCACTCGGGATCGGGCGCGCCCACCACGGAGACCTCTGCGACGCCGGGCGCGAGCAGCAGCACCTCCTCGACTTCCCGCGGGTAGATGTTGGAACCGCCGCTGATCACCAGGTCCTTGCTGCGGTCCTTCAGCGTGAGGAAGCCGTCCTCGTCGAGGCTGCCCATGTCGCCGGTGAAGAGCCAGCCGCCGCGCAGCGCCGCGGCCGTGGCCGCTTCGTCGCGCCAGTAGCCCGCCATGACGGTGTCGCCGCGCACCAGCACCTCGCCGATCTCGCCCCGGGGCAGCGTGCGGCCCTCGGCATCCGCCACGCGCACTTCCACCGGCGTCTGCGCCACGCCCACCGAGGCGATGCGCTCGGCATGGCGCGGATGCCGCGTGTCGCCCAGGTGCAGGCGCGAGAGCGCGGTGGCTACCATGGGCGTCTCGCCCTGGCCGTAGATCTGCACGAAGCGCGCGCCCAGCACCCGCAGCGCGCGCTTGATGTCCTCGGCGTACATGGGCGCGCCGCCGTAGACGATCGTCTTGAAGCCTTCGCCGTCCAGCCCGTGCGATTCCGCGTGATCGACCAGCCGCTTCACGATGGTCGGCGCGGCGAACATGGTGAGCCGGCCGACGGCGCGCGCGAGATCGAACACTTCCGCGGGATCGAAGCCGCCCGAGGCGGGCACCACGTGCCGCGCGCCTGCCATCACGTGCGGGATCGCGTAGAGGCCCGCGCCGTGCGACATCGGCGGGCCGTAGACGATCGCGTCGCGCGCATCGACGGGATCGACGTCCACGAAGTAGGTCAGGCCCATGGTCATCAGGTTGCGATGCGTGAGCATCACGCCCTTGGGCTTGCCCGTTGTGCCGCTGGTGTAGAACAGCCAGGCGAGGTCGCCGGGCGCGCGGTGCTGCAGTTCCAGCGGCGCGCCATCGAACAGCACCGCGTAGTCCGCCGTGTCCACGTCGATGCAGCGCCCCGGCACCTGCAGGCCGGTGCCCACGTCGGCGGTCACGAAGGCCCAGCGCGCCTGCGCATGCTCCGCGATCCACTGCGCTTCGCGCAGGTGCAGCTTCGCATTCACCGGCACCACGGCGAGCCCGGCCCACCAGCAGCCGTACAGCAGTTCCAGGTAGGCCGGATGGTTGCGCATGAAGAGGACCACGCGCTCGCCCGGCGCCAGGCCCGCGGCGTGCAGCGCGGCGGCCAGGAGCGCGCAGCGCGCGGCGAGTTCGCCGTAGGTGTGGCGCAGCCGCGGGCCTTCGAAGAGGGCGGGGCGTTGCGGGTCGGCGAGCGCGATGCGGCGCAGCGTGTTCGCGAGGTTCATGGACGGACGGCTTCCAGCATGAGGCTGCACGATAGCGGCACGCGCGCGGTCGCGCCAGTCCAACGCGGCTCCCGCGGCCCTGTCACGGGCTGAGCCGCCCGAAGGCGAGCAGCGCCTCGGTGTCGGTCCGGTACATCTTCAGCAGCGGGCCGGGCTGCAGGGCGCCGGCCTTCTCCAGCACGCGCTCCACGGGCAGCTTGATGCCGCTGATGTGCAGCGTGATGCCGCGCTCGGCCAGCAGCTTGCGCAGCTGTGCGAACATCTCCACGCCGGTGGCGTCGACGCGGTTGATCGGCTGGGCGAAGAGGCACACGTGGCGCACGTCGGGATGCGCGGCGAGGTGTTCGACCACCGCGCGCTCCATGGCGCTGGCGGAGGCGAAATCCAGTTCCGCGTCCATGCGCAGCGCATAGAGCTGCGGCGCGAGCGGCGGCAGTTCCCAGAGGTGGCGGTCGCGCAGGCTCCCGTCCGGGTGCAGGCCCACCTCGATGATGCGCGGGTGCAGCCGCAGGTACAGGAAGTGCGCCAGCCCGATCAGCACGCCCGTGAGCACGCCCCAGTAGATGCGCGGGGCCGAAAGCACGGTCACGAGGAAGGTCACGCCCGCGGTGATGGCCTCCACGCGGTTGACGCGCCACAGCTCGGCGAACACGCGCGGCTTGAACAGGCTGGACACGGCCGCGATCACCACCGCCGCCAGCACCGCCCGCGGCACATGCGAAAGCGCCGGCGTGAGGAACAGCAGCACGACCAGCACGAACAGCGCGGCGATCACCGTGGCCCAGCCCGTGCGCGCGCCCGCGTAGAGCGTCAGCGCCGAGCGCGAGAAGGAGGTGCTGGTGGCGAAGGCGCCGGAGAAGGCGGACGCCAGCTTGCCCATGCCCTGGCCCACGAGGTCCTGGTTGGCGTCCCAGCGGCGGCCCTCGCGCTGGTTCTCGATCTTGGCGCTGGCGGCCATCTCCAGCGAGCTCACGAGCGTGATGACCAGCGCCGGTGCGATCAGCGTGGAGAACTGTTCCCAGCCGGGCCAGGCAGGCCAGTAGACATCGGGCAGGCCCTGCGGAAGCGGGCCGACGACGGCGCCCTCGCGCGAATAGCCGGTCAGCCAGGCGATCAGGCCCGCGCCGGCGAGGGCGATCAGCATGATGGGCAGCTTGGGCGCGAGGCGCTTGGCCACGATGAACAGCACCAGGCTCACCAGTCCGTAGGCCGCCGCCTGCAGGTCCAGCCGGGGCGAATGCAGCAACTGCCCCAGCGAGCCCTCGAGGCCGATGAGGGCGGGCAGCTGCGAGGCGATGATCAGCAGCGCCGCTGCCTGCGTGAAGCCCGCGAGCACGGGCGAGCTCACGAGGTTCAGCACCCAGGCCGATCCGGTGAGGCCGACGAACAGCTGGATGCCGCCGGCCAGCAGCGCCAGCCACACGGCCAGCGCGACCCAGCTGGCGCTGCCCGGTTGCGCCATGCCGATCAGCGAGGCGCCCACCAGCACGCTCGAGAGCGCGGAAGGCCCGACGGACAGCCGCGTGGACGCGCTGAACAGGACCGCCGCCAGCATCGGCAGGAAGGTGGCGTAGAGGCCGGTCACCAGGGGCATGCCGGCCAGGCCCGCGTAGGCCACGGACTGGGGGATCATCACCACCGCCACCGTGAGGGCGGCGATGGCCTCGCCGCGCAGCAGCTGCGGGGTGGGGGCGGGCCAGTCCAGGAAGGGAAACCAGCGGGACAACTTGCGCATCGCGCCGAGTATGCCTTCGCCCCGGCGGCGATCAGCGTTGCGGCATGTCCTTGACCGAGTAGCCCAGGCTGACCGTCGCATCCGCGGGAATCGGCGGCATGGTGCCGTTCCATTCCTCCCAGGCGTCGCGCATCGCCGCAAGCCGCGCAGGGTCGCGGCCGGCCTGGTTGGCGCGCTCGCGTTCGTCCGCGGACAGGTCGAACAGGTAGTCGTGGCCGTCGACGCGCAGGTACTTCCAGTCGCCGTCGCGCAGCGCGCGCTGGCCGCGGTGGTTCATGCGCCAGTGCAGCGGCCGCGCGAAGCCGCGCTGCGGCTCGCGCAGCACGGGCAGCAGCGACACGCCGTCCAGCGGATAGGCCGCGTCCGGCGTCGCACCCGCCGCATCGAGGACGGTGGCCGTCCAGTCCATGGTCATGCAGTGCTGCGCGCTCACGCTTCCGGGCTGGATCGCCGCGGGCCAGTGCGCGATCCAGGGCACGCGGATGCCGCCTTCGGTGAGGTCCATCTTGCCGCCCACCAGCGGCCAGTTGTCGGAGAAGCGCTCGCCGCCGTTGTCGCTGGTGAAGACCACCAGCGTGTCGCGCTCCAGCCCGTGGCGGCGCAGCGCGTCCATCACCCAGCCGATGCCTTCGTCCATGTGGTGGATCATGCGGCGGTAGGTCTCGACGTTGCCGCCGTGCAGGTGGAACAGGTTGTCCTTCACCTCGGGGGCGCGCGCGGCGTCGGCGCGCGTCTCCCAGGGCCAGTGCGGCGCGGTGTAGTGCAGGCTCAGGAAGAACGGCGCGTCCTCGCCTGCCATGCGATCGATGTAGTCGACGGCGCGGCGCGAGATCAGGTCGGTGAGGTAGCCTTCCTCGCCGCGCTCCTCCTCGCCGAACCACAGGTCGTGCACGCCGTTGGAGCTGCAGTGGGTGAAGTAGTCGACGCCGCCGGACATGGGGCCGAAGAATTCCTCGTAGCCCGAACGCAGCGGGCCGAAGGCCGGCGGGTAGCCCAGGTGCCACTTGCCGATCAGCGCCGTGCGGTAGCCGGCGTCCTTCAGCAGCGAAGGCAGCGTGGGGTGTTCGGGCGGCAGGCCCAGCGTGGTGCTGCCGCGGCTGCGGCTGTTGATCGGCTCCTCCGCGGCGCCGCGCAGGCGGTACTGGTAGCGGCCCGTCATGAGCGCGAAGCGCGTGGGCGAGCACACCGGCGAGTTCGCATAGCCCTGCGTGAAGCGGATGCCGTTCGCCGCCATCGCGTCCAGCACGGGCGACACCGGCCCGAACTGCGCGTCGCGGCCGCCGTAGCAACCGAGGTCGGCGAAGCCGAGGTCGTCGGCGACGATGAAGATGACGTTGGGACGCTTCGCCATGGTTTCAGTTGGCCTTCAGTTGCAGGCGGCGCACCAGCGGCTCCCAGCGGGCGATCTCGGCCTGCATCACTTCCTGCGCCTGCGCGCTGCTGCTGCCTTGCGCCATCACGTCGGGCACCTGCAGGCGGGTGCGCACTTCCGGCATGCGCATGATCGCCTGCGCATGGCGTTCGATCTCGGCCAGCACGGCAGGCGGCGTGCCCTGGGCCGCCTGCAGCACGAGGCGGAAGCTCACGTCCAGGCCCGGCTGCTTGAGCGCCTGGGCGAGTGTCGGCACCTCGGGCGCCAGCGGCGAGGGCGTGCCCGCCGACACGGCCAGCGCGGACAGCTTGCCGGCCTTCACGTGCGGGATCACCGTGGGCGTCGCCAGGAATCCGCAGTCCACCTCGCCGGCCAGCACCGCCTGCGTGGCGGGCGCGGGGCCGCGGTAAGGCACGTGCTCCATCTTCGCGCCCGCACTTTGCAGGAACATCTCGGCGGCCAGGTGGCCCGGCACGCCGGCGCCGCCCGAGCCATAGGTGATGCGCGAGCTGCGCGCCTTGGCCACCAGGTCGGCCGCCGTCTTCACGCCGATTGCGGGATTGCACACCAGCATCTGCGAGAAGCTCGCGAGGATGGAGACCGAGACCAGGTCCTTGCGCGCGTCGAAGCCCGCCTTGTCGTAGACCAGCGGGTTCACCGTGAGCACCGTGTCGGGGCTCAGCACCAGCGTGTGGCCATCGGGCTCCGCGTTGGCCGCCACGCCGGCCGCGATGTTGTTGCCGGCGCCGGGACGGTTCTCCACCACCACCGACTGGCCCGTGCGCTTGCCCAGGGCTTCGGCGAACACGCGCGCGGTGATGTCCGACGGGCCACCGGGCGGCGAACCCACCAGCACGCGCACGGCCTTGGTGGGCCACGCGGGGGACTGGGCCGCCGCGGCGAACGGCAGGCCTGCCGCGCAGGCGAGGGCCAGGGTGCCCAGCAGGGCGCGGCGCGAGGGAGAACGATGCATGGAGAGTCTTTTCCTTTCAGTCGAGGACGACGCCGGTGGCCTTGATCGGCTTTTCCCAGCGGGCGAGGTCGGCGCGCTGCGCGGCCGCGAGTTCGGTGGACGTGGAGCCGACGCCTTCGTAGCCGAGTTTCAGCAGGCGCTCGTTCATGCCGGGCTTGCGGATCGCCGCGGCGACGGCGCGTTCGAGCCGCGCCAGGGTCTCGGGGGCGAGGCCGGCCGGGCCGTACATCGCGAACCACGCGGTGGCCTCCATGGGCACGCCCTGTTCCTTCAGCGTCGGCACTTCGGGCACCTGCGGGTCGCGCGCCGGGCCGGTCACCGCGATGATGCGCACCTTGCCGGCTCGATGCAGTTCCGCGGTTTCCGAGACCACGTCGAACTTGTAGCCCACGTGGCCGCCCAGCAGCGCGTTGTTGGCCGGCGCGCCGCCCTGGAAGGGCACGTGCGTGAACTTGGCGCCGGTGGCCTGTTCCATCAGCACGCCCATGAAGTGCGGCAGCGTGCCTGCGCCGGGCGTGCCGTAGGTGGCGCCCTTCTCGTCGGCCTTGGCCTGCGCGAGCATCTCGGCGACGTTCTTCGTGCCGGTGGCCGGGCCGGACACCACGCCGAACTGGAAGCGCGCGAGCAGCGAGATGGGCGTGAAGTCCTTCTGCGCGTCGTAGTCCAGCTTGCGGTAGACATGCGGGTACAGCACCATCGGTCCGCTCGGGAGGATGATCACGGTCTGCCCGTCGGGCTTCGCGTTCTTCACCGCCATGAGCGCGATGCGCCCGCCGGCGCCGGGGCGGTTCTCCACCACGATGTGCGAAAAGTCGTCGCGCATGGCGTCGGCCACCATGCGGGCCAGCACGTCGGCGGAGCCGCCGGGCGGGAAGCCGACGAAGATCTTCAGCGGCGGCTTGTCCTGGGCGGCCAGGGGTCCCGCGGCCAGGCACGCGGCCGCCGCGAGGGCAAGGGTGAGCGATCGTCTGCGCATGGGCGTCTCCCGCGGGGTGATCCCCGCCGCGCCCACTCTAGTTGCCGCACAATCGATTGTTCTAATCAATCATCCCTCGCGCAAACCCGCATGCCCGCCGCGCACCTCGACGATCCCGCCGGCCTGGACGACCTGCTGCTGTACCGCCTGGCGCGGCTGCTGAGCGTCGGCGGCAGCATGGTGATCCGCCTGTGCGAGGGCCGCTTCGGGATCACGCGGCGCGAGTGGCGCGTGATCGCGCGGCTCGCGCACGAGGACGACCTGCTCTCGTCCGAGCTGGCCGAGCGCATCCAGCTCGATCGCGCGCGCACCTCGCGCGCGATCAGTTCCCTGGTGGCCAAGCAGCTCGTGCGGCGCGAGACCGGGGTCGCGGATCGCCGGCAGGCGCGGCTGGCGCTCACCGAGCAGGGCCGCCGCCTGCACCGCGAGCTGTTCCCGCTGGTGGCGCAGATCAACCAGGGCTTGCTTTCCTCGCTGTCGCCCGCGCAGGTGGACCAGCTGGAACACATGCTGTCGGCGCTGCAGGAGCGTGCCGATGCGATGGTGCAGGACGCGGCCGCCCTGCCCAAGGCGGACCGGCGCCGCGGCGCCCGCGCGCGGCTGCCGATGGGATGAGCGCGGATCCCTCCCCGCAGCGCGCAGGCGCGCAGGCCGCGGCCTGGATGGCCGCGCGCGGCTGGCAGCCCTTCGCCTTCCAGCAGGAGGTGTGGGAGGCGGTGGACGAGGGACGCAGCGGCATGCTGCACGCGACGACGGGCTCGGGGAAGACTTACGCGGTCTGGCTGGGCATGCTCGACGCGCTCCTGCGTCGCCACCCGCACGGCCGCGGCGCGGAGCCGCTGCGCGCGATCTGGCTCACGCCCATGCGCGCGCTGGCCTCGGACACGGCCAAGGCGCTGGCGGCGCCGCTGCGCGAGCTCGCGCCGAACTGGACGATCGGCCTGCGCACCGGCGACACGCCCAGCGCGGAGCGCGCCCGGCAGGACAGGCGCATGCCCACGGTGCTGGTGACGACGCCCGAGTCGCTGACGCTGATGCTCACGCGGGAGAAGGCGCGCGAGGAGCTCTCGGGGGTTGAATACGTGGTCGTCGACGAGTGGCACGAGCTGATCGGCAGCAAGCGCGGCGTGCAGGCGCAGCTGGCGCTCGCGCGGCTGCGGCGCTTCCATCCCGGCCTGGTGGCGTGGGGACTGAGCGCGACGCTGGGCAACCTCGAGGACGCGATGCAGGTGTTGTGCGGCCCGGCGGAGGAACCGGCGCCGCGGCTGGTGCAGGGCCGCATCGACAAGACGCTGGTGATCGACACGCTGATCCCGCTGGACCCGGGCCGCTATTCGTGGGCGGGACACCTGGGCGCGCGCATGCAGATGCCGGTGGTGGAGGAGATCGAGCGTTCGGGCACCACGCTGGTCTTCACCAACGTGCGCTCGCAGGCGGAGATCTGGTACCAGCTGCTGCTTCAGGCGCGGCCCGCGTGGGCCGGCCACATCGCGCTGCACCACGGCTCGCTGGACAAGGCCACGCGCGAGTGGGTGGAGCAGGGGCTCAAGGAAGGCACGCTGCGGGCCGTTGTGGCCACGTCATCGCTGGACCTCGGCGTGGATTTCCTGCCGGTGGAGCGCGTGCTGCAGGTCGGCTCCGCCAAGGGCGTCGCGCGCATGATGCAGCGCGCCGGCCGCAGCGGGCATGCGCCGGGGCGGCCGAGCCGCGTGACACTGGTGCCCACCAACACGATGGAGATCATCGAGGCCGCGGCTGCGCGCTGGGCCGCGCGCACGGGGCGCGTGGAAAAGCGCGCGCCGCCGGAGAAGCCCTTCGACGTGCTGGTGCAGCACATCGTGAGCGTGGCGCTGGGCGGAGGCTTTCGCGCGGATGATCTCTACGCCGAGCTTCTCACCGCCTGGTCCTACCGCCATCTCACGCGCGCGGAGTTCGACTGGGCGCTGGCCTTCTGCGAACGCGGCGGCGAGAGCCTGGGCGCCTATCCCGAGTACCACCGCATCGTGCGCGGCGAGGACGGCGTCTACCGCGTGCGGGACACCGGCGTGGCACGGCGGCACCGCCTCGGCGTCGGCACCATCGTGAGCGACGCGGCGATGCACGTGAAGTACCTCTCCGGCGGCAGCATAGGCACCATGGAGGAGAGCTTCATCGCGCGGCTGAAGCCGGGCGATTGCTTCTTCTTCGCCGGCCGGCTGCTGGAGCTCGTGCGCGTGCGCGACATGGCCGCCTACGTGCGCAAGGCCACGCGCAACAAGGGCACCGTGCCGACCTGGATGGGAAGCAAGATGGCGCTTTCCACCGAGCTCAGCGACGCGGTGCTGGAGATGATGCAGGCCGCGGCGCGCGGCGAATACGCCGAACCGGAACTGGAAGCCGCGCGGCCCATGCTGCTCACGCAGCAGCGGCTGTCGCGGATCCCCACGCCGACCACGCTGCTGGTGGAGACCTACCGCTCGCGCGAGGGGCAGCACCTCTACGTCTATCCCTTCGCCGGCCGCAACGTGCACCTGGGGCTCGCCAGCCTGCTGGCCTGGCGGCTGGCGCGCGATGCGCCCAACACCTTCAGCATCTCGATCAACGACTACGGCTTCGAGCTGGTGAGCGCCGCGCCCTTCGACCTGGAGCCGGTGACGAGCCAGCGGCTGTTCGCGGCCGAGAACCTGATGGCCGACGTGCTGGCGTCGCTCAACTCCTCGCAGCTGGCGCAGCGGCGCTTCCGCGAGATCGCGCGCGTGGCGGGACTGATCTCCACGGGGTATCCAGGGCAGCCCAAGAGCACGCGCCAGCTGCAGGCCTCCAGCGCGCTGTTCTACGAGGTGTTCCGCAAGTACGACGCCGGCAACCTGCTGCTGAACCAGGCCGAGAGCGAGGTGCTGAGCCAGGAGCTGGAGATCGCGCGGCTGGGCGAGACGCTCGCGCGCATGCGGGCCAGGACGCTGGTGCTCTCCACCCTGAAGCATCCCAGCCCGATGAGCGTGCCGCTGATGGTGGAGCGCTTCCGGGAAAAGCTCACGACCGAGCAGCTGTCCCAGCGCCTGGACCGCATCCTGCGGGACATGGAGGCGGACGAAGAGGCCTGAGGCCCTACAGGCGCTGCCGCAACGGCCCGACCGGCCGCGCGGGGGCCGGGCCCTACAGTGGCAACCATCAGGACATCATCGGGAGAGACCATCCATGAAGTCGAAGATGGCAAGGCCGGCGCTGGCCGGCTCGCTGGTCGCGCTGCTGGCCCTGGGTGCCTGCGGCGACCGCGTCGAGAACACCGAAATGCCGCAGGCGGAACAGGCCAACGTGGAGATCAACCGCCAGGGCATGGACGGCGCCAAGGACTCGCGCGAGGCCGCCGGCGTGCAGGACGACAACACCGTGCGGCTGGCGACGGGCGACAGCAGCGTCTACGATCCCGACGTGCGCATCGCCGAACAGGTGAAGGCTGCGCTCGCCAACAACCCCGATTTCGGCGCGCTCGCGATCGAGGTGCAGAGCGACGACGGCGAGGTGACCCTGCGCGGCAGCGCGCCCGACGCCGCGGCGCGCGAC
>JAEZEB010000048.1 GCA_023438115.1 Pseudomonadota bacterium | reverse complement strand
GCATTGGTCGAGGCGTCGCCATGGCTGCGGTCCTTCGGGCGCTCGACGACGAACTCGGTCGTGGCGAGGTCGGCGGGCAGCGTGCCGCGCTCGCGCAGGGTAGCGATGGCCTGCTCGACGAGCGGCTCGATCAGGACGCGGAGCTGGGATTTCACGGGCATGGTGTTGCGGAAAAACGGCCTCGCATTGTACGCGAGCGGGGCCGGGCGCCGGCCGCTATGCTTGCCGCCCCTTCCGCCCGGCCATCACTCTGGACGCGCTGTTTCCCGAACTGGTCTGGCTGGTCTGCATCGCGTTCATGGCCGGGCTGGTCGACGCCGCGGTCGGCGGCGGCGGGCTGGTCCAGCTGCCGGGCCTGTTCACCGCGCTGCCGCAGCACGCGCCGGCGGCATTGCTCGGCACCAACAAGTTCAGCTCGGTGTTCGGGACGATGGCCGCGGGCTGGCGCTATGCGCGCAACGTGCGCTTTCCGTGGGCGCCGGTGCTGGTCGCGGCGGCGACCGCGTTCGTGTTCGCGTTCGCCGGTGCGACCGCGGTCAGCCTGTTGCCGCGCGATGCGGTGCGGCCGCTGATCCTCGCGCTGCTGGTCGCGATGCTGGCCTACACGCTGCTGAAGAAGGATTTCGGCGCGCTGCACCGGCCGCGCACGATCGGCCGCCGCGAACTCGCGCTCGCACTGGCGATGGGCGCGGCGATCGGCTTCTACGACGGACTGTTCGGACCCGGCACCGGCAGCTTTCTGATCTTCCTGTTCATCCGGTTCTTCGGCCTCGACTTCCTGCGCGCGACCGCGGCGTCGAAGATCGTCAACATCGCGACCAACCTCGCCGCGCTGTCGTTCTTCGTGCCGTCGGGCCACGTGCTGATGGCGTTCGCGGTACCGATGGCCGCGGCCAACGTCGCCGGCGCGTTCGCCGGCACGCGGCTCGCGCTGCGCGGCGGCACGCCGGTGATCCGCAGGCTGTTCGTGCTGCTGGTCGTCGTGCTGATCGCGAAGATGGGCTGGGACACCTTCGCCTGAGCGGCGCTCAGCGGCGGCCCACGCCCGATTCGATGAAGCGCAGGAACTCGGCGCGGGTGCGCGCGTCTTCGCGGAAGCTGCCGAGCATCGTCGAGGTGACCATGCTGACGCCGCGCTTGTGCACGCCGCGGGTGGTCATGCATTCGTGCGCGCCTTCGACCACCACGCCCACGCCCAGTGGCGCCAGCGCGCGCTCGATGCAGCCGGCGATCTGCGCGGTCATCTTCTCCTGCACCTGGAAGCGCTTCGCGTAGGCTTCGACCACGCGCGCGAGCTTGCTGATGCCGACCACGCGCCCCGCCGGCAGGTAGCCGACGTGGACCCGGCCGATGATCGGCGCCATGTGGTGCTCGCAGTGGCTTTCGTACTCGATGTCGCGCAGCACGATCATCTCGTCGTATCCGGCGACCTCCTCGAAGGTGCGGGCCAGGTACTCGCGCGGGTCCTCGCGGTAGCCGCTGAACCAGTCGCCATAGGCTTCCGCCACCCGCCGCGGGGTGTCGAGCAGGCCTTCGCGGGCGGGGTCCTCGCCTGCCCAGCGCAGCAGGGTGCGCACGGCCTCCTCGGCCTGTTCCCGGGTCACCGGGGGATTGGGGACGCTGGAATTCATCGCGGCGATGCCGTATTTGCCGAGGGGAGGGCATCGTACCCGACCGGCCGGCGCCGGTGGCCGGGCACGTCCGGCGGCGCTCAAGTTCCGGCGCGCGCGGCCGCTCTTTCCGTGACCACATGCCTCCGTGCCGGCGAACAGGCACCGGGGCCAGGAGGCGGGAGCCACCATTGCGAGCCACAGGACACATCGCCAGGCTGCGCGAACTGATGTCGGTATCGTCCGGCGATCCCGCCCTGCTCAAGGCGCAGTACCGGGCCTCGTCCGGACAGCTGCCGCTGATGTACCTGCTGATCGCGGCCAACACCTGGCTGCTGGCGCTGACGCACCTCGGCCACGCCCCGCTGTGGCTGAGCCTGGGCGGGCCGCTGCTGCTGACTCCGGTCTGCGTGGTGCGCTCGCTCCAGTGGGCCCGTGCCCGGCGCGGGCCGCCGGACCTGGAGCGGGCCCGCCAGGCCCTGGCCTGGACCGGCCGCCTGGCCCTGCCGATGGGCCTGGCGTTCACCCTGTGGCCGCTGGCCCTGTTTCCCTACGGCGACCCCTACACCCGCTCGCACGTGGCCTTCTTCATGGTCAGCACCGGGCTGGTCACCCCGCTGTGCATGATGCACGTGCGCCCGGCGATGCTGGCCGTGGCGATCCTGGTCAACGGCGGCTTCGTGCTGTTCTTCGCCTTCACCGGCCAGGCGACCTTCCTGGCCATGGCCATCAGCGTGGTGCTGATGACCTTCACCCTCGTCACCACCCTGCTGGGCCAGTACCGGCGATTCACCGACCTGGTGGGCGCACGCCTGCGCGCCGAGGGCCTGGGCGCGGAGAACCTGCGCCTGGCCAACCTCGACAGCCTCACCCGCCTGCCCAACCGCCGCGCCTTCTTCGGCTCGCTGGCGCAGGCGTGCGAGCGCGCCGACGCGCGCGGCACCCGCCTGGCGGTAGGCATCATCGACCTGGACGGATTCAAGCCGGTCAACGACCTGCACGGCCATGCCGCCGGCGACCGCCTGCTCAAGCACGTGGGCCGGCGCCTGGCGGAGCTGGCCGATGCCCGCATCCACCTGGCCCGGCTGGGCGGCGACGAGTTCGCGATGATCGCCGAGGACCTGGGCGAGGACGCCGACTACGTGGCCTTCGCCCGGCATGTGTGCGAGCAGCTGCGCTCGCCGTTCCAGCTGCACGACCTGTCGCTGC
>JAEZEB010000022.1 GCA_023438115.1 Pseudomonadota bacterium | reverse complement strand
CGCCCGGCACGGGGCGAATTCGCGGGGCGCGGCCGGGGGGGGGCGGGGGGCCCCCCGACCTACGGGATCCGCCGCCACCCTGCAAGGTGGTTCATTGGAAGGCCACTTCGTCGAAGCTCCGCAGCTTGCGGCTGTGCAAGCGCTGCGAGCCCTGCGAGCGCAGGATCTCGATGGCGCGCATGCCGATGCGCAGGTGCTGGTCGACGCGCTCGCGGTAGAAGGTGTTGGCCATGCCGGGGAGCTTGATCTCCCCATGCAGCGGCTTGTCGCTCACGCACAGCAGGGTGCCGTAGGGCACGCGGAAGCGGAAGCCGTTGGCGGCGATGGTGGCGCTTTCCATGTCCAGGGCGACCGCGCGGCTTTGCGAGAACCGCCGCTGCGGCTCGTTGCCGGGGAGCAGTTCCCAGTTGCGGTTGTCGGTGCTGGCCACGGTGCCCGTGCGCATGATGCGCTTGAGGTCCGCGCCCTTGCACTGCGTGACGTCGGCCACCGCCTGCTCCAGCGCCACCTGGATCTCCGCCAGCGCCGGCAGCGGTACCCACAGCGGCAGTTCCTCGTCCAGCACGTGGTCCTCGCGCACGTAGCCGTGGGCCAGCACGTAGTCGCCCAGCTGCTGGCTGTTGCGCAACCCCGCACAGTGCCCCAGCATCATCCAGGCGTGCGGGCGCAGCACCGCGACATGGTCGGTGATGTTCTTCGCGTTGGAGGGCCCGACACCGATGTTCACCATGGTGATGCCGCCGTGGCCGGGCCGGATCAGGTGGTAGGCCGGCATCTGCGGCAGGCGCGGCGGCGGCGCGCCGAACTGGTCTCCGTCTTCGGCCGGCAGGCCCACGCGGCGCGTGACCACGTTGCCCGGTTCCACGAAGGCGACGTATTCGCTGTCGGGCCGGTTCATCTCCTCGTGCCCCAGCTTCACGAACTCGTCGATGTAGAACTGGTAGTTGGTGAACAGCACGAAGTTCTGGAACCACTCGGGCGTGCTGCCCGTGTAGTGCCGCAGCCGGTGCAGCGAGTAGTCGACGCGCGAGGCCGTGAACAGCGACAGCGGATGCGCCTGCCCGGGGTCGAAGCGCAGCACGCCGTTGGCGATGCCGTCGTCCATCGTGCCCAGGTCCGGCAGGTCGAACAGGTCGCGCATCATCGCGCGCCGCGCCTGCGGCAGGTTGCCCTCGATGTGGTCGTGCTCCGCGAAGGAGAAGTGGATCGGCATCGGCTCGGTGCTGGTGCCCACCTCCAGCGGCACGCCGTGGTTCTGCAGCAGCAGGCGGAACTGTTCCAGCAGGTAGTTGGCGTAGAGGTCGGGGCGCGTCAGCGTCGTCTCGTAGCGCCCCGTGCTCGCGACGAAACCGTAGGAGACGCCCGCCTTCTCCAGTACCGACTGCGGCACCACGCTCTCGGTGCGGATCGCCACGTAGGGGTAGCAGGCGCGCACGCGTCCCGGCAGCTCCTCGCCCGCCACGAAGCGCTGCATGGCGTCGCGCAGGTGGCTGATCTGTTGCGTGTAGATGGCGCGCACCTGGGCCAGCGCGCTCTCGGGATCCGTGTGGAAGGTGGGCTCGATCAGGGGCGGCATGAACGACATGTGCCTATTGTGCAACTCCCCTTCTCATCCCCGGCAAACCCGGCCGTCGGTGCGCCACCGTCCTACAAGGTGTAACGGACTCCGCTGACCTTGGTTTTTTCGTCTCCGGACGACAGTCTGCGTCATCCAGAACAACGTCGCCAAGCGCGCGCAATCCAAGGAGTTCAAGAAAATGACGACAGCGGTGGCCGCCAACAATCCCTTTGCCCTGATGGTCGACCCCCAGCAGGTCCGTGCCTCTGTGGACCGTTCCGAACAACTGAGCAAGCTCTCCCAGCGCCAATGCCACCCGCTGGACCGCGCCGTCATCCGCTGCGCCAGCGCCGAGATCGCCGCCTTCGACGCCAAGATCGACCGCACCACGATCTACCTGCCCCCCGAGGAAGACAAGCCGGTGTCCGTCGCGCGGACCTACACCCGCCGCGTCAACTGATCCTGCGCGCCGGCACGCCCATGGGCGCCGGCCGCATCGGCTGCACCGGCACCGGTTGCTGGCGCAGCCACACTTCCTGCTCGCGGCGTTCCTGTTCGCGCCGCCATTGATCCGCCAGGGTGCGCTGCCGACGAAAGTCCTCCTCGCGGCGTGCCTGCTCCTCGCGCCGGGCCTGTTCTTCCCGGCGCGCCTGTTCTTCCCGCCGTAGCTGCTGCTCGCGCCGCGCGTGCTCGGCTTCCCGTGCGGCCTGCGCGCGCCGGGCCTGCGCCGCCTGCTCCTCGCGCTGCGCCTGCTGCTGCAGGCGGGCGAGCTGCGCGCGGCGCGCTTCTTCGAGCTTTTTCTCTTCCGCCGCACGGGCGGCGGCGAGTCGCTTTTCCTCGGCGGCGCGGCGCGCCTGGGCCTGCCGGCGTTCTTCCCCGGCGCGCTTGGCCGCGGCCTGCTTCTGCTGTTCCTGCTCTCGCCTGGCCTGCGCTTGCCGGCGTGCTTCCTCCGCCTTGCGCGCCGCGCTGGCGCGGCTGCGGTCCTGCGCGCGCTTCGCCTCAGCCGCTGCCGCGGCGCGCTTCTCGCGCTCGGCCCGCTTCGCCGCGGCCTGGCGTTCCGCCGCCTCGCGCTTCTGCTCCGCAAGCCGCCGTTGCTCCTCGGCTTCGGCGCGCCGGCGTTCTTCCCTCTCCCGTGCGGCCTGCGCACGCTCGCGGGCCGCGGCCTCCTCGCGGGCAACCGATGCTTCGGGTACGACGGCCGCCGGCGCCACCTTCATCTGCATGGCCGGCGCGTTCACGCGCAGGGGCGCGGCCGCGGCTTCCGGCAGCGCCTGCGCCTCGGGCGCGGCCTGCGCGGGCATCACCTGCGCGGGCACCGGCTTGGCGGAAGCTCTTGCCGCGGCCGTGGCGGCCTTCAGGCTTGCGGCGCTGCCGGAGATGATGAGGGTGCCGCGGTTGTCCACGGGCGTGGGCTTGCGGTCCTCGGGCGCCGCCGCGATTTCAGGCATGCGCACCGTGGGTTCGCCGCGCCGGCGTGCGCCGGCCCAGCGGTCGAAATCGTCGGTGGTGCGGAAGGCGCTCTGTGGCACCCGCACGAGGCTGCGCTCGCGGAAACTCACGCGCTGGCCGCTGCGCATCTCCAGCACCTCGCCGTGCTCGCCGTAGACCACGGCCGCCCCGGTGAGCACCACGACGCGCGTGACCCCGCCGGCCGGATCCACGTCGATGCGATAGTCGCCCGGCTGCTTGGCGCGGAAGGCGAGATTGGGCGTGCCCACCTCGAAGGTGTCGCCGGGATCGGCGCGCGTGACCGTGGCCGCGAGGCTGCCCTGCGTCAGGCTCAGCTGCGTGGCCGTGTCGCTGGCGTTCTCCAGCACGATCTGCGTCGCGCCGTCGAGGCGCAGCGCGTGTCCGCCCGCCTGCAGCTCGGCGCGCGAGCCGCGGTCGGTCCACAGGCGGTCGCCGCGCTTGAGCAAACGCCGGGGCTGCACGTCCTGCCACTCGGTCTCGCCTTGCGGCGCGTGCGCGACCGTGCCCTCGGCGTGCTGCAGGTGCGCGCTCGGCACCGAGACCACCTGCGCCCAGGCGCCCGCGCCGCAAGCCAGTGCCAGGGCTGCCAAGCCGGGTCTCCACCGGCGGCAGCCCCGCTCGCCGGCACGTGTGTCTCTCGCGCTCATGCGGTATTGAACGCCTGAGCCAGCGGCGTGTGCGCAAAGGCGGTGTAAAGGCGTAGTCCGTCTCTTACGCGGGATGCGACCCGCGTGAAGTTGTCACGCCCGCGTGCCCGCCACCGGCTCGCGCATGGTCACGAACTCCTCGGCCGCCGTCGGGTGGATGCCGATGGTGGCGTCGAACACGGCCTTGGTGGCGCCGGCCTTCAGCGCGACGGCGAAGCCCTGCACGATCTCGCCCGCTTCCGGGCCGACCATGTGCAGGCCGAGCACGCGGTCGCTGGCGGCGTCCACCACCAGCTTCATCAGGGTGCGCTCGGTGTTGCCGCTCAGGGTGTGCTTCAGGGCGCGGAACTCGGAGCGGAACACGCGCAGCTCGCCGTATTGCTCGCGTGCCTGCTGCTCGGTGAGCCCGACCGTCGCGGCATTCGGATGCGTAAAGACGGCCGTGGGGACCAGCTCGTGCGACATGCGCCGCTCGCCGCTGCCGAAGAGCGTGTCCACCACCACCATCGCCTCGGCCAGCGCGATCGGCGTGAGCTGCAGCCGGGCGGTGACGTCGCCCACGGCGAAGATGGAAGGCACCGAGCTGCGGAACTGCTCGTCGACGATCACCGCGCCGCGGGCCCCCTGGTGCACGCCAACGGCGTCCAGGCCGAGGCCGCTCACGTTGGGAATGCGCCCGGTCGCGAACAGCACGGCGTCCGCCGCCAGCACTTCCCCGTCGACCAGCGAGATGGCCAGTTCATCGCCATGCCGTTCGATGGCCGCGAGGTCCGCGCGCACCCGCAGGTCGACGCCGTGCTTGCGCATCTCGCCGGCGAGGAAGGCACGCAGCTCGTCGTCGAATCCGCGCAGCACCTGGTCACCCCGGTAGAGCTGCGTCACCTGCGCGCCCAGGCCGTTGAAGATGGAGGCGAACTCGCAGGCGATGTAGCCGCCGCCCACGACGACCAGCCGGCGAGGGAAGGGCTCCAGGTCGAACATGTGGTCCGAAGTGAGGCCGTGCTCGCGTCCCGGCAGCGAGGGCAACGCGGGCGTGCCGCCCGTCGCCACCAGGATGTGGCGCGCGCGGAAGCGCTGCACGCCGCCGGCAGACTGCACCTGCACCGTGTGCGGGTCGAGCAGGCTGGCCCAGCCGCGCAGCAACTCCACGCGGGCCGTGCGCAGCAGGTGTTCATAGACGCCGTTCAGGCGGGTGATCTCCAGCGCCCGGTTCTTCTTCAGGCGCTGCCAGTCGAAGCGCGCCGGCGGCACGTCCCAGCCGAAGCCGGCGGCATCGCGGAAATCGTCGGCAAAGTGCGCCGCGTAGCTGTAAAGCTTCTTGGGGATGCAGCCCACGTTGACGCAGGTCCCGCCCAGGGCGGCCGCCTCGGCCAGCATCACGCGCGCGCCGCGCTGGCCCGCCATGCGCGCGGCGCGCACGCCGCCGCTGCCGCCGCCGATGACGAACAGGTCGCAATCGAATCCGCTCATTCCGCATCCTTTCGTCCCGCCGCAGGGCGGGCAGGCTCTACTGTAGGCCTCGCCTTACGGACCTTCCCGGCCCGTCCCCGTTACCATCGCCCCTCATGACGCAACCCAGCACCTGGTACCGGCAGATCGGCCACACCAGCATGGCGCCCCTGCGCTGGGCCGCCGCCTGGGCGCGCATCACCTTCTTCGGCGCGGTGATGGTCGTGCGGGCGCTCTCGCCCGAGAGCTACGGCCCGGAGACGCGCGCCAACCTGGCGCGCCACGTCTACCTGGACACCGCGCCCATTCTGGGCTGGTTCACGGTGCTGATCGCGCTGTTCACGCTCATCATCACGCGCATCGTGGTCATCACCTCGGCCAGCTACGGCCTGTCGCAGTACGCGCTGGAGATGGTGATCCGGGTGCTGGTGATCGAGCTGATCCCGCTGACGGCCGCCCTGTTCGTCGCGCTGCGCACCACCATTCCCAGCGGCGCGGCCCTGGTGGAGATGCGCCGCATCGGACATTTCCGCAACCTGCGCCGCCGCGGCCTGGACCCGATCGCCGTCGAAGTGCTGCCGCGCCTGCTGGCCGGCATCTTCTCCTGCATCACGCTGGCCGCCCTGAGCTGCGTGGTGGCGGGCATCCTCGCCTACTTCGCCGTGTACGGTCCCACCATCGCGGGCCTGGACGCCTACACCCACATGGTGGGCCGCGTCTACGAGCCCATGTACACCTTCATCTTCGCCCTCAAGACGCTGTTCTTCGCCGTCGCGGTCTCCGTGATCCCGATGGCCTCCGGCCTCAACAACATCGAGGACGACGGCTCCCGCGAGAGCGCCGCGCTGCAAGGCCTGGTGCGCATGTTCGGCGTGCTGCTCGGGCTCGAGGCCTTGTCGCTGGTGGGCAATTACTTCTGACCATGGCAGACACCCCCCAGGGCCCGCGCGAGACGCCGCATCCCACCGCCCCGCCGCAGCCGGAGACCCCGGTCCAGAAATCCGAGCCGGCCGCGCGGAACGTCCCGGTCAAGAACCTGGAGCTGAAGGCGACGCTGCTGCTTGCGTTCACCGCCTCGCTGATCGTCGCATCGGCGCTGTTCCTCCTGGGCGCGCGCGGCTACTTCGAACCCAAGCAGCAGCTTTACCTGCTGGCGGACAACGCCGAAGGCGTGGTGGCCGGCATGGACCTGAGCTTCTCGGGTTTTCCCATCGGCACGGTGCAGCGCGTGCTGCTCGGCGACGACGGCCAGGTGCGCATCGAGGTGGACGTGCCCACCAAGGACGCCAAGTGGCTGCGCACCTCCAGCGTCTTCACGCTGGTGAAGCCGCTCTTCGGCGGCGCCCAGCTGCGCGCCTACAGCGGCGTGCTGAGCGACCCGCCGCTGCCCGACGGCGCCGAGCGGCCGGTGCTGCGCGGCGACTTCAACGAGGAAGTGGGCCGCGTGATTGGTGCGACCAAGGACGTCCTGGACAACCTGAACCAGATGACGGCGCAGAACTCCGAGCTGAACCAGGCGATGGCCAACCTGCGGGTCTTCACCGAGAAGCTGCAAAGCAACCGGGGCGCGCTGCACGCCGTCTTCGGCAACGAGCAGGACGCCCGCAAGCTGGTGGCGGCCGTGGAGCGCGCGAACGCCGCCATGGCGCAGATCCAGAGCCTGGCGAAGAACGGCGAGCAGCTGGTGAACAACGCCGACCGCCGCGTGTTCGGCAACGAGGGCATCGCCGACGACGCGCAGGCCAGCATGCGCGAGTTGCAGGCCCTGCTGCGCGACACGCGGAGCAGCCTGCAGCGCGTGGACGCCGTGCTGCAGGAAGCGCAGGGCGTGGCGAGCAACGTGCGCACCGCCACCGACGACCTCGGCTCGCTGCGCAACGACGTCGAGGCCAACCTGCGCAAGATCGAGGACATGATCAACGACCTCAACCGCAAGTGGCCGTTCGCCAAAGAACGCAAGATCGAACTGCCGTGATCCGCTTCCTGCCCCTCCTTCTCGCTGCGCTGCTCCTGGCCGGCTGCGGCAACAAGCCGCGCCAGCCGGACTGGCTGGTCAGCGCCGACGGCGCGCAGGAGCGTTACGAGCGCGCGTTCCTCTCCGGGCGCGAGCGCGTGGCCGTGTCCGAGTTCACGCGCTTTCGCAGCGAGGTGTCGAGCACCGGCAGCGCGGCGATCACCGCGCGGGCGGAGCTGACCCGCTGCGCCGTGCAGGTGGCCACGCTGGACTTCCAGCCTTGCGCCGGCTTCGAGCCGTTGCGCGCCGACGCCACGGATGCCGAGCGGGCCTACGCCGATTTCCTGGCCGGCACCGGGGCGCCGGAGAACGCGAAGCTGCTGCCCGAGGCCTACCGCGGCGTCGCGGGCGGACAGGGCGGTGCGGGCGCGGTGAAGAACATCAAGGATCCGCTGTCGCAGCTCGTCGCGGCGGCCGTGCTGCTGCGGACGGGACGCGCGGACCCGGAAGTTCTGCAGGTCGCCACCGAGACGGCGTCGGCCCAGGGCTGGCGGCGCGCGGTGATCGCCTGGCTGGGCGCGCAGGCGATGGCCGCCGAGAAGGCGGGCGCGATGGAAGAAGCCGCACGGCTGAAGCGGCGCATGGAAATCGCGGCGGAGGAACGCTGACCTTGGCTTGTCATCCCGGGCTCGACCCGGGATCCATGGATGGCGGGTCAAGCCCGCAATGAAAGGCGATCGCGGGCGGTCCGCAGGGTGACCGAGTAGCGCAGCGCCTGCGTCGGCGCCACGCTGTGCTGCCACTGCCAGCGGGCCGCGCCGCGCAGCAGGTAGATCGAGCGCGGCGCCACCGTCACCTTCAGCACGCCGCCGCGCCGGCCTTTTTCGTGCGGGTAGGGACGGAAGCGCAGCTGCGCATCGGCGCCCAGCGAAATGCCCACGATGTCCTCGAAGTCCGGCACGTCGCGGTGCCAGCCCAGCGGCGTGCCCGGCTGGTATTCGGCCACCAGAGCCTGCGTGAAGTCGGCGGGCGCCGCGCCGATCCAGGCGGCCGCGCGTTCACGCAACGGGGTCAGCCAGTCGGGAATGGGTTCGGCGGCCTCGAGCTGCTGGCGGCTGAAGTCGTAGCGGCCGCCGTAGCTCACCACGCGGCGCAGCGCCTCGTACTGCTGGTATTGCATGGGCGCGAGCGGCAGCCGCCCGATCTGCGCGATGAGCGCTGCTTCCTCTCCAGGCGAGAGAAAGCCGGCTTCGTAGCGCATGCCTTCGGGAAGCGCCGGCGCGGGCGCGCCGAAGAGGTCGGCCTGGGCATCCATGCCGCCATTCTGCGGCCCCATGAAAAACGCCGCGGACTCGCCGCGGCGTCGGAGGCCAGGTGGTGCCACGGGAACGGCGGCGGGCGCCGCTCCCGTGCCCTTTCAGGGCTTGGCAGCCGTCGGGAAAGGCCAGGCGGCCTGCGGGTTCAGAGTGGTCTGGGCCGCAGGAGCCGGGGCCGCGGATGCAGCCGGCTTGGACGCAGGCTTCGCGGCCTTCTTGGCAGCAGGCTTTTTCGCAGCAGGCGCTTTCGCAGCCTTCTTCGCACCGCCGGAAGACTTCTTCGCAGCCTTCTTCGCGGTGGACTTCTTGGCCGTCGCCTTGCGGGCGGTGCTCTTCTTCGCGGTGGCCTTCTTCGCCGTCGCCTTCTTGGCCGTGGTCTTCTTCGCGGTCGCCTTCTTGGCGGCCGGGCGCTTGGCGGCGGCCTTCTTCGCCGCCGGGCGCTTCGCCGCGGCCTTCTTGGCGGCCGGACGCTTCGCAGCGGCCTTCTTCGCCGCCGGACGCTTCGCGGCAGCCTTCTTGGCGGCGGGGCGCTTGGCGGCGGCCTTCTTGGCAGCCGGGCGCTTCGCCGTCGTCTTCTTCGCCGTGGTCTTCTTCGCAGAAGCCTTCTTCGCCGGCGCCTTCTTGGCGGCCGATTTCTTCGCAGTTGCCATTTCACTATCTCCTGTTCAAGTTGACATCAACATCAACCAAGAAGCACTCCGCGCGTCGTTGGTGGGCGCGAAGCGATCCGTGCGGTTGGGCACCAAGCCCAGCCCCACGAACACCATCGCCCGCCACGCGCCGGCCTCTTCGTGCCGTGCGCGTACGGGCGCAAATTTCCAAGCTCACTCGCAGTTGCCGTATCAATCCCAGGAAAGCGCGCCACCCGTCTGGTACTCGATCACGCGGGTTTCAAAGAAATTGCGCTCTTTCTTCAGGTCAATCATTTCGCTCATCCACGGGAAGGGGTTTTCCTCGTTCGGGAAAAGCGCTTCCAGGCCGATCTGCGTGGCGCGCCGGTTGGCGATGTAGCGCAGGTAGCCCTTGAACATGGAGGCATTGAGTCCCAGCACGCCGCGGGGCATGGTGTCCTCGGCGTAGCGGTACTCGAGTTCGACAGCCTTGAGGAACAGGCCCTTGATCTCCGCCTTGAATTCGGCGGTCCACAGGTGCGGGTTCTCGAGCTTGATCTGGTTGATGAGGTCGATGCCGAAGTTGCAGTGCATCGACTCGTCGCGCAGGATGTACTGGTACTGCTCGGCGGCGCCGGTCATCTTGTTCT
>JAEZEB010000012.1 GCA_023438115.1 Pseudomonadota bacterium | reverse complement strand
TGCCAGGCCGGTGCGCACGCGCTGCAGGCGCTGCCCCGCGTCGTCCGCCACGGCGGCGATGGCCGGATCGTCGGTCAGCTGCACCATGGTCTGGGGCTCGAGGAAGCCCACGATGATCCGGTCGTTCTCCGCCTGCCGGACGGTGACATTGCAGGGCAGCAGCAAGCCGATCTCCGGATCGGCCTGCAACGCCTGGTGGGCCAGGGGCGGATTGCAGGCGCCCAGGATGCGGTAGGCGGGCATCTCCTTGCCCAGCTTCTCCTTCATGGCCTTCTGGATGTCGATGTCGCTCAGCACCCCGAAGCCTTCCGCCTTCAGGGCGGCCTGCACGCGCTCCACGGCCTGGTCGAACGGGCCGGCGATCTCGATGGTGTGTCCGTACATGCGAAGCTCCTTGCGTGGAAGGGATGGCCGACGATGGTATCCCTGCGCCGCGCCGGCAGGGACCGCGCAGCGGAGGCGGCCGGCTCAGGTTCGAACGGCCGTGCTGCCGGCGCCGTCGCGCCCGCGCGTCTTCCACAGCGACAGCAACACGCCGCCCGCGATCAGGCCGAACGTCAAGCCGAGGCTCACGGCTCGGCGAGCGCGACGTACAGCGCACGCAACCCCAGGTTGGCGAAGACCAGGTCCGTGAACTCCACAGGGAGGTTAAGAAAACCCTAAGCGCATCCGCGCACCATCGTCGGCACCGACCCAAGGAGCTGACGATGAAGAAGGTCCCCCTCCTGGCCGCGACGCTGCTGGCGGCGACGTTCGCCGCCGCGCACGCGGCCACTCCCGCCGAACTGGCAGCGCACTACGCGGTGCAGGCCGGTGCCCCGCCGGTGGCGGCGCGCGGCGAGCAGTTCTTCAACCGGCGCCACGGCGGCGAATGGAGCTGCGCCTCGTGCCATGGCACCCCGCCCACGGCGGGCGGCCGGCACGCGGTCACCGGCAAGGCGATCTCGCCGCTCGCGCCGGCGTTCGAGCCGAAGCGCTTCACCGACCTCGGCAAGGCGGAGAAGTGGTTCCGCCGCAACTGCGGGGACGTGGCTGGACGCGAATGCACGGCCGGCGAGAAGGCCGACGTGCTCGCCTGGTTGATGACGCTCAAGAACTGAGGTCGCCATGCGTGCCACAGTTGCTTCCACGCCCGTGTCCGCCCTCGTCCTTCGCGCCACCCTCCTTGCCGCGGCCTGCGCGGCGGGGGCGGCACTGGCCGATGACCGGCGACTCGCCACGCCGCTGCTGCCCGCGTACGCGCAGGAATGTTCCGCCTGCCACGTGGCCTATCCGCCCGCGCTGCTGCCTGCCGCCTCCTGGCGGCGCCTGATGGCCAACCTGCCGCGCCACTTCGGCACCGACGCGTCGCTCGATGCCGCGGCCGTGCGCGAGATCGGCGCCTGGCTGGGCACCCACGCCGCCAGCGGCCGCCGTGCCGTCGAAGCGCCGCCGGAGGACCGCATCACCCGCTCCGCCTGGTTCGTGCGCGAGCACCGCGAAATCGCCCAGCCGGCGTGGAAGTCGCCGCTGGTGCGCAGCCCCGCGAATTGCGCCGCCTGCCATGCCGGCGCCGACCGAGGAGATTTCGATGAAGACGCCGTCCGCATCCCCCGCTGAATCCGCGCCCCGCACGCTGGTGTGGGACGCGCCCGTGCGCGTGTTCCACTGGACGCTCGCGCTGGCTTTCCTCGTCGCCTGGCTCAGCGCGGAGAGCGAGCGCTGGCAGCTGGTGCACGTGACGGCCGGCTATACGGTGGCCGGCCTCGTCGCCTTCCGGCTGCTCTGGGGCGTCGTGGGCACGCGCTACGCGCGCTTCGCCAGTTTCGTGCGCGGACCGGGAACGGCCTGGCAGTACCTGAAGTCGCTGGCCGGTCCGCATCCCGAGCACCACACCGGCCACAACCCGGCGGGCGGCTTCGCCGTGCTGGCGTTGCTGGGCCTGGGGCTCGCCACGGCCGCGGCGGGCTGGGCCACCTACAACGAGCTGGGCGGAGACCGGCTGGAGGAGGCGCACGAGGCGCTCGCCAACACGATGATGCTGGTGGTGGCCCTGCACGTCGTCGCGGTGCTCGCGAGCAGCCTGCTGCACCACGAGAACCTGGTGGCCGCGATGATCAGCGGCCGCAAGCGCGTCCCGGCCGCCGAGGGCATCCGCCGTCCCTGGCGTCCCGTTGCCGCCCTGGTGCTCGCGGGCGTGCTCGGCTTCTGGTGGCTGCAATGGCAGGCTGCGCCCGTGGCGCCGGCGGATGGCCGGGCCATCCCGGAGCAGCAGCACGACGACGAAGACTGAGGGCCGCATGCGCATCCTGCTGGCCGAAGACGATCCGCTCCTGGGCGACGGCCTGCAGGCCGGCCTGCGCGAGATGGGCTTCCAGGTGGATTGGGTGCGCGACGGCGAGGCGGCGCTGCGCGAGATGCGCGGCGGCGACCATGCGGCGGCGGTCCTGGACCTGGGGCTGCCGCGCATGGACGGCCTGGACGTGCTGCAGGCCGTGCGCGCCCATGGCGCCACACTGCCGGTGTTGGTGCTCACGGCCCGCGACGGCGTGCCCGATCGCGTGCGCGGCCTGGACCGCGGCGCCGACGACTACGTGGTCAAGCCGGCCGACCTCGACGAGCTTGCGGCGCGCCTGCGTGCGCTGGTGCGCCGTGCGCACGGCCAGCCGCGCGAGCTGCTGCGCATCGGCGAGGTGGAGCTCGATCCCGCCAGCCGCACGGTGCGCAAGACGGGCGAGCAGGTCGTTCTCGCCACGCGCGAGTTCGACCTGCTGCACCTGCTGATGCTGGACGCCGGCCGCGTGCTGTCGCGCGACCGGCTGGAGCGCCACCTGTACTCCTGGGGCCGCGAAGTGGAGAGCAACGCGGTGGAGGTGCACGTGCACCACCTGCGCCGCAAGCTCGGCGCCGGTTTCATCCACACCGTGCGCGGGGTCGGCTACACCATCGCGCGCGAGGCGGCGGGGTGAGGCGCCCCGCGTCCCTGCAGGCCCGGCTGCTGCTGCTGTTGCTGGCCGCCGCGCTCGCGGTGTGGATCGCCACGGCGGTGGTCACCTGGCGGGACGCGCGCCACGAACTCGACGAACTGCTGGACGGCCACCTCGCCCAGGCGGCCGCGCTGCTGGTGGCGCAGCACGTCGGCGAGCTGGAGGACGAGGTGGAGGAGGTCCGGCCGCTGCATCGCTACGCGCCGCGCGTGGCCTTCCAGGTCTTCCACGAGGGCCGGCTGGTGCTGCGCTCGGCGAACGCGCCGCTGCAGCCGCTGGTGCAGGCGGGACGGCGCGCCGACGGCTTCCACAGCGTCGCGGTGGACGGGCAGGACTGGCGCGTGTTCGTGACGCGCGGCGCGAAGGAGGACGTGCGCGTGCTGGTGGGCGAGAGCCAGGGAGCGCGACAGGCCATCCTGCGCGCGCTGCTGGCCGGCACGCTGCGGCCGCTGGCGCTGGCCCTGCCCCTGCTGGCGCTCGCGGTGTGGTGGGCCGTGCGGCGCGGGCTGCGGC
>JAEZEB010000394.1 GCA_023438115.1 Pseudomonadota bacterium | reverse complement strand
GGCTCACCCCGACCTACGCGACCACGGGCCCCCGGCGGACGGCCTTCGTAGGTCGGGGTGAGCCCGCAGGCGAACCCCGACGCCGGAACCCTCAGCCCGCCTCCGCCTCCACCCCCGCACGCTCGTGCGCGGCCACCAGCCGGTCCAGCAGCGCCAGCAGCTGCGCGGCATCCTCCTCGTCCAGCGGCTCCAGGATACGCTGCTGCACCTTGCCCACCGAGCGCTTCATCTTCTGCGCCGCTTCGGCGCCCTCTTCCGTCACCCACAGCAGCTTGCGCCGGCGATCGGCCGCGTCGGGTTCGCGCCGCACCCAGCCGCGCGCCTCCAGCCGCGTGATCACCGAGCCGAAGGTCGCAGCGTCGAAGGCGACCTTGCGCGCCAGCGTCACCTGGTCCTCGCCCGGCGCCTCGATGAGCGCATTGAGGATCGCGAACTGCACCGGCGTCACGTCGAAGGCCGACGTCTCCTCCATGAAGATCGCCACCGCCACCTGGTGCGCGCGGCGGATCAGGTGGCCGGGGGCGTGCCGGAAGTCATAGCTCTTCGCCATGCGCGGCAGTGTAGCGGCCGCCGCCTTGCCGGGGTTCCGATTCATATGTATTCTTATCATTTTCCCTCTCCCGATTTCCCCCGAGCTTCCTGACCTGATGACGAGAACGATCACCGAACCCGCCCGCCAGACTCCCGTCCACGGCGAATACGACGTCGTGGTGCTGGGCGGCGGCCCCGCCGGCATGGCGGCGGCCGTCGCGGCGGCACGCGCCGGCCGCAAGACCCTGCTGGTGGAACGCTATGGCTTCCTGGGCGGCATGGGCACCGCCGCCGGCGTGACCAACTTCTGTGGCCTGCACGCCAACGTGCACGGTGAAATCCGCCAGGTCGTTCGCGGCGTGGCCGATGGCCTGCTGGAGCGCATCGGCCGCCTGGGCGGCCTCAACACGCCGCACTCGCTGTTCGGCCACAAGATCGTGGCGCAGGCCTACGACACCGCCGCGTACAAGATCGCGGCCGACGACCTGCTGCTGTCGGCCGGCGTGGAGATCCTGTTCCATGCCGTCGGCGCCGGCGTCGTGATGGACGGCGAGCGCCGCGCACAGGCGCTGCTGGTGGAGACGAAATCCGGCCGCCGCGCGATCATCGGCCGCAGCTTCGTCGACGCTTCGGGCGACGGCGACCTGGCCGCCTGGGCCGGCGCCCCCTGGGTGAAGGGCGACGGCGCCGGCAACATGCTCTATCCGTCGACCATGTTCCGCGTCAACGGCGTCGATGCCGAACGCGCGGGCAGCGCCTGGGAGGTGATCCCGAAAATGATGGCCAAGGCGGAAGCCGAGGGCCGCTACAAGTTCCCGCGCAAGGGCGCGATCGTGCGGCCGCAGAAGAGCGGCATCGAGTGGCGCGTCAACCTCACGCAGCTGGCCAACCGCGAAGGCAACGCCATGGACGGCACCGATGCCATCGAGCTGTCGGACGCCGAGGTGCTGGGCCGCCAGCAGATCGCCTCGGTCGCCGGCTTCCTGCGCGAAGTGCCCGGCTTCGAGAAGAGCTACGTGTCCGACATCGCGCCGCAGGTGGGCATCCGCGAGACGCGCCGCGTGCGCGGCCACTACGAACTGACCGAGTCCGATGTGCTCGATTGCGCGAGCTTCGACGACACCATCGGCGTCAACGGCTGGCCGCTGGAGCTGCACCTGAAGGGCGACGTGGAATTCCGCTGGCCGAAGATCCCCGAGAGCCGCGGCTTCAACCACCTGCCCTATCGCATGATCGTGCCCGAGGGCCTGGACAACGTCTGGGTCGCTGGCCGTTGCGCGTCGATGAGCCACGAGGCGCAATCGGCCGCGCGCGTCACCGGCGCCTGCTTCGTGATGGGCGAGGCCGCGGGCCTGGCCGCGCACCTGGCGCTGGGCGACGGCAAGGCGGCAACGGACATCGACGTGGCCACCCTGCAGCGGCAGCTGGAGGCGAACGGCGCCTACCTCGGCCGCACCTGGTAAGGAGCTCCGCATGAATGCACCTCTTCCCGCCCAAAAGCTGCGCGAGCAGCTGTACCGCGACATGGACGCGCACGACCTCACGCCGTTGTGGGAAGTGCTGCATGCGCTGGTGCCGCCGAAGCCCGCCACGCCTTGCGTGCCGGCGCTGTGGAAGTACGAGGAGGTGCGCCCCTTCCTGATGCGCGCCGGCGAGGTGATCACCGCCGAAGAGGCGGTGCGCCGCGTGCTGATCCTGGAGAACCCGAAACTGCGCGGCCAGTCCGCCATCACGCAGTCGCTCTACGCGGGCCTGCAGCTGATCCTGCCCGGCGAGGTGGCCCCCAGCCACCGCCACACGCAAAGCGCGCTGCGCTTCATCGTCGAAGGCTCCGGCGCCTACACCGCGGTGGACGGCGAGCGCACCACCATGCATCCGGGCGACTTCATCATCACCCCGAGCTGGGCCTGGCACGACCACGGCCACGAGACGGGCGGCCCGGTGGTATGGCTCGATGGCCTGGACATCCCCATGCTGCGCTTCTTCGACGCGGGCTTCGCGCAGAACGACACCAGCCGCTCGCAGCAGGTGACGCGGCCCGAGGGCGCGAGCTACGCGCGCTTCGGCCACAACATGGCGCCGGTGCGCCACGAGTCGCCCTACGGCCGCACCTCGCCGATCTTCAGCTATCCCTACGAACGCAGCCGCGAGGCACTGGAGGCGCTGGAGCGCAGCGCGCCGCTCGATCCGTGGGACGGCGTCAAGCTGCGCTACGTCAACCCGCTCACCGGCGGCTGGACGATGCCCACCATCGGCACGTTCCTGCAGAAACTGCCCCGGGGCTTCGAGGGCAAGGCCTGGCGGCAGACCGACGGCGCCGTGTACAGCGTGGTCGAGGGGGAAGGCGAAGTGGTGGTCATGGTGGGCGAGCAGGAGATGCGCTTCGCCTTCGGCCCGCGCGATCACTTCGTGATCCCGTCGTGGCACACTGCCCGCCTTTCCAGCCGCCAGGGCTGCGTGCTGTTCAGTTTTTCCGACCGCCCCGTGCACCAGGCGCTGGGCATCCACAACGAAGAAAGGTTGTCATGAGCTACGTCTTCCAGCCCGCGCCGCCGGTCAGCGTGCCCGTCGTGGGCCGCGGCGAGCGCTTCCCGGTGCGGCGCATTTACTGCGTGGGCCGCAACTACGTCGAGCACGCGCAGGAGATGGGCTTCACCGGCCGCGAGCCGCCCTTCTTCTTCCTCAAGCCCGCCGACGCAGCGGTGGTGGTGAACGCGGGCGAGACCGCGACGCTCCCCTACCCCAGCCTGACGAAGAACTTCCACCACGAGATCGAGCTGGTCGCGTGCATCGGCACCGGCGGCAGGAACATCAAGGCGGCCGATGCGAAGAAGCACATCTTCGGCTACGCCGTGGGCCTGGACATGACGCGCCGCGACCTGCAGGGCGAGATGAAGAAGCAGGGCCGCCCCTGGTGCATCGGCAAGGCCTTCGACCACTCCTCGCCGATCGGCCCGATCACGCCGGCCGGCGAGGCGGGCGACATCGAGAACGCGGAGATCTGGCTGCAGGTGAACGGCCAGGACCGCCAGCGCAGCAACGTGTCCAAGCTGATCTGGAACATCGGCGAGACCATCGAGCACCTCTCCGCCGCATGGGAACTCGCGCCTGGCGACCTGATCTTCACGGGCACGCCGGAAGGCGTGGCGGCGGTGGTGTCCGGCGACACGCTGGTCGGTGGCGTCGACGGCCTGGGCGAACTGCGCGTCCGCATCGCCTGACGGCAACTGGCCACCCCGGATGGCCCGACCATAATCGCCGGGTCGGCGCGCGCGAGCGCCGGACCAACAACAAAGAGGAGAGCCGTTCTTGCGTGTCCTGGAACCCCTGGCCAAGCTGTGCGCCATCCTGGCCGGCGTGCTGCTGACCGGCATCACGCTCATGACCTGCGGCAGCCTGATCGGCCGCAACACCACGGGCCATTCGATCGTCGGCGCCTTCGAGCTCACCGGCGTGGCGGCGGGGGCGGCCATCGCGCTGTTCATGCCGCTTTGCCAGGCCCGCCGCGGGAACATCATCGTGGACTTCTTCACCGCGCACGCCAGTGACCGCGTGCAGTCCGGCAT
>JAEZEB010000129.1 GCA_023438115.1 Pseudomonadota bacterium | reverse complement strand
GTGATGTGCGTCTCCTCCTGCAGGATCAGCTGCGTGTTGCGCGCGATGCGCGAGGAGAACTCGGTGGGCAGCGCGATGGCCTCGTCGAAGCTGTTGGTGTGCAGCGACTGCGTGCCGCCGAACACCGCGGCCATCGCCTCGATGGTGGTGCGCACGATGTTGTTGTACGGGTCCTGCTCGGTCAGCGACCAGCCCGAGGTCTGGCAGTGCGTGCGCAGCATCAGGCTCTTGGGGTTCTTGGCCCCGAAGCCCTGCATGATGCGGTACCACAGCAGGCGCGCGGCGCGCATCTTGGCGATCTCGAGGTAGAAGTTCATCCCGATCGCCCAGAAGAAGGACAGGCGGCCGGCGAAGGCATCCACGTCCAGGCCCTTGGCAAGCGCGGTCTTCACGTACTCCTTGCCGTCGGCCAGCGTGAAGGCGAGCTCCAGCGCCTGGTTGGCCCCCGCCTCCTGCATGTGGTAGCCGGAGATCGAGATCGAGTTGAACTTCGGCATCTTCTGCGCCGTGTACTCGATGATGTCACCCACGATCCGCATCGAGGGCTGCGGCGGGTAGATGTACGTGTTGCGGACCATGAACTCCTTGAGGATGTCGTTCTGGATGGTCCCGGAGAGCTGGTCCTGCGCGACGCCCTGTTCCTCGGCCGCCACCACGTAGCCGGCCAGCACGGGCAGCACGGCGCCGTTCATGGTCATGGAGACCGACACCTTGTCGAGCGGGATGCCGTCGAACAGGATCTTCATGTCCTCCACCGTGTCGATGGCTACGCCGGCCTTGCCGACGTCGCCCACCACGCGCGGATGGTCGCTGTCGTAGCCGCGGTGCGTCGCCAGGTCGAAGGCGACGCTGACGCCCTGGCCGCCCGCGGCGAGCGCCTTGCGGTAGAAGGCGTTGGATTCCTCCGCGGTGGAGAAGCCGGCGTACTGGCGGATGGTCCACGGCCGCACCGTGTACATGGTCGCCTGCGGCCCGCGCAGGAAGGGCGCGAAGCCCGGCAGCGTGTCGGCGTGCGGCAGGCCTTGCAGGTCGGCCGCGGTGTAGAGCGGCTTGACGGCGATGCCGTCGGGCGTCACCCAGTTCAGGGCGTCGATCTGGCCGCCGGGGGCGGATTTCGTCGCGGCCTTTTTCCACTCCTCGAGGGAAACGCGCGGGTATTCGGGCTGAGTTGGGGGCATGGTCGATCCTGTGGCGGATGCGGGTCGCCCCGCAAGCCGCGCCAGTTTACATGATTCATAATTATTGATAAAGAATTGCACCACGCCTAGAATCGCGCCATGTCCGCCGTCTCGCTCGCCCCCCGCGCCCTCTACGAAGAGGTGGCGGAGCTGCTGCGCCAGCGCATCTTCCGGCGCGAGCTGGAGGCCGGCAGCTGGATCGACGAGGTGAAGCTGGCGCAGGAATACGGCATCAGCCGCACGCCCCTGCGCGAGGCGTTGAAGGTGCTCGCTGCCGAAGGCCTGGTCACCATCAAGGTGCGGCGCGGCGCCTACGTCACCGAGGTGTCGGAGCGCGACCTCGCGGAGGTCTACCACCTGCTCGCGCTGCTGGAGAGCGACGCCGCCGCCGCGGTGGCGCAGCACGCCACGGACCCCGAGCTCAAGGAACTGCAGAAGCTGCACCGCGAACTCGAAGGCGCCACGAAGGACCGCGAGCGCTTCTTCGCCCTGAACGAGCGTTTCCACATGCGCCTGCTGGAGATCGCCGGCAACCGCTGGCGCAACCAGATGGTGGCCGACCTGCGCAAGGTGATGAAGCTCCATCGCCACCACTCGCTGCTGAAGTCCGGGCGCATCCAGGAATCGCTGGCCGAGCACGGCGCGCTGATGCAGGTGTTGGCAGCGCGCGATGCCGAAGCGGCCCGCGCGCGCATGCAGGAACACTTCCGCAACGGACTGGAAGCGGCCGTCTAGGCCGCGGGAGTGGAAGCGGCGACTGCCTGGGCGGCCGGTGCGCCTCGCGGTACCGGCTGCACCGTGGCGATCATCTCCGCCAATGCGTCGCAACGCCCGCGCAGCTGGGCCAGGTCTTCGGTGGCCGCTGCCTGCTCCAGCGCGCGGCTGGCGCGGCTCGCCTCCTTGAAGCCGTACATGGCCAGGCTGCCCGCGAGCTTGTGCGCCGTGGTACGCACGCCTTCGCGCTCGCCCTGCTCCACTGCCGCGCGCAGCTCCTGCGCCAGGCGCTGGCGCGAGGAGAGGAACTCGCCCATCAGCGGCATCAGTCCCGGCTCCACCCACACGCGCTTGTCCAGGCCCGGCAGGCTGTCCTCGAAGCCCGTCGCGGCCGCGGCCTGCGCGGGATCCTCCCCGCGCAGCACCGCGAACACCTCTTCGCGGGAAGCGGGCTTGGCCAGGTACAGGTCGAAACCCGCCTGCAGGCATTTCTCGCGCGTGGCCTCGTCGTCGTGCGCGGAGAAGGCGGCGATCACGCTGCGCGCCTCGCCGCGCTCGGCCTGCAGCGCGCGGATGCGCTGGGCCGCCTCGATGCCGCCCATCACCGGCATCTCGAGGTCCATGAAGATGACGTCGAAGCGGCCGGCGCGCGCCAGTTCCAGCGCCGCGCGCCCGTTGACCGCCGTGCGCACTTCCAGCGGCGGGCTGGGCAGCAGGTTCTTGAGCACCACGATGTTGTATTCGTCGTCGTCCACCACCAGCACCGACAGCGCGGGCAGGGATTCGCCGGCGGCGGCGGGCCGCGGCGCCAGTTCCGCCAGCGGCATCGGGGGCGCGGCATGCCACAGCGGCAGCCGCAGCGTCAGCGTGGTGCCGCCGTCGCTGGAGGCCATGCGCAGCGAACCGCGCTGCACCTTGGCCATGAGGCGCGCCGAATACGCACCCAGGCCGGTGCCGCCCGCCTTGCCGTGCGTCGCGTACTTCTCGAAGAAGCGGTCGCGGATCTCGGGCGGCACCTCGCCCTGGTTGTGGATGGCCAGCGCCACGCAGTCGCCGTTGCCGTCCTGCAGCAGGCGCAGCCGCACGTGCACCGCCGCGCCTTCGGGCGAGGCTTCCAGCGCGTTCTTCAGCAGGTTCGCGAGCGTGGAATAGCACAGGAGCTCCTCGCCCTGGGCGTAGAGCGGCTCCTCCGGCAGGTCCAGCTGCAGGCGCAGCGCCTTGGAGCGGGCATGCGCGTCCAGCTCGCGCGCCACGGTGCGCACCAGCGCGGCGAGGTCCACCGCCTGCGCGCGCAGCCGGTAGGTGCCCTCCTCCATGCGGAACAGGTCCAGCGACAGGTTGACCATCGACAGCACGCGCAGGGCGGCGCGTTCGATCACGCCCAGCAATTCGGCCTCCTGCGGGTCCGGCGCGTGGCGCTCGCGCAGCAGCCGCGGGATCGAGGCGATGCTGGCCAGCGGCGTCTTGAGGTCGTGGCGGGCGATGCGCTCCACCTCCTCGCGCAGGCGGAAGGCCTCGCGCAGCGCGGTGTTCTGCGCCTCCAGCTGCCGCACCAGAACGTCGAGCTTCTCGCGCTGCTCCGCCTCCTTGGCATGCTGGGCGTCCGCGATATGGGAAAAGATGTTGCTGAAGATCACCAGCAGCACCAGCGTGACCGTCACCCGCGCCGTGAGCTCCGGCCCCAGGTGCATCCACGCCAGCGGGATCGTCAGCAGCACCAGCGTGGCGTTGAACACGTTGGCCCGCGAGCGCGGCAGCATGAAGTGGAACAGCAGGATGCCCGGGTAGACCCACAGCACCCCGATCAGCCCGTTGTTGTACATGGCCGTCGCCAGGCCGATCACGGAGGCCGTGAAGATGGCGCTGGCGGGCACCACGGGCCGGCGCCCGCGCGCGATGGCGAAGGCGTTCGCCAGCAGGCACACCACGAAGGCGCTGGTGACGACGCCCAGGACGAGGCGGCCCTGGAAGAAGTTGTTGATGGCAAAGGGCCCCAGCAGCAGCGTGCCGGCAATCGACAGGCCCAGGAAGATGCGCAGGCGGTGGGCCTCGACGAAGCCGCGGCCGGACTCGCGCGCCGGCGAGCGCGTGGATGCCGGGGACCAACGGGCGGCGATGGCGTCGAACAGGCCCAAGCGGGTCCCTCCTCTGATGCCGGGGATTATGAAGAAGGTGTTATCCGCTGTCATCCATCGCGCCAAGCGAAAGCGGCGCCGTGGCGCCGCTTTGCAAGTGCCGGATCCCCGCCTGCGCGGGACCCGCGGCTAGAACGCCGCGATCCCCGTCTGCGCCCGGCCCAGGATCAGCGCGTGGATGTCGTGCGTGCCCTCGTAGGTGTTGACCACTTCCAGGTTCACCAGGTGGCGGGCCACGCCGAATTCGTCGCTGATGCCGTTGCCGCCCATCATGTCGCGCGCCAGGCGGGCGATGTCCAGCGCCTTGCCGCAGGAGTTGCGCTTCATGATGGAGGTGATCTCCACCGCCGCCGTGCCTTCGTCCTTCATGCGGCCCAGGCGCAGGCAGCCCTGCAGGCCCAGCGTGATCTCGGTCTGCATGTCGGCCAGCTTCTTCTGGACCAGCTGGTTGGCCGCCAGCGGCTTGCCGAACTGCTTGCGATCCAGCACGTACTGGCGCGCGCGGTGCCAGCAGTCCTCGGCCGCGCCCAGCGCGCCCCAGGCGATGCCGTAGCGCGCCGAATTCAGGCAGGTGAAGGGGCCCTTGAGGCCGCGCACCTCGGGGAAGGCGTTCTCCTCGGGGCAGAACACTTCGTCCATCACGATCTCGCCGGTGATGGAGGAGCGCAGGCCCACCTTGCCTTCGATCTTCGGCGCGGTCAGGCCCTTGAAGCCCTTCTCCAGCACGAAGCCGCGGATCGCGCCCTCGTCGTCCTTGGCCCAGACGACGAACACGTCGGCGACGGGCGAGTTGGTGATCCACATCTTGTTGCCGGTCAGCTTGTAGCCGCCGTCGACCTTGCGGGCGCGCGTGATCATGCTGCCGGGGTCGGAGCCGTGGTTCGGCTCCGTCAGGCCGAAGCAGCCGATCCACTCGCCGGTGGCGAGTTTCGGCAGGTACTTCTGCTTCGTCGCCTCGTTGCCGAACTCGTGGATCGGCACCATCACCAGCGAGGACTGCACGGACATCATCGAGCGGTAGCCCGAATCGACCCGCTCCACCTCGCGCGCCACCAGGCCGTAGCAGACGTAGTTGAGGCCGGCGCCGCCGTACTGCTCGGGGATGGTGGGGCCCAGCAGGCCCAGCTCGCCCATCTCGCGGAAGATGGCGAGGTCGGTCTTCTCGTTGCGGAAAGCTTCCAGCACGCGCGGCTGCAGGCGCTCCTGGCAGTAGCTGTGCGCGGCGTCGCGCACCTGGCGCTCCTCGTCGGTGAGCTGGGCGTCCAGCAGCAGCGGGTCGGCCCAGTGGAAGGTAGCTTTGCTCGCCATGATCAATCCTTGATGCTTTGCTCGGGGGCCGCCGCGGAACCGGCTTTGCCGGCCCGCTGGTGGCGCCCCTTGAGGGGAGGCGGCCGCAGGCCGCTTCGGGGTGGTCCTTGACTACGGCAGCATGGCCGTCACTTCGATCTCGACCTTGGCACGGTCCTCGATCAGCGCCTTCACTTCCACCGCCGTCATGGCGATGTCGTAGTTGCCGATGATCTCGCGGAAGGCCTTGCCCACCTCGCGGCCCGCGGCCAGGTATTCGCGCTTGTCGACGACGTACCAGGTCATCCGGACGATATTGTCGCCGCTCCCGCCGGCCGCCCGCAGAACGTCCGCGACATTCTGCAACGCCTGCCGGCACTGGCCGCCGAAGTCGTCGGTGTGGAAGACGCCGTCGGCGTCCCAGCCGATCATGCCGGCGATGAAGAGCATGCGGCCGGAGGCCACCACACCGTTGGCGTAGCCCTTGGGACGGGGCCAGCCCTCGGGCAGGACCGGTTGCGGTTTGTCTTGCGGGCTCATCCCCTCGTCTCCTTCAGCAATTCGCGCGCGATGATCAGCTGCTGCACCTCGGTGGCGCCCTCGTAGATGCGCAGGCTCCGGATCTCCCGGTAGAGCTGCTCCACCACCTGGCCGCTGCGCACGCCCAGGCCGCCGAACATCTGCACGGCGGCGTCGATCACCTGCTGCGCGCCCTCGGTCGCGACCATCTTCGCCATCGCGGCTTCCTTGGTGACCGGCCGGCCCTGGTCGCGCTGCCAGGCGGCGCGGTAGACCAGCAGGGCCGCGCTGTCGATGGTGGTGGCCATCTGGGCCAGCTTGGCCTGCGTGAGCTGGAAGTCGGCCAGCGTCTGGTTGAACATCTTGCGGGCGGTGGCGCGCTTGAGCGCCTCGTCCATCGCGCGCCGAGCGAATCCCAGGGCCGCGGCCGCGACCGAGGTGCGGAACACGTCCAGCGTGCGCATGGCGACCTTGAAGCCCTCGCCCGGCGCGCCTATGCGCTGCGACAGCGGGATGCGGCAGTCGTGGAAGCGCAGGCGCGCCAGCGGATGCGGCGCGATCACGTCGATGCGCTCGGCGATCTCGAAGCCGGGCGTGCCCGCATCGACGATGAACGCGGAGATGCCGCGCGGGCCCGGCGCCTCGCCGGTGCGGCAGAACACGACGTAGAAGTCCGCGATGCCGCCGTTGGAGATCCAGGTCTTCTCGCCGGTCAGCACGGCGTGGTCGCCCTCGATGTGCGCGCCGCATTGCAGGTTGGCGACGTCGGACCCGGCTTCGGGCTCCGACAGCGCGAAGGCCGCGATCGCCTCGCCGCTGGCCACGCGCGGCAGGTAGCGCTCCTGCTGCTCGCGCGTGCCCTGCAGGCTGATCGCGCCCGAGCCCAGGCCCTGCATCGCGAAGGCGAAGTCGGCCAGGCCATTGTGGTAGGCCAGCGTCTCGCGCGCCAGGCAGATGGCACGCGTGTCGATCACGTCCTGCGCGCCATGCGAGCCGCCGACGGCGTGGCGCAGCCAGCCCGCTTCGCCCAGCTTGCCGACCAGCATGCGGCAGGCCGCGTCGACGTCGGGGCCGTGGACGTGCGCCACGTGCTCACGCGCCCAGGTATCGAGCTCGGAGGCGAAGACGCCGTGCGCTTCCTCCAGGAAGGGCCAGTCGAGGTGGGCGAGCTCGCGCATGTCAGTTTCCTTCGAAGCGCGGCTTCTGCTTCGCCACGAACGCTTCGTAGGCGCGCGTGAAGTCCTGCGTGAGCATGCAGATCGCCTGCGCCTGCGCTTCCGACTCGATCGCCTGCTCGATGGTCATGGCCCATTCCTGGTGCAGCATGGTCTTGGTGATGCCGTTGGCGAAGGTGGGGCCTTGCACCAGCTGCGCGGCCAGCGCCTGCGCTTCGGCGAGCAGCTGCCCGGGTTCGACGAGGCGGTTGAAGAAGCCCCAGCGCTCGCCCTCTTCGCCACCCAGCGAGCGGCCGGTGAAGAGCAGCTCGCTCGCGCGGCCCTGCCCGATGATCCGCGGCAGCATGGCGCACGCGCCCATGTCGCAGCCGGCCAGGCCCACGCGGTTGAACAGGAAGGCCGTCTTGCTGCGCGCGGTGCCCAGGCGCAGGTCCGAAGCCATCGCCACGATGGCGCCCGCGCCGGCGCACACGCCGTCGACCGCCGCCACGATGGGCTGCGGGCAGGCCCGCATCGTCTTCACGAGGTCGCCGGTCATGCGCGTGAACATCAGCAGCTCCGGCGCCTTCAGCCGCACCAGCGGGCCGATGATCTCGTGCACGTCGCCGCCGGAGCAGAAGTTGTCGCCGGCACCCGCGATCACCACCGCGTGGACGTCGGTCGCGTACTTCAGCTGGCCGAACAGGTCGCGCAATTCAGCGTAGGAATCGAAGGTCAGCGGGTTCTTGCGTTCGGGCCGGTTCAGCGTGATGGTGGCGACGCCCTCCTGGGCCTCCCACAGGAAGTGCTCGGCCCGGTAGCCGGCCAGCTGCTTGCGGTTGCCGGCGGCGAGCGCCGGGTCGACGCGCTCAGTTGAAGCGTTCATTCGTGGTCTCCTGGGACTGGGCGCGTTCGCGCTCCAGGTTGCGTTCGAGCTGGGTCTTGCCGGACAGGTACTGCTTCGGCCAGGGCATGTCACGGTAGCCGATCTTCGCGGCCTCCAGCAACGACCAGGCCGGATTGGCCAGGTGCGGGCGCGCGACGGCGCACAGGTCCGCGCGCCCCGCCGCGATGATGCTGTTGACGTGGTCGGCCTCGGAGATCGCGCCGACCGCCATCGTGGCGATGCCCGCCTCGTTGCGGATGCGGTCGGCGAAAGGCGTCTGGTACATGCGGCCGTACACGGGCTGCTGCTTCTTGCTCACCTGGCCGGTGGACACGTCGATCAGGTCGGCGCCCGCGGCCTTGAAGGCCGCCGCGATCGCCACCGCGTCGTCGGGCGTGATGCCGCCATCCACCCAGTCGTGCGCGGAGATGCGCACCGACATCGGCAGGTGCGAGGGCCAGGCGGCGCGCATGGCGCGGAACACCTCCAGCGGATAGCGCAGGCGGTTCTCCAGCGAGCCGCCGAATTCGTCGGTGCGCTGGTTGGTCAGCGGCGAAATGAAGGACGACAGCAGGTAGCCGTGGGCGCAGTGCAGTTCCAGCCAGTCGAAGCCGGCCTCGGCGGCGTAGCGGGTGCTGCGCACGAAGTCGTCGCGCACGCGGTCCATGTCCGCCCGCGTCATGGCGCGGGACCAGTCGCTGACGCCATCGATGTACTGCTGCGGCGAGGCGGACAGGAGCGGCCAGTTGCCCTCGGGCAGCGGCTGGTCCTCGCCGTCCCAGGGTGCGCGGGTCGAGCCCTTGGGGCCGGCGTGTCCCAGCTGCATTGCGATCTTCGCGTCGCTGTTGCCGTGCACGAAATCGACGATGCGCTTCCAGCCGTCGCGCTGCTGCTCGTTCCACAGGCCCGGGCAGCCGGGCGTGATGCGCGCGTCGGGGCTAGTGCAGGTCATCTCCGCCACCACCATGCCGGCGCCGCCCATGGCGCGCGCGCCCAGGTGCACCAGGTGGTAGTCGGCCGGCTGGCCGTCGACGCAGGAATACTGCGCCATCGGCGAGACGACCACGCGGTTCTTCAGCGTCACGCCGCGCAGCATGAAGGGCGTGAACATCGGCGGGATGGCCTGCTGCGCGCCGCCGCGATGCACGCCGGAACGCTCGGCGATCCAGTCCTCGTAAGTCTCCACGTACTGCTTGTCGCGCAGCCGCAGGTTCTCGTGGCTGATGCGCTGGCTGCGCGTGAGCAGCGAGTACGCGAACTGCTCCGGCGGCAGGTTGACGTAGCGCGCGACGTTCTCGAACCACTCGGTGGAGTTGCGCGCAGCGTTCTGGATCTTCAGCACCTCGATGCTGCGCACGGCCTCGTAGTCGCGCAGCGCCGCCGGCAGGTCACCCTGCGAGCGGCCGATGCAACGGGCCAGCTCGATCGAATCCTCCAGCGCCAGCTTGGTGCCTGAGCCCACCGAGAAATGCGCCGTGTGCGCGGCGTCGCCCATCAGCACCACGGGCGCGCGGCCGTTGTGATGCACCCAGGTGCGGCAGACCACGCGCGGGAACTTGATCCACTGCGCCGAGCCGCGCAGGTGCGAGGCGTTGGACATCAGGCGGTTGCCATCGAGGTATTTCGCGAAGAGCTTCTCGCAGAAGGCGATGGACTCTTCCTTCTCCATTTTGTCCAGGCCGGCCTTCAGCCACACCTCCTCGGGCGTCTCCACGATGAAGGTGGAGGTGTCGCCGTCAAACTGGTAGGCGTGCGCCTGGAACCAGCCGTGCGGCGTTTCCTCGAAGGCGAAGGTGAAGGCGTCGAACTTCTTGTGCGTGCCCAGCCAGACGAAGCGGCACTTGCGCACGTCGATGTCCGGCTGGTAGGTCTCGGCGTACCTGGTGCGGATGCGGCTGTTGAGGCCGTCGCTGGCGATGACCAGGTCCGCATCGGCATAGGCGGTGTCGTCCTGCACGTCGGTGTCGAACTCCAGCTCCACGCCCAGCTGCTCGCAGCGCCGCTGCAGGATGTTGAGCAGGCGCTTGCGGCCGATGCCGCAGAAGCCGTGGCCGCCGGAGAGCACCTTGTGGCCGCGGATGTTGACCTCGATGTCGTCCCAGTGGTTGAAGGCGCCGAGGATCTCGCCGGCCGTCTCGGGGTCGGCCGCCTGCAGGTTGCCCAGCGTCTGGTCGGAGAACACCACGCCCCAGCCGAAGGTGTCGTAGGGCTTGTTGCGCTCGACGACCCGGATGCGGTGCGACGGGTCCTGCTTCTTCATGAGCAACGCGAAATACAGGCCCGCGGGGCCGCCGCCGATGCAGACGATGTTCATGGTTGCTCCAGGCCTAGATAATTTAAGTCTAAAGCAATTCGGAGGGCACCGCCAGTGCCGGCCGCTCGTGCGCCCGGCGCATCACCTCCCTGGGTGGTTCGCCCTTCAGGCGGTGGTCGCTCCACACCTGCCGCCAGCGGCGCGCCCCCGGCAGGCCGTTGTACAGGCCCATCATGTGCCGGGCGATGGAGTGCCAGGGCGTGCCGTGCCGCGCGTGCTCGCGCTCCATGTAGGCCACCATGCGCTCCTCCACCTCCTCGCGCTGCAGGTCGCGCGCGGCCTCGCCGTAGAAGCGCTCGTCCCAGCGCGCGAGCCACCACGGATGGTGGTAGGCCTCGCGGCCGACCATCACGCCGTCGACGTGCCGCAGTTCCTCGTCGGCCACCAGGTCAGTGGCGATGCCACCGTTGATGGCGATCACCAGGTGCGGGAATTCCTGCTTGAGCTGGTGCACGAGCGCGTAGCGCAGCGGCGGCACCTCGCGGTTCTCCTTGGGCGACAGGCCCTGGAGCCAGGCATTGCGCGCATGGACGATGAAGACCTCGCAGCCGGCTTCGGCCACGGTGCCGACGAAGTCGCGCACGAACGCATAGCTCTCGGTCCTGTCGATGCCGATGCGGTGCTTGACCGGCACCGGCACGTCCACGACGTCGACCATCGCCTTCACGCAGTCGGCCACCAGCCGCGGCTCCGCCATCAGGCAGGCGCCGAAGGCCCCACGCTGCACGCGCTCGCTGGGGCAGCCGCAATTGAGGTTGATCTCGTCATAGCCCCACTGCACGCCCAGCCTGGCGCAGTGCGCGAGGTCGGCGGGCTCGCTGCCGCCCAACTGCAGCGCGACCGGATGCTCCGTCTCATCGAAATCCAGGTGCCGCGCCACGTCGCCGTGCAGCAAGGCGCCGGTGGTCACCATTTCGGTGTACAGCCGCGTGCGGCGGCTCAGCAGGCGGTGGAAGAACCGGCAGTGGCGGTCCGTCCAGTCCATCATCGGGGCGACGCTGGTGCGCCAGGCGCCCCCTTCCAGTTTGCTCATCCCGCCATTGTCCTCCGGCCTCCACGCCGACTCCCGCAGGGCTTGTCCGGCCCCTCCTACCTCCGCCGGTCCCACGGGCCGCCAACCCGCGCGCTG
>JAEZEB010000344.1 GCA_023438115.1 Pseudomonadota bacterium | reverse complement strand
TGTCCATGCTGTGCTGCGCGTTCTCCGCCGCGCGGCGCGCGATGTAGGCCAGGCCGCCGGCGCCGGGCACCAGGCCCACGCCCCCTTCCACCAGGCCGATGTAGCTCTCCATCGCGGCCACGCGCTTGGCCGAATACAGCGCCAGCTCGCAGCCGCCGCCCAGGGCCAGGCCGCGGATGGCGGACACCACCGGCACGCTGGCATAGCGCAGGCGCAGCATGGTCTGCTGCATGAAGCCTTCGGCGTCCTCGATGGCCGCCACGCCCACGGCGATGAAGGCGGGCAGCGTGGACTCCAGGTCGGCGCCGGCGCTGAAGGGCTCGTTGCCCGACCAGATCACCAGGCCCTGGTACTCCTTCTCCGCCATCTCGACGGCCTGCTGCAGGCCTTCGCAGACCTCGGGGCTGATGACGTGCATCTTGGTCTTGAGGCTGCAGATCAGGACTTCGCCGTCCAGCGTCCACAGGCGCAGGTTCTTGTCCTCGTGCAGCGTCGTGCCCGCCGTTTCGAAGCGCGGGCCGGCTTCGCCGCGCAGCAGTTCGGGGAACAGCTGGCGCTCGTAGACCGGCAGCACGCGGCGCGGCTCGAACTTGCCCGTGGTGGGGTTGAACGAGCCCTGCTCCGTGTGCACGCCGCCGGCTTCGGCGACGGGACCTTCGAAGACCCACCTGGGCAGCGGCGCCTTCGACAGCGCCTTGCCGGCTTCGATGTCTTCCTGGATCCACTGCGCGACCTGCAGCCAGCCCGCTTCCTGCCACAGCTCGAAGGGGCCCTGCTTCATGCCGAAGCCCCAGCGCATGGCCTGGTCCACGTCGCGCGCGGTCTCGGCGATGGTGGCCAGGTGCACGGCGGCATAGTGGAAGCTGTTGCGCAGGATCGCCCACAGGAACTGGCCTTGCGGGCCGGTGGCGTTGCGCAGCAACTTCAGGCGCTCGCCCGCGGGCTTCTTCAGCATGCGGCCGTACACCTCGTCGGCCTTCTGGCCGCCGGGCACGTAGTCCTCGCTCTCCAGCTCGAAGCGCAGGATGTCGCGGCCCACCTTCTTGTAGAAGCCGGCCTTGCTCTTCTGGCCCAGGTGGCCCAGCTCCAGCAGCTTCTGCAGCACCGGCGGCGTGCCGAAGCTGTCGTAGAAGGGATCAGTCTTCGCGTCCAGGTTGTCCTGCAGCGTCTTGATGACGTGCGCCATGGTGTCCAGGCCCACGACGTCCGCGGTGCGGAAGGTGCCGCTGGAGGCGCGGCCCAGCTTCTTGCCGGTGAGGTCGTCGACCACGTCGAAGGTCAGGCCGAACTTCTCGACTTCCTTCATCGTCGCCAGCATGCCGGCGATGCCGACGCGGTTGGCGATGAAGTTGGGCGTGTCCTTGGCGCGCACCACGCCCTTGCCGATGCCGGTGGTGACGAAGGCCTCGAGGTCGTCGAGGATCTGCGGCTGCGTCGTCGGCGTGGCGATCAGCTCCACCAGGTACATGTACCGCGGCGGGTTGAAGAAGTGGATGCCGCAGAAGCGCGGCTTGATGGATTCGGGCAGCGCCTCGGACAGCTTGGTGATCGACAGGCCCGAGGTGTTGGACGCCACGATCGCGTGCGGCGCGACGTGCGGCGCGATCTTCCTGTACAGGTCCAGCTTCCAGTCCATGCGCTCGGCGATCGCCTCGATCACCAGGTCGCATTCGCCCAGCAGGCCCATGTGCTCCTCGTAGTTCGCCTGCTGGATCAGCGCGGCGTCCTCGGGCACGCCCAGCGGCGAGGGCTTGAGCTTCTTCAGTCCCTCGACGGCCCGGGTGACGATGCCGTTCTTCGGGCCTTCCTTGGCGGGCAGGTCGAACAGCACGACCGGCACCTTCACGTTCACGAGGTGCGCGGCGATCTGCGCGCCCATCACGCCGGCACCGAGCACGGCGACCTTCTTCACCTGGAAGCGGTTCATTGTTCTTGCCTTCCCTTCGCCGACGGGGCGCTGGTCCTGGTCCTGGTACACGGAAACTCTCCTGTCTCTCTGACTCCCTCCCCGTCCGGGGGAGGGTTGGGGGTGGGGGCAAGGTTCGCGCGCGATCCGCCCGCACCCCGGCCCTCCCCCAGAGGGGGAGGGAGAAATGCCACTACTGCACCCGCACCCAGGTCTGGGTGCGGCCGAACGGCCCGATCGAGCCGCGCACTTCCAGCCGCTTGCCGCCCTCGATGGGCGTCAGCCGCAGCGTGTATTCGCGGCCGTTCTCGGGGTCGAGGATCTTGCCGCCCTCCCACACGTCGCGGCCTTCGGCCTTCTTCGCGCCGCGCAGGATCTCCAGCCCGTCCAGCGGCTGGCCCTTGCGGTCGTCCTTGCACTCCTCGCACACGGCGTCGGACCTGGCATCGGGCGCCAGGCGCTTGACGATGCGGCCGCTCACCACGCCGCCGTTGTCGACGATGCGGATCTCCGCGCGGGCCTGGCCCGTCTTGTCGTCGATGTTGTGCCAGGTGCCCACGGGGGTCATCTGGGCGAAGGCGGGCGAGGCGCAAAGCAGCACCAAGGTTGTCATCCCGGCCTTGAGCCGGGATCCACCAGCGGCGCGTGATCGGGCGCCCTCTGGATTGCGGGTCCAGCCCGCAATGACAAGGTTCGGCCTCATGCCAGCGCCGCGTCCGTATCCAGCAGGTTCTTCACGCCGGAACGCGCCGTGCGCATCAGCGACGCGGTCTCCGGGAACAGGCGCGCGAAGTAGAAGCGCGCGGTCTGCAGCTTGGCCTGGTAGAACGGGTCGGTGTTGCCGGCCTCGATCTGGCGCAGCGCCACCTGCGCCATGCGGGCCCAGAAGTAGCCGAACACCAGGTGGCCCGCCACGCGCAGGTAGTCCACCGCGGCGCCGCCCACTTCGTCCGGGTTCTGGAAGGCCTTGAAGCCGATCTCGGTGGTGAACTTCGTCATCTGGTCGCCGAGGTAGGCGACGGGGTTGATGAACTCCGCCATCTTCTCGTTGACGCCCTCTTCCTCCACCAGCTGCGCGACCAGCTTGCCGAACTTCTTCAGCGTCGCGCCCTGGTTGCCCAGGATCTTGCGGCCCAGCAGGTCCAGCGACTGGATGGTGTTGGTGCCCTCGTAGATCATGTTGATGCGGTTGTCCCGCACGAACTGCTCCATGCCCCACTCGGCGATGAAGCCGTGGCCGCCGAACACCTGCATGCAGGCATTGGTGGAGATGTGGCCGTTGTCGGTGAGGAAGGCCTTGACGATGGGCGTGAGCAGCGCCACCAGTTCGGCGCTTTCCTTGCGCACCTTCTCGTCGGGGTGGTACAGCTCCTTGTCCAGGAGGTTCGCGCAGAAGATGGACATCGCGCGGCCGCCCTCGGCATAGGCCTTGGCGGTCAGCAGCATCTTGCGCACGTCGGGGTGCACGATGATCGGGTCGGCCGGCTTGTCCTTGGCCTTGGGGCCGGACAGCGCGCGCATCTGCAGGCGGTCCTTGGCGTAGGCCAGCGCGTTCTGGAAGGCCACTTCGGTCAGGCCCAGCGACTGGTTGCCCACGCCCAGGCGCGCGGCGTTCATCATCACGAACATGGCCTGCAGGCCCTTGTTCGGCTGGCCCACCAGCGTGCCGACGGCGTTCTCCAGCACCAGCTGCGCGGTGGCGTTGCCGTGGATGCCCATCTTGTGCTCCAGGCCGCCGCAGTGGATGCCGTTGCGCTCGCCGAGCGAGCCGTCGGCCTTGACCAGGAACTTGGGCACCAGGAACAGCGAGATGCCCTTGCTGCCCTGCGGCGCGTCCGGCAGGCGCGCCAGCACCAGGTGCACGATGTTCTCGGTGAAGTCGTGTTCGCCGGCCGAGATGAAGATCTTGTTGCCGGTGATCTTGTAGGTGCCGTCGGCCTGCGGTTCGGCCTTGGTGCGCAGCAGGCCCAGGTCGGTGCCGCAGTGCGGCTCGGTCAGGCACATGGTGCCGGTCCACTCGCCGGTGACCAGCTTGGGCAGGAACAGCTTCTTCTGTTCGTCGGTGCCGTGCGCGTGCAGTGCTTCATAGGCGCCGTGCGAGAGGCCGGGATACATGGTCCAGGCCTGGTTGGCGCTGTTCAGCATCTCGTACATGCACTGGTTCAGCACGAAGGGCAGGCCCTGGCCGCCGTACTCGGGATCGCAGGACAGCGCCGGCCAGCCGCCTTCGATGAACTTGGCATAGGCCTCCTTGAAGCCGTCCGGCGTCTTGACCTCGTGGGTCTCCTTGTCCAGCTTGCAGCCCTGCTCGTCGCCCACGCGGTTCAGCGGGAAGGCCACTTCGGCGGCGAACTTGCCGGCTTCCTCGAGCACCGCGTTCACGGTGTCGGCATCGAGGTCGGCGTGGCGCGGGCACGCCTTGAGTTCCTCGGTCGAGTTCAGCACCTCGTGGATGACGAACTGCATGTCGCGCAGGGGCGGGTTGTACACGGGCATCTCTTCTTACTCCTTGGCGGTCTTGGCCGATCGGGCGGGTTTGCTGGAAGGCTTGGGCACGGCGGCCGGGACGGACCCGTAGCGCCGCAGGATGTTCTCGAACCCCGCGTTGGCCCGCGCGGTCGAACTCGGATTCTTCAGGAAACGGGCCTCGTAGTGGAGGACGAGGATCAGGCCGTGGATCTCGAAGAGCATCTGCTCCTCGTCCGTGTCCGCGGCGAGATGCCCTTCCTCGCGGGCGATGACGATGGCGCGCTTCATCGCCTCGTGCCAGGTCTGCACCGACTCGGCGAGCGCGTCGCGCACGGGCCCCGGGCGGTCGTCGAACTCGACGGCGCCGCTGATGTAGATGCAGCCGGAATGCAGTTCCACGCTGGTGCGCTGCATCCAGTTGGCGAACATCGCCCGCAGGCGCGGCAGGCCGCGCGGCTTCGACAGCGAGGGATAGAACACCTCCTGCTCGAAGCGCTGGTGGTATTCGCGGATCACCGAGATCTGCAGTTCCTCGCGCGAGCCGAAGTGGGCGAACACGCCCGATTTGCTCATCTGGATCACCTCGGCCAGCGCGCCGATCGACAGGCCCTCCAGGCCGACCTGCGTGGCCAGGCTGAGCGCGGCATCGACGATGGCGGCCTTGGTCTGCTGGCCCTTGTGCAAGGCCTTGCCGTCCCGGGCACGGGGCGGCCTCAATGGCAGGGCGGACACGGACATCGGGGTGGCTGCAAAATAAAACGAACGGTCGTTCTATTTTGCACCAGAAACCAGGGCGCTGGATAGCCCCCGTCCGTCGACCCGCTCCGGAATGCAGAAGGGACGCCCTGCGGAGGCGCCCCTTGGCACGCGAAGGCGCGGACGCCTTACTTCGGCAGCACCACGCGGTCGATCACGTGGATCACGCCGTTGTCGGCCGCGATGTCCGCCTGGACGACATTGGCGCCGTCCACCTTCACGCCGCCGGCCGTGGACAGCGTGAGCTCGCTGCCCTGCACCGACTTCACCTTGCCCGGCTTGACGTCGCCGGAGGTCACCTTGCCGGGCACCACATGGTAGGTCAGCACCGCGGCCAGCTTCTGCTTGTCGGCCAGCAGGGCGTCGAGCTGGTCCTTCGGCACCTGCGCGAACGCCGCGTCGGTCGGCGCGAACACGGTGAACGGCCCCTTGCCGCGCAGGGTGTCGACCAGGCCGGCCTGCTCCAGGGCGGCCGTGAGGGTCTTGAAGTTGCCCGCGGCCACCGCGGTGTCCACGATGTCGCGCGCCTGCGCCGCGGCAGCGGCCAGGACCAGGGAAGCGAGGATGACGGCTTTCTTCATGGGAACGATTCCTTCAGGAGAGATGGATGAGCGAGAGATCCGGCGTTTTGTCCTGGACAAAATCAGCCAGACCCGGAGAATAGGAGTACACCCTCCGGTTGTCAAGCGTTTGTCCTGGACAAAATGAAAGAACCTGTCTATTCCATCTCGGCCGTCGAGCGCGACGTCGGCATCTCCAAGGACGTGCTTCGCGTCTGGGAACGCCGCTACGGCTTTCCGCAGCCGCAGCGGGATGCGCGCGGCGAGCGGACCTACCCGGCCGAGCAGGTGCAGCAGCTGCGGCTGGTCAAGCGCCTGATGGACCTGGGCCACCGCCCCGGGCGGCTGCTGGCCGCCGATGCCGGCGAACTGGAGGAGGCCCTGGCCCGTGCCCGGGCGGAATCGCCCTCGCAGGCCGAGGCCGGCGACTTGCAGGACCTGCTCGACATGCTGGGCGGGGACGACGCGCCCGGCTGCGCGCACGCCCTGCAGCAGCGCCTGGCGCGCCAAGGCTTGCGCATGTTTGTCCTGGACACAATCGCCCCCTTGAGCATCCTGGTGGGGGAAGCGTGGGCCCAGGGACGCCTGCAGGTGTTCGAGGAACACCTCTTCACCGAGATCGCGGAGCGGCTAGTGCGCCAGGCGATCGCGGCGGTGCCGCGGGGCCGCGGGCCGCAGGTGATGCTCACCACGCCGCCCGGCGAGATGCACGGGCTGGGACTGCTGATGGTGGAGGCCCTGCTGGTGCTGGAAGGGGCGCAATGCGTATCGCTCGGCACGCAGACGCCGGTGGCCGACATCGCGCAGGCCGCGCGCGCCTGGAATGCCGATGTGGTCGCCGTCTCGTTCTCCGCCGCTTTCGCGGCACGGCAGGCGCAGGCGACCTTGCAGCAACTGCGCGAGGCGCTGCCGGCCGCCGTGCAGCTGTGGGCCGGCGGCGCCGCCGTGCGCGCGCTGCGGC
>JAEZEB010000314.1 GCA_023438115.1 Pseudomonadota bacterium | reverse complement strand
GGGCGCAGCGGCCGCGGGCGCGGCTGCTTCGGTGGTCGCGGGCGCCTGCGCGAAGGCGGCGCCGCTGCCGGCGAGGACCGCGAAGCCCAGGGCCAGGGAAGCGAGAAGTTTCCTCATGTCAGTGCTCTTTCGTGGATATGAAATGCTTCAGAGCGCTTCCTTGCCGGTCTCGCCGGTGCGGATGCGGACGACCTGCTCCAGGTCGTACACGAAGATCTTTCCGTCGCCGATCTTGCCGGTGCGCGCCGCGCCCTCGACGGCGTCGATGACGCGCTCGACCAGGTCGTCGGAGACGGCCGCCTCGATCTTCACCTTGGGCAGGAAGTCGACGACGTATTCGGCGCCGCGGTACAGCTCCGTGTGGCCCTTCTGGCGGCCGAAGCCCTTGACCTCGGTGACGGTGATGCCCTGCACGCCGATGCCCGAGAGGGCCTCGCGCACTTCATCGAGCTTGAAGGGTTTGATGATGGCAGTGACGATTTTCATGCCTGCTCCTCAGAAGCTGTACTTCAGGCCCAGCACCGCGCCGCTCTTGCCGAGGTTGCGGCCGCCGGGGGCGGGGACGTCGATGTCGGTCGACACGTAGGCGAGCGAGCCCACGAGGCCCGGCGCGAACTCCTTGGACAGCGTGAGCGACCAGTCGGTGTAGTTGCCCGCGCTGTTGTTCTTCACTTCCTGGTAGCCCACGTGCGGCGTGAGCGACAGGCCCCAGTAGCCGATGTCGAAGGTGGCGCTGAGGTCCACGTACCAGCTGTTCTTGCTGTCGGCGGCGCCGAACAGGTTGGTGACCGCGTGCGAGTACTTCAGCATCGCCGGACCCCAGGTGCCGGCCAGGTAGACCTCGGTGGTGTCCGGGTTCACCGGCAGTTCGGAACCCGGGTACAGGTAGCGCAGCACCCCGATGTCGAAGCCGAAGTCGCCGAAGCTGGTCTTGTAGCCGCCGTAGAAGTCGACCTCGACGTCGGCGTCGCCGCCCGCATCGTCGATCCACTTGATGGTGGAGCCCCAGGTGCCGATGTAGAAGCCGCTGCTGTGGGCCAGGTCGGCGCCGAACTGCAGCGCGGGGCGCAGGCGCGTCTGCGAGATGCCGCGGAAGCGGTAGTCGGTGACCGCGCCCAGATTGAAGGAGTAGGTGTAGTCCGGCTCCGGGGCGGTCTGGGCGACCGCGGCTCCGGAGGCGACGAGGGCGGCGGCCAGGGCGGCAAGTTTCAGCTTCATGTGCGGTTCTCCGTTCGTTAAGTCCTCTGCAACGAGGAGTTAGCAGGAGCCGTGCCATCCCACAGCGACAGGAGGAAGCTGCCGCCGCGGCAGCCTGGCCGTGCGTTGATATGGGGAGGGCGCGCACCATCGCGGTGCCACCGGCGCCGTCCGCGCCACGAACGATCGTCCATGCACACAAAGAGGGAGGAATCCTCGCAGTGAGCCTTTCGCTGGTGCAAAGCCGTGCCCTGCTGGGCCTGGAAGCCGCGGCCGTCACGGTGGAGGTGCACGTGGCCAACGGCCTGCCCAACTTCCTGCTGGTGGGGCTGGCCGACACGGAAGTGAAGGAGGCGCGCGAGCGCGTGCGCTCGGCACTGCTGACGTGCGGGCTCGCGTTTCCTCATAACAAGAGAATCACCGTGAATCTGGCGCCGGCCGACTTGCCCAAGGATTCCGGCCGCTTCGACCTGCCGATCGCGCTGGGCATCCTGGCGGCCAGCGGGCAGATCGACGGCACGCGGCTGGCCGGACACGAGTTCGCGGGCGAGCTCTCGCTGTCGGGCGAGCTGCGACCGGTGCGCGGTGCGCTCGCCACCAGCCTCGCCCTGCACGCGAGCGGGGTGGCCACCACGCTGGTGCTGCCGCCCGGCAGTGCCGAAGAGGCCGCGCTGGTGCCGGATGCGCGCGTGGTCCGCGCGCGCCACCTGCTCGACGTGGTGCGGCAGTTCGCGCCGCGCGAGGAGGAAGTGGCGCAGCCCGAAGGCGAGGACGGCTGGGCGAGGCTCGCGTCGGAAGCACCGCGCACCGCGGCCAGCTATCCGGACCTTGCCGACGTGAAGGGACAGGCCGGTGCGCGGCGCGCGCTCGAGATCGCGGCGGCCGGGGGGCACAGCCTGCTGCTCATCGGCCCGCCGGGCGCGGGCAAGTCGATGCTCGCCCAGCGCTTCGCGGGGCTGCTGCCGCCCATGGACGTGCGCGAAGCGCTGGAGAGCGCGGCCGTCGCCAGCCTGGTCGGCGGCTTCCGCTTGCAGCACTGGGCACAGCGGCCCACTTGCTGTCCGCACCATTCGGCCAGCGCGGTGGCGCTGGTGGGCGGCGGCTCGCCCCCACGGCCGGGCGAGATTTCGCTGGCGCACCACGGCGTCCTCTTCCTGGATGAGCTCCCCGAGTTTCCACGGGCTGCCCTGGAGGCCCTGCGCGAGCCGCTGGAGACCGGCCGCATCACCATCGCGCGGGCGGCGCGGCGCAGCGAATTCCCCGCGCGCTTCCAGCTCGTGGCGGCGATGAATCCCTGTCCCTGCGGCTGGCTGGGTTCGGCGCGCTCCTGCCGCTGCACACCGGAACAGGTGGCGCGCTACCAGGGCCGCCTGAGCGGACCGCTGCTGGATCGCATCGACCTGCATGTCGAAGTGCCGGCCCTGTCGCCTTCGGACCTGCTCGATGCGCCCGCGGGCGAAGCCACGGCGCAGGTGCAGCCGCGCTGCGTGGCCGCCCGCGAACGCGCGCTGGCACGCCAGGGCAAGGACAACCACGCGCTGCAAGGCGAGGAGATCGACCTGCACGCGGGGCTCTCACCGGCGGCCGGCGCCTTCCTGCGCCAGGCAGCGCTGCGGCTCGGATGGAGCGCGCGCTCCACGCACCGCGTGCTCAAGGTGGCGCGCACCATCGCCGACCTGGCGACGTCAAGCCACGTGGAAGCGGAGCACGTGGCCGAAGCGGTGCAGTACCGACGGGCGCTGCCGGCGCTGGCGTGAGGCAGGATGCGGCCGGCGGTGGGCAAGCGAGCTTGCCCACCCTACGGGGATGTGTCGGCTTGGGGCGGGCGCGTTTCACGTGCCCACCATCGCACCCCCGCGCAGGACGCAACGAACCCCTACCGATAAATCCCGCAGGCCACGACCACATCCCCCGCGCGCTGCACGAAGGTGGACTTGACGAGGATCTCGTTGGTGACCGGGTGCGCCCACTTGTAGTCGACCCAGCCCTCGCCGCGCATGCGCGCCACGTCGGTCATCTCGCGCACGAAGGCCTTGCCGTCGACGTCCTTGCTCTGCGGGCCCAGGCCCAGGGTGCGGGGATTGTTGCCGTGCGCGAGGAAGACGCCGCTGTCGACGCTCACCACCATCAGGTACAGGTCGCGGTCGATGAAGCGGCCCTGCGCGAGGCGGTTCACTTCCGCGATCAGCGCATCGCGGCCGTAGGTCTGGCAGAAGGAGACGCCCTCGCGCACCAGCTGCACCGCCTCCTGCGCGCTGCCGTACTCGCGCTCGCCGAGGTCGAACAGGTCCACCTCCTTCATCAGCGCCACGGCGCGTTCGTGCAGCGCGGCGGCGGTCTTGGCGGCGTCCTGCACCAGCGCGGCGTTGGCCTGCGTGGTGCGGTCGATGCGGGCGATGGCGCCGTTCATGGATTCGATGCCGTCGCTCTGCTCGCGGCTCGCGCCGTCGATCTGCCCGATGAGGTCCGCCACGCTGCGCACGGCCGCCACGATCTCGTGCATGGAGCGGCCGGCCTCGTCGACGCGGCGACCGCCCGCCTCCACCTTGTCGACGGAAGCGCCGATGAGGTCGCGGATCTCGCGCGCCGTGCCGGCGCAGCGCTGCGCAAGCGTGCGCACCTCGCCGGCCACCACGGCGAAGCCGCGGCCCTGGTCGCCCGCGCGTGCCGCTTCCACGGCGGCATTGAGCGCGAGGATGTTGGTCTGGAAGGCGATGCCGTCGATCACGCCGATGATGTCGCGGATGCTGTGCGAGCTGTCGCGGATGGAGCCCATGGTCTGCACCACTTCGTCCATCACGGTGCCGCCCTGCTCCGCCCGGTCCGCCGCGGAACGCACCAGCGCGTTGGCCTGCTGCGCGGTGCCGGCGTTCTGGCGCACGGCGGCGGTGAGCTCCTCCATGGTCGCGGCCGTCTGCTGCAGCGACTCGGCCTGCGTGGCGGTGCGCAGGGCCAGCGCCTCGTTGTCGCGCGTGATCTGCGAGGAGTTCATCGCCACGTGCGTGGTGCCGGCCCGCACCTGCGCCACCACCGAGAACAGGCGCTCGCGCACTTCCTCGAGCGCCTGCAGCAAGGGCCGCAGCTCGCCGCCGCCGGCGACGCTCACGGATTGCGTGAGGTCGCCGGCACTCATGCGGGCCGCGGCGGCCGAAGCCTTCAAGGCCGGCGCGAGCAGGTTGCGCAGCAGCCAGGCGGCCAGCGCCAGCGTCAGGGCCGCGGCGGCGGTGCCCAAGCCCAGGGCGACGATGGCGGCGATGCCCTGCATGTTCATCGCCGCGACGACGGTGAGCGCCAGCACCAGCAGCAGCAGGCTGGCGAAGGCGAGCAGCACGCGCTGGCCCAGCGCGCCCGTGCGAGCCCGGGCGGGGCGGGGCGGCGACGGCCTGGCGGACGCGGGCTGCGCCGGCGCCTCGATCACGGGCTCCAGCGGCACCGGCAAGGTGTTCATCGATGTCTCCTCGGAATGCGGGCTCTTGGCGGCCCGTGGCGAATGCAAGAAATTGTGTCCTGCACGGCGCACCCTGCCTAGGGGGCTTGTTCCCTTTTGGCCTCATTCGCGCCAGCATGGTGTTGCTGGCGGACAGCCGCGCGCGCCGCAGCCCGCACAATGCGGCCTTTGGTGGCATGTCCCGCACTGACCGCATGAAGAACCCGGGCGGGTACGACCGCCGCCTCATCGCCTGGCTGTCGCTCGCCCAGCTGATCTCGTGGGGCAGCGTCTTCTACACCTTCGCGCTGCTGCTGGAACCGGTGGAGCGCGAGCTGGGGCTCACGCGCGCGCAGTCCTCGCTGGCCTTCAGCCTGGCGCTGTTCGCCGAGGGCGTGTGCGCGTATCCCGTGGGCCGCTGGATCGACCGCGGCCACGAGCGCGCGGTGATGACGGGCGGCTCGCTGCTGGTCGCCGCGGCCCTCGCCTTCCACGCGAGCGTCCGGTCCTACGAAGCCTTTCTCGCCACCTGGCTGGTGCTGGGCGCGGCGCTCTCGGCCACGCTCTACACGCCGGTGTTCGCGGTGGTCACGCGCCGCTATCCGGGCGACTTCCGGCGCGCGATCATCACGCTGACCTTCCTCGGCGGCCTGGCCAGCACGGTGTTCATCCCGGTGTCCGCCTGGCTGATCGCCGGCTGGGGCTGGCGCGCCGCGCTGCTGGTGCTGGCCGCGGTGCACCTGCTGGTGTGCGTGCCGCTGCACGCGCTGTGCCTGCGCGATGCGCCGCCGCCCGCCGCGCCCACGCAGGGCGGAGCGCACTCGCCCGCGGCCTTGCTGCGCACCGCGCCCTTCCTGCTGATCGCGGCGTTCACCTTCGGCACGATGGCGGTCGCCGCGGCGATCCCGCCGCACCTGATCAGCCTGCTGCGCGAAAGCGGCCTGCACGAGGCCTGGGTGATCGCGCTGCCCGCGGCCATCGGGCTGGTGCAGGTGCTGGGGCGGCTGCTGCTGTTCTTCTTCGAGCACCGCTTAGACCTGCACACGGCCAACCGGTGGATTCCGGTGCTGATCCCGCTGGCGCTGGGCACGCTGATCGCGGGGGCCGCGTCACCGGCCGCGGGGCTGCTGTTCGTGCTGCTGTACGGCCTGGGCAACGGGATGCTCACGATCGTGAAGGGAACGGCGATCGCGCAGTACGTGAACCGCGAGCACGTGGCCGCGCTCAACGGCGCACTGGGCATGCCGTCGGCGGTGGCGCGCGCGGTGGCGCCGGCGCTGCTGGGCATGTTGTGGACGCAGGAGGCGGGGTACCGGTGGGGGCTGGCGGTGTTGTTCTTGCTTGCGGTGCTGGCGGCGGGGGCGCTGGTGCTGGCGCAGAGGAAGGCCTTGTTGCCGCGTTAGGCAGGATGTCGGGGTTCGGCTTCGCGCTCACCCCGACCTACGGGGGCGGCGCGTGGCATGGAAACGCGTTCGGCGACGTGCTCCTCGATCGCGCGGGCGCAGGCCGCGCCCAGCAGCAGGACGCCCGAGGAAAAGTAGATCCACATCAGCAGCACGATCAGCGAGCCCGCGGCGCCGTAGGCGGAAACGGCCGCGGCGGTGGAGAGGTACAGCGCCATCAGCTGGCGGCCCACGGTGAACAGGAGTGCGCCCACCAGGCCGCCGAAGAAGAGGAAGCGCAGCTGCGGCTTGGGCCCGCCGGACAGGCGCATCAGGCCCACGAACAGCAAGGTTCCGACGGCCAGGCCGATCACTTCGTTGAGCACGCGCGCGGCGATCTCCACCGGCACCCAGGCACCCGCCCAGCCGGAGAACAGCGACAGCACGGTGGAAACCACCAGCGACACCAGCAGCAGGAAGCCGAACACGAGGATGTAGCCGATGCCGCGCAGGCGCAGCGTGGCGGTGTGCCACCAGGTCTGCTTCGGCGGGTCGCCACGCCCGTGCATCCACACGCGCTCGAAGGCGTTCTGCAGCTCGCCGAAGACGCCCGTGGCGCCGAACAGCAGCACGGTGAATCCGACGACGCTGGCGGTGATCCCTTCCTGCGGTTCCTTGGCGCTGCGCAGCGCCTGCTCGATCACGCCCGTGCCCTGCGAGCCGATGACGGTGCCCAGCTGGTCCAGCAGGCCTTTCTCCAGCACCGCGCGGTCCATCCACCAGCCGAGCATGCCGACGATCGCCAGCAGCAGCGGCGCGAGACTGAGGATGCCGTAGAAGGAGACCGCGGCGCTCATGCGCATGCCGCCGGCCTCGCTCCACAGGTTGAAGGCGCGGGTGATCGGGCGCACGGTCTGCGCGAGTCGGCGCAGCGGGGCGGGGACGCGGTCGATGAGCGCCATGGGCGCAAGCATCGGGCAAGCCCGGCCGCGGCCGTATCGGCGCGGCTTTGCTTCAGCGGTAGGAGGGTGACTACGCCCGGCTGGGGTGCGCCCTTGTCATCCCGGGCTCGAGCCGGGATCCACGCGGCGCTTGTTCGGACGCTGCCGTGGATTTCAAGCCCGCAACGACAAGGGGCGGGGCACGATCAGAGGTTCGGCGCCAGCAGCCGCTGCATCTCCTCCATCGCCGCGCCACGGCGGCGGGCGAGGTCCTGCAGCTGGTCCTCGCCGATGCGGCCCACGTTGAAATAGGTGCTCTCGGGATGCGCGAGGTAGAAGCCACTCACGCTGGCCGCCGGCGCCATCGCCATGCTGTCGGTGAGCTCCATGCCGATCTCCTCGGGCTTGAGCAGCGCGAACATGTCGCGCTTGACGCTGTGGTCCGGGCAGGCCGGGTAGCCGGGCGCCGGGCGGATGCCGCGGTACTTCTCCGCGATCATGTCCTCGTTGGTGAGGTTCTCGTCCGGCGCGTAGCCCCACAGGTCCGTGCGCACGCGCTGGTGCAGCGCCTCGGCCAGCGCCTCGGCGAGGCGGTCCGCCAGCGCCTTGAACATGATGGCCGAGTAGTCATCGTGGTCGTCCAGGAAGTACTGCACCTTCTTCTCGGTGCCGATGCCGGCGGTGACGGCAAAAGCGCCGACGTAGTCGTTCGCGACGCCCTTGGGCGCGACGAAGTCGGCGAGACAGCGGCTGGGGCGCATCACGCCGTCGACGGCCTGCTTCTCCGCCTGCTGGCGCAGCCCGTACCAGGTGAGCACCGCCCGATCGCGCTTCTCGTCGGCGTACAGCTCGATGTCGTCGTCGTTGACCGTGTTGGCGGGCCAGATGCCCATGACCGCATTCGCGGTGAGCCAGCGGCCGTCGATCAGGCGCTTGAGCATGCGCTGGCCGTCGGAGAACACGCGTACCGCCTCGGCACCCACGATCTCGTCCTTCAGGATGCCGGGGAAGCCGCCGGCCAGGTCCCAGGTCTGGAAGAAAGGACCCCAGTCGATGTAGCGCGCCAGTTCCGCGAGGTCGTAGTTCCTGAACACGCGGCGGCCGATGAACTTGGGCTGCGGCGGCGTGTAGCTGCTCCAGTCCACCGGCGTCTTGTTGGCGCGCGCCTTCGCCAGCGGCCACAGCGGCACCTGCTTCTTGCTGGCGTGCAGCTGCCGCACCTTCTCGTAGTCGGCATTGACCTCGGCGATGTACTTCGCCGCCTGCTCGGACAGCAGGTTCTGCGCCACGCTCACGCTGCGCGACGCGTCGGGCACGTACACCACCGGCCCTTCGTATTTCGGCGCGATCTTCACCGCAGTGTGCACGCGGCTGCAGGTGGCGCCGCCGATCAGCAGCGGGATCTTCCTGACGCGGAAGTAGTCGTCCTTCTGCATCTCGCCGGCGACGTACTGCATCTCCTCCAGCGACGGCGTGATCAGGCCCGACAGGCCGACGATGTCCGCGCCCTCGACCTTGGCCTTGGCCAGGATCTCGTGGCACGGGACCATCACGCCCATGTTCACCACCTCGAAGTTGTTGCACTGGAGCACGACGGTCACGATGTTCTTGCCGATGTCGTGCACGTCGCCCTTGACGGTGGCGATCACGATCTTGCCCTTGGCCCGCACGTCCTCGCCCGCGGCTTCCTGCTGCTTCTTCTCTTCCTCGATGTAGGGGATGAGGTGGGCCACGGCCTGCTTCATCACGCGGGCCGACTTCACCACCTGCGGCAGGAACATCTTGCCGGCGCCGAACAGGTCGCCCACGATGTTCATGCCGTCCATGAGCGGGCCTTCGATCACGTGCAGCGGACGCCCGCCCTTCGCCAGCACCTGCTGGTACATCTCCTCGGTGTCCTCGACGATGTGGTCGGTGATGCCGTGCACCAGCGCATGCGCCAGGCGCTGCTCCACGGACCACGCGCGCCACTCGTTCTTCCTGCCCTCGTCCTTCGCCGCGCCCTTGGCCTTCTCGGCGATCTCGATCAGGCGCTCGCTGGCATCGGGGCGGCGGTTGAGCACCACGTCTTCCACGCGCTCGCGCAGCTCGGGCTCCACGTCGTCATACACGCCCACCATGCCGGCGTTGACGATGCCCATGTCCATGCCGGCACGGATGGCGTGGTAGAGGAACACGGTGTGGATGGCTTCGCGCACCGGGTCGTTGCCGCGGAAGGAGAAGCTGACGTTGGAGACCCCACCCGACACCTTGGCGCCCGGCAGGTTCTGCTTGATCCAGCGCGTGGCCTCGATGAAGTCCACCGCGTAGTTGTTGTGCTCCTCGATGCCGGTGGCGATCGCGAAGATGTTGGGG
>JAEZEB010000302.1 GCA_023438115.1 Pseudomonadota bacterium | reverse complement strand
AGCCGGGGGCCTGCACGCCCAGGAGCAGCAGGTGATCGAGAACCTGTTCGAGATGGAAACGCGCCCCGTCGAGACGGCGATGACGCCGCGGGACCGCATCGTCTTCTTCCTGCAGGACGAGGACGAGGCGATCATCCGCGCGCGCATCGCCGCCGAGCCCCATTCGACCTACCTGGTGTGCGACAAGACCATCGACCACGTGGTGGGCTACGTCGACGCCGCCGACCTCTTCGCCCGCCTGCTGAAGGAAGAGCCCCTGGTGCTGCACGGCGAAGGCGCCAAGGGCCTGCTGCAGAAGGCGCTGCTGGTGCCGGACCGGCTGACCCTCTCCGAGGTGCTGGCGCAGTTCCGCCAGGCCCAGGAGGACTTCGCGGTGATCGTCAACGAGTACAGCCTCGTCGTCGGCGTGATCACGCTCAACGACGTGATGAGCACCGTCATGGGCAGCCTGGTCGGTCCGGACGACGAGAGCCAGATCGTGCTGCGCGAGGACGGCTCCTGGCTCATGGACGGCCTCACGCCCATGGTGGACGTGATGCGGGCGATCGACGCCGATCCCGCGGACCTGCCGCGGCGCGGGCAGTACGACACCCTGGCCGGCTTCCTGATGGTGATGCTGCGCCGCGTGCCGCGGCGCACCGACGCCTTTGCCTGGAACGGCTACCGCTTCGAGGTGATGGACGTGGACAGCTCGCGCATCGACCAGGTGATGGTCACGCGCGTGCAGGCGCCCGCCGGCCTGGCGCTGGAGACGGCCGCCTGAGCATGGCCTTCCACTTCGCCTGGCTCGAGGACTTCCTCGCCCTCGCCGCCACCGGCAATTTCTCCCGCGCGGCGGAAGACCGCCACAGCTCGCAGCCCGCCTTCAGCCGCCGCATCCGCGCGCTGGAGGAGTGGCTGGGCGCGCCGCTGGTCGATCGCTCCAGCCAGCCCGCCCGCCTGACCGAGGTGGGTGCATGGTTCCAGGGCGTGGCGGAAGACCTGGTCGCCCGCGCGGCGCGCCTGCCCGGCGAGGCGAAGCAGGTGGCCGAGGCGAGCGCCGGCACGCTGCGCATCGCCGCGACGCACGCCCTCTCCTTCACTTTCCTGCCGCGATGGCTGCGTGGCCTCGAAGCGAAGCTCGCGCTCGGGCCGGTCGAGCTCGCTTCCGACGTGCTCGCGCGCTGCGAGGCGCTGATGCAGGCAGGCAAGGTGCACTTCGTGCTGGCGCACGCGTACGCGGGCTTGCGCGGCTCGCTGGATGCGGAACCCTATCGTTCGCTGGCGATCGGCGACGACCAGTTGGTGCCCGTCTCGCAACCCGGCGAGAGGCGGCACCCCGTGCACCGCCTGCACGCGGTGGGCGGGCCCGTGCCCCTGCTCGCGTACACCGACGAATCGGGCATGGGCCGGATCGTGCGCGCGGTGCTCGGCCGGCGGCTGGACGAGATCCCGCACCAGGTCGTCTTCACCGCCCACCTCGCCTCGGTGCTGCGCTCGATGGCGCTGGACGGGCGCGGTGTCGCGTGGCTGCCGCGCACGCTGGTGGAGGACGACCTGCGCGCGGGCCGATTGGTGCCCGCGGCCGATGCAGGCTGGAGCGTGGACCTGGATATCCGCCTCTACCGCCAGCGGGAAAGCGTCAGCCGCGTCGCCGAAGCCTTCTGGCTGGCGGCGGCCGCTCAGGACGCGAGCGCCTGCATCTCGCGATAGAGGTCGGACTTGCCTTCGAAGCCGATGCCGGGCAGCTCCGGCAGCGTGACGTAGCTGCCTTCCACCTTCACGCCGTCGGGGAAGCCGCCATAGGGCTGGAACAGGTCCGGATAGGACTCGTTGCCGCCCAGGCCCAGGCCGGCCGCGATGTTCAGCGACATCTGGTGCCCGCCATGCGGGATGCAGCGGCTGGCCGACCAGCCGTGCTCCTTCAGCATGTCCAGCGTGCGCAGGTACTCCACCAGGCCGTAGCTGAGGGCGCAGTCGAACTGCAGCCAGTCGCGGTCCGGGCGGAGGCCGCCATAGCGGATCAGGTTGCGCGCGTCCTGCATGGAGAACAGGTTCTCGCCCGTCGCCATCGGGTTCCTGTAGAAGCCGCGCAGCGCCGCCTGCAGTTCGAAGTCCAGCGGGTCGCCCGCCTCCTCGTACCAGAACAGGTCGTAGGGTTCGAGGGCCTTGGCATACGCGATGGCGGTTTCCAGGTCGAAGCGGCCGTTGGCGTCCACGCACAGGCGCTGGCCGTCCTGCAGCACCTCCATGATCGCGTCGATGCGGCGCAGGTCCTCGTCGAGCGAGGCGCCGCCGATCTTCTTTTTTACGACCGTGTAGCCGCGGTCGACATAGCTGCGCATCTCGTCCTGTAGCTTGCGCAGGTCCTGGCCCGGGTAGTAGTAGCCGCCGGCCGCATAGACGAAAACCTTGCGGTTCGGCTTGCCGTCGCCGTAGCGGTCGGCCAGCAACTGGAACAGCGGCTTGCCTTCGATCTTGGCCACCGCGTCCCACACCGCCATGTCGATCGTGCCGATGGCGACCGAGCGCTCGCCATGGCCGCCCGGCTTCTCGTTGGTGTACATCGCCGCCCAGACCTTGTGCGGATCGATGTTGTCGCGGCTGTCGTCGAGCAGCGAGGCCGGGTCGGCTTCCAGGATGCGCGGGATGAAGCGCTCGCGCATCATGCTGCCCTGCCCGTAGCGGCCGTTGGAGTTGAAGCCGTAGCCGATCACCGGCTTGCCGCCGCGGACGACGTCGGTGACGACGGCCACGAGGCTCAAATTCATCCTGCTGAAGTCGATGTAGGCGTTGCGGATGGACGAACTGATGGGAACGGTCTTCTCGCGGATCTCGACGATCTTCATGACGTGCTTCGGGTTCGGACTGCGGAAGCCCCGATGTTCGCCGCTTCGCGCGGCCGGCGCCAATGCAAGTTGCGGCTCGTTCGATGCACCGGACGAACCGCAACGCGTACCTACTGCAAGCCGGGGAGCACCTTGTCCAGCGTGATCGGGAACTCGCGCACGCGCACCCCGCAGGCGTTGTAGACCGCGTTGGCCACCGCGCCGGCGGCGCCGCTGATGCCCAGCTCGCCCAGGCCCTTGATCTTCAGCGGGTTGGCCTTGTCGTCCACTTCGGGGAGCAGGACGACGTCGATCTCCGGGATGTCCGCGTGCACCGGCACGTGGTATTCGGCGATGTCGTGGTTGGCGAAGAAGCCGTGGCGCGCATCGAGCGCCGCCTCCTCGTGCAGCGCCGTGCCCACGCCCCAGACCATGCCACCCAGCAACTGCGAGCGCGCCGTCTTGGCGTTGAGGATGCGCCCGGCCACGAACACGCCCAGCATGCGGCGCAGGCGCACCTCGCCGCTTTCGGTGTCGACGGCCACCTCGGCGAAGAAGGCGCCGTAGGCCATCTGGGTGTAGTCCTTCTCCATCGTGCCGGGCTTGACCTCGCCCTCGGCCTCGATGCCGTCCTTGCCGGCCAGCTTGGCGAGGGTGGCGGACTTGCCGCCGCCCCGCACGTGGCCGTCGGCGAACTCGGCGTCCTCCGGCGCGATGCCGGCGGACTGCGCCAGCTTGCGCCGCAGGTTCTCGCAGGCGTCGAACAGCGCCGACCCCGCGCTGGCGGCGCCGAAGGAACCGCCCGAACCCGCCGTGGGCGGGAAATCGCTGTCGCCCAGTTCCATGCGCACCTGCTCCGGCGCCAGCCCCAGCATCTCGGCCGCGATCTGCGTGAAGACCGTGTAGCTCCCGGTGCCGATGTCGGTCATCGACATGCGGGCCACCAGCACGCCGTCTGCGCCCAGGCGCACCTTGCACTGCGCGGGCTGCAGCTTGTTGGAGCGCGAGGCACTGGCCATGCCCATGCCGACGAGGAAGCGGCCGTCGCGCACCTGGCCGGGTTGCGGCCGGCGCCGGTCCCAGCCGAAGCGGCGGGCGCCCTCCTCCAGGCACGCCACGAGCTGGCGCGTCGAGTACGGCACGTGCTTCTCCGGATCCTCGTGCGGCTCGTTGGCGATGCGCAGCTGCACCGGGTCCATGCCCAGTGCGTGCGCCAGTTCGTCCATCGCGCATTCCAGCACCGGCATGCCGACGGCCTCGCCGGGCGAGCGGCAGGAATCGGCCACGGGCAGGTCCAGCTTCACGCGGCGCTGGCGCGTCATCCGGTGCGGCGCCGCGTAGAGCGAGCGCGTCGACGTGCAGACCGGCTCCAGGTAGTCGTCCAGGCGCGCCGAGTGGCACCAGGCCTCGTGCGCGATGGCGAGCAGCCGTCCGTCGCGCTGCGCGCCCAGGCGAACGCGCTGCACGGTGTCCGGCCGGTGGCTGGTGACGTGGAACATCTGCTGGCGCGTGAGCGCCACCTTCACCGGCCGCCGCAACACCTTCGCCGCCAGCGCGGACAGGATCACGTCGGCCCACACCGGCAGCTTGCCGCCGAAGCCGCCGCCGATGTAGCGGCTGACGATGCGCACGTTCTCCAGCGGGATGCGCAGCGTGTTCGCCACCCGCTTCTGCGCGCTTTCGAGCATCTGCGTGGAGCAGTGCACGATCACCCGCTCGCCTTCCCACCAGGCCAGCGCCGCATGCGGCTCCATCTGGGCATGGATGTGGATCGGGGTCGTGTACTGCACGTCCACCTGCACGGGCGCGGCGGCGAAACCGGCGTCGAAATCGCCTTCGGCGCTGTCCGGCTCCTTGCCTTCCTCCTCGGCCGGCTTCTCGGCGTCCTGCAGGGTGTCCTGCAGCCGGTATTGCCCGGGCATGGCGTCGTAGCGCACCGCCACCAACTGTGCGGCGGCGCGCGCCTGCTCCAGCGTCTCCGCCACCACGAAGGCGACCGGCTGGCCGTAGTGCGGAACGACCTCATCGCCCAGGCAGGGATGCGGGCGGTTGAAGCGCTGGCTCTCCTCCAGGCTGAAAGGCGCTTGCGGCGGCGCGTTGAGGTGCGTCATCACGTGCACGACGCCGGGCGCGCGCTCGGCCTCGCGGGTGTCGAGCGCAGCGACACGGCCGCAGCCGATGGACGCTTCCACGATCCAGCCGTACAGGGGCGCCTGCGGCGCCTCCTGCACCTCGTAAGCGTAGGGGGCGGTGCCGCAGACCTTCGCGGGTCCGTCGACGCGGTCGAGGCCGCGGCCGATCAGGCCCTGCCGGTTCTCGTCCAGCGCGTTGCGCGGGGCGGGTTGGTTCATCTCCATGGCTGGTGCCTCAGGCAGTCGCTTCGCGCAGCACGCCGGCGAGCACGCGCCGCAGCAGCGGGATCTTGAAATCGTTGTCGCCCTGGCCGCGCGCGCCTTGCAGCAAGGTGTCGGCAGCGGCATCCGCGCCGGCATCGGCGAGCGCCTGTTCGGCGGCGAGGTCGCGCCAGGGCTTGTGGGCCACGCCGCCGAAGGCGAGCCGGCCGCCGCGGATGGCGCCATCGACCACGTCGACGATGGCCGCCACCGAGACCAGCGCGAAGGCGTAGGAGGCGCGGTCGCGCACCTTGCGATACAGCTGCCTTCCCGGAGGCGGCGGTGGCAGCACGACGGAAGTCACCAGCTCGCCTTGCGCCAGCTGCGTGTCGACATGGGGCGTGTCACCAGGCAGCCGGTGGAAATCGGCGATGGGGATCACGCGCCGCTGTCCCGCGCCGTCCACCGTTTCCACCTTGGCGTCCAGCGCGCGCATGGCCACGGCCATGTCGGAGGGATGCGTGGCGATGCAGTGCTCGCTGGCGCCCAGGATGGCGTGGTTGCGCGTGTAGCCGCCAATGGCCGAACAGCCGGTACCGGGCGTGCGCTTGTTGCACGGCTTGCTGGGATCGTAGAAGTAGTAGCAGCGCGTGCGCTGCAGCAGGTTGCCGCCGGTGGTCGCCTTGTTGCGCAGCTGCCCCGAGGCGCCGGCCAGCAGCGCGCGCGCCAGCACGGGATAGCGCGATCGCACGCGGGCGTCGGCAGCCAGGTCGCTGTTGCGCACGAGCGTCCCCACGCGCAGGCCGCCTTCGGCCGTCTCCTCGATGCGCGCGAGGTCCAGGCGGTTGACGTCCACCAGGTGCACGGGTGCTTCCACCCGCAGCTTCATCAGGTCCAGCAGATTGGTGCCGCCAGCTATGAACTTCGCTCCCGGTCGCTGGGCGACGGCACGCGCCGCCGCCTCGACGCTGTCCGCGCGCTCGTACGTGAAGGCCTTCATGCGCCCTCCTCCCCCACCTCGCGGATGGCGGCGACGATGTTCGTGTAGGCGCTGCAGCGGCACAGGTTGCCGCTCATGCGCTCGCGGATCTCCTCGTCGCCCAGCGCCGGCGGCGCCTGCAGGTCGGGCGACACGTGGCTCGGCATGCCGTCACGCAGTTCCTGCAGCATGCCGGCGGCGGAGCAGATCTGTCCCGGCGTGCAGTAGCCGCACTGGAAGCCGTCGTGCCGCACGAAGGCGGCCTGCAGCGGATGCAGCTTTTCCGGCGTGCCCAGCCCCTCGATGGTGGTGACCTCCTCGCCCTCGTGCATGACGGCCAGCGTGAGGCAGCTGTTGATGCGCCGGCCGTTCACCAGCACCGTGCAGGCACCGCACTGGCCGTGGTCGCAGCCCTTCTTGGTGCCGGTGAGGTGGAGGTGCTCGCGCAGGGCGTCCAGGAGCGTGGTGCGCGCGTCGAGTTCGAGGGCATGCTCGGTGCCGTTGACGACCAGCCTGAAGGTCATTCGTGCCGGTGCCGTCTCTTGGGCAGCGGCAGGTTCGTCGGCGTCGGTGGGGAAGCGTTCTTCGTCTGCCATGGCGTCGGTGCGAAACGGCCATTGGGCAGGCTGGCCCGGCAGGCGGGCGTGGTCCGGCGCGGAAACGCCTTGTGGGACGCTGCTGGCGTCGCGCTGCATCCCGCAAGAACGGAAAAGGCCCGAAACCCGGCATGTACCGGACTTCGGGCCTTCGAATTGGTAGGCGCGATTGGACTCGAACCAACGACCCCCACCATGTCAAGGTGGTGCTCTAACCAGCTGAGCTACGCGCCTGTCGTTGAAGCGCGGAATTGTAGCAGAGCGCGGAGCCCCTTCACCGGCGCCGGGCCGCCCGCACGCCTTGCACGTCCCTGACGACGGCGAGCACCTTGGCCAGGCGCTGCGAATCGGCGATCTCCACGGTGAACGTCATCCAGGCCGTGCCCTTCACCGTCTGCGTCTGGACGCCGATCACGTTCATCTTCTCCTTGGCGAAGACTTCCGAGATGTCGCGCAACAGCCCCTGCCGGTCCGCGGCCTCGATGGCCACGTCCACGGGATAGACCGCCTCCTCGCCCTGGCGGCGCCCCCACTCCACCTCGATCACGCGCTCCGGGCTGCGGGCGGCGATCTCGCGGAAGTCGGCGCAGTCGCGGCGGTGGATGCTCACGCCCTTGCCGCGCGTCACGAACCCGCTGATCGCGTCCGGCGGCGCCGGCTTGCAGCAGCGCGCCAGCTGCGTCATGAGCGAATCGACGCCCACCACCAGCACGCCGCCCTTGGGCGACTTCGCCGGCACCGGCCGCGATTTCTTGAGCAACAGCGCCTCGTCCTCGCTGGGCAGCGGGCCCTGCGGGTGCAGCAGCACCTCGATGTTGCGCAGCGAGAATTCGTCCTTGCCCACGACGGCGAACAGGTCCTCGGCGGACTTGAAGCCCAGCTGCGAAGCGAGGTCCTCCAGCTTGATCGCGGTCTTGCCTTCGCGGCGCAGGAACTGCTCGACCAGCTCGCGTCCGCGCGCCACCGTCTCGTGGCGCACCTGCTCGTTGAACCAGGCGCGCACCTTGGCGCGCGCGCGGTTGCTGGCCAGGAAGCCCAGCTCCGGATTGAGCCAGTCGCGCGAGGGCCCGCCTTCCTTGGCGGGGACGATCTCCACGGTCTGGCCGTTGGCCAGCTGCGTGTTGAGCGGCACCATCGCGCCGTCCACGCGCGCACCGCGGCAACGGTGGCCCAGGCTCGTGTGCAGCGTGTACGCGAAGTCCACCGGCGTGGCGCCGCGCGGCAGCTCGACGATCGACGCCTGCGGCGTCAGCACGTAGATGCGGTCCTCGAACAGGCCTTGCGCGGAACCGGCCAGGTCGCGCTCCCAGGCCAGCAGCTGGCGCAGCACGGCGATGCGGTTGTCGTACTCGCTGGACGCGCTGACGCCCGCATAGCCCTTCTGTCCCGCTTCCTTGTACGCCCAGTGCGCGGCCACGCCGTGCTCGGCATGCTCGTGCATCGCCTGGGTGCGGATCTGGATCTCGATCGGCCGCCCCTGCGCGTCGCGCACCACGGTGTGCAGCGACTGGTAGCCGTTGGGCTTGGGCTTGGCGATGTAGTCGTCGAATTCCTCCAGGATCGGCTGGAAGCGTTCGTGCACCCAGGCCAACGCTTCGTAGCAATCCTTCACCTCCGGCACGACCACCCGCAGCGCGCGCACGTCGAGCACCTGCTCGAAGTCGAGCGACTTGCCGCGCATCTTCTTGACGATGCTGTAGATATGTTTCGGACGGCCGTGCACCTCGGCGCGGATGCCCTGGGCCTTCAGCTCGGCCTCCAGCTGGCTGCGCAGCTGCTCGACGTACTGCTCGCGCTCGACCCGCTTCTCGTCCAGCCAGCCCGCCACGCGCCGGTAGGTCTCGGGCTCCAGGAAGCGGAAGGCGAGGTCTTCCATCTCCCACTTCACCTGCCAGATGCCCAGGCGGTTGGCCAGCGGGGCGAAGATCTGCAGCGCCTCCTGCGCCACGCCCTCGGGCGCCGCCTGCTTGGTGGCGGCGTACCAGCGCAGCGTGCGCAGCCGCGAGGCCAGGCGCAGCAGCACCACGCGCACGTCGCGCGAGAAGGCCAGCAGCATCTTGCGCACGTTCTCGGCCTGCAGGTCGGGCGTGTCGCGGTGCGCCGATTCCGCATCGCGAGCCTGGCGCTGCACGGCGACGAGCTTGGTGGTCTCCGTCGCCAGCGCAGCGTAGCTCTCGCCGAAGGCCTTGGCGATCACCTCCTGCGGCTTGTTCAGGTGCGGGCAGGCGTAGACCAGGTAGCTGGCCGCCTGCATCGCCTCCGAGCCGCCCATGTTCTTCAGGATCGCCGCCACCGCGTCGGCGTGCTCCAGCGTGTTCTCGCCCGTGTCCAGCGTCTCGCCGGCGATCAGCGGCTCGGCGAAGGCGCGCGCCCGCGCGAGCGCGTTGGCCTGCTGCGGCAGCGCCCGTTCGGCGGCCGCCAGCAGGTCCGGCACCGGCGTGGCGTCAGCCCGTTCCGCTGCGTGGCTCTTCATCGGGATCCGGTCCGGTGGACAGCAGGAAGGAGGCGACCGCCTCCACCTGGTCGGTTGCGATGAGGGTGGGCGCGTGGCCCACGCCTTGGAATTCGACGAGGCGAGGCTTCGGCCCGCGCCCCAGCATCTCCTGCGCCGTCTCGCGCGAGAGCAGGTCCGACTGCGCGCCGCGCAGCAGCAGCGTGCGGGCGCGGATGGCGTCGTACAGCTGCCAGAGCGCCGCCTGGCCCGCGAGCGCCGCCTGCTCGTCGAGCGTGCGGAAGGGCACGGCGATCGACGGGTCGTAGTGCAGCGTGCAGCCGCCGCCTTCGGCCGGGCGCACCATCGGTTGCGACAGGGCCAGCCACTGCTCGGGCGTGTGCGGGCCGAAGCCCTGCGAGACCAGCCACATCGCGTCGGCGGCCTGCTGCACGGAGTCGAAGCGGCCCACGTTCCCCAGGTAGGTGCCGATGCGTTGCAGCGCCGCCCACTGGATGACGGGGCCGACGTCGTTGAGCACCAGCCGCCGCACGGGCGCGGGCAGCGGCAGCTGCGGCGTGCCGGCGAGGGCCATGCCGATCAGGCCGCCCATGCTGGTGCCGACCCAGTCCAGGGTCTTCACCGGCGCCGCGGCGTGCAGCGCGCCCAGCATCTGCAGCATGTCGGCCGCGTAAGTGGGAATGCCGTAGCCCATGGGATCGGCCAGCCAGTCGCTGCGCCCGCGTCCCACGACGTCGGGACAGGCGATGCGCAGCGGCTGCGGACCGCGCGCGATCAGCGCCTGCGCGAGCGTGTCGAAGTCGCGGCCCTGGCGGGACAGGCCGTGCGCGCAGACGATGACATGCGGGGCGTTCTCGTCGCCCCACAGCCAGTAGGCCATTCGATGGCTGCCGGAGCCGTCGGGGCAGGATACGTAGTTCAGCGTAGGGACGGTCATGGATGCGCGATGGTCCGCGAAGCGATTACGCTCGCCGGGTTCCGCATCATCGTAAAGCAATCCCGTCAGAGGAGAATTTCCCCATGCTGAAAGGCAAGACCGCCCTCGTCACCGGCTCCACCAGCGGCATCGGCCTGGGCATCGCCAAGGCCCTGGCGCGCCAGGGTGCCAACATCGTGCTGAACGGCTTCGGCGACAGCGCCGGGCCGAAGGCCGAGGTGGAGGCGCTGGGGGTGAAGGTCGGCTACCACGGCGCCGACATGAGCAAGCCCGCCGAGATCGAAGCGATGATGCAATACGTCGCCAAGGAGTTCGGCCGCACCGACATCCTCGTCAACAACGCCGGCATCCAGCACGTGGCGAACGTGGAGGACTTCCCGCCGGAGCGCTGGGACGCGATCATCGCCATCAACCTCACCAGCGCCTTCCACACCACGCGCCTCGCCCTGCCCGCGATGAAGGCGGCCAACTGGGGGCGCATCATCAACGTCGCCTCGGTTCACGGCCTCGTGGCCTCGGCGCAGAAGTCGGCCTACGTCGCCGCCAAGCACGGCATCGTCGGCCTGACCAAGGTCACCGCCCTGGAGACCGCCACCACCGGCGTCACCTGCAACGCGATCTGCCCCGGCTGGGTGCTGACGCCGCTGGTGCAGAAGCAGGTGGACGCGCGCGCCGAAGCCGGCGGCCTCTCCAACGAGGAAGCGAAGAAGCAACTGCTGGCCGAGAAGGAGCCTTCGCTGCAATTCACCACCCCGGAAGAACTGGGCGAGCTCGCCGTGTTCTTCTGCTCGGAGGCGGGGAAGAACGTGCGCGGGGTGGCGTGGAACATGGATGGGGGGTGGGCGGCGCAGTAGCCTGCCGTCCTCCCCTTGTTCACGCGCCGCGCGCTGCCAAGCCGCGTGCGGCCGGGCCGGGGCGCTCCCCGTAGGTCGGGGGGGGGGGGGGGGGGGGGGCCCCCCCCCG
>JAEZEB010000293.1 GCA_023438115.1 Pseudomonadota bacterium | reverse complement strand
CGTCCATCTGGGCGGCGCCGGTGATCATGTTCTTGACGTAGTCGGCGTGGCCGGGGCAGTCCACGTGGGCGTAGTGGCGGTTGGCCGTCTCGTATTCCACGTGCGCGGTGTTGATCGTGATGCCGCGAGCCTTCTCTTCCGGAGCCGCGTCGATCTGGTCGTAGGCCTTGGCCTCGCCGCCGAACTTGGAGGACAGCACCGTGGCGATCGCCGCCGTCAGGGTCGTCTTGCCGTGGTCCACGTGGCCGATGGTGCCCACGTTGACGTGCGGCTTGGTCCGCTCAAACTTGCCTTTTGCCATTTTTTTCGACTCCGAAAAAAGTAACGATCACTACGCGCAGCCGGCGCAGCCCTGGCAGGCGCGCCGCAAACCTGGTGCCCATGGCGGGAATCGGACCCGCGACCTCTCCCTTACCAAGGGAGTGCTCTACCACTGAGCCACATGGGCGAAATTCTTGTCCTGGCCGTCGCGACGGGCTCTGGAGCGGGAGACGGGAATCGAACCCGCGTCATTAGCTTGGAAGGCTAAGGTTCTACCATTGAACTACTCCCGCGTCGGGTTCGTTCGACGGCATCCCGGCACGTCCGACACAGGCGCCCGGAGGCCACCACCGCTTGCCAGCAACTCATCGCTTCGACACATTCGCCGGACTTCCCAACACTGCTGGAAAGCCTGGTGGAGGAGGTTGGATTCGAACCAACGTAGGCGTAAGCCAACAGATTTACAGTCTGCCCCCTTTAGCCACTCGGGCACCCCTCCGGCGAGCCCGCGACTATAGCACGATTCGCCCGCCGGAACGTGCCCGCCCCCTCTCGACGCGCCTCGGGCGGCCGGTTGTCAGCCCACGGCCAGCAACGCGCGGCGGGCGTCACGCGCCGTCGCACGGAGCTTGCTAGGCTGTGGCCATGCGCACCCTCAACCTGGCGCTGCAGGGCGGCGGCTCCCACGGCGCCTTCACCTGGGGCGTGCTCGACGCCCTGCTGGAGGATGGCCGGATCGACCTCGAAGGGCTCAGCGGCACCAGTGCCGGCGCGGTGAACGCCATCGCCCTGGCATCGGGCTGGGCACGTGCCCAGGCGGCCGGCCAGGATCCCCGCGAAGGCGCCCGGCGGGCATTGCGCGCCGTCTGGCAGCGCGTCGCGGCGCTGGGGAGCGCCGGCAGCCTGCAACAGCAGCTGGCCCGCATGCTGTGGGGCGGCCTGCCCGCCGAGCTCGCGCCCGATCACCTGCTGCGGCAGGCCTGGCGCGGGATGCTGTCGCCCTACCAGAGCAACCCGCTGGACATCAACCCGCTGCGCGACCTGCTGGAAGAGCAGCTGGACTTCGCCGCCGTGGCCCGCCATCCGCGGTTGAAAGTCTTCGTCTGCGCCACCCACGTGAACACCGGCAAGGCCGTGGTGTTCACGGGCGAGCGGCTGGATGCGCGTGCCGTGCTGGCTTCGGCCTGCCTGCCGACGCTGTTCCATGCCGTGGAGATCGAGGGTGAGGCGTACTGGGACGGCGGCTATTCCGCCAATCCGCCGATCGCGCCCCTGGTGGCCGCCTGCCGCACGGCCGACATTGCGCTGGTGCAGATCAATCCGCTGCGCCGTGCGCAAGCGCCGCGCACGGGCGCCGAGATCGCCGACCGCGCCAGCGAACTCACCTTCAACGCCAGCCTGCTGAGCCAGCTGCGGGCGATCGCGTTCATCAACCGCCTGGTCGACGAAGGCGCGGTGGAGCCCGGGCGCTGCAAGCGGGTGCGCCTGCACCGCATCGAGCCCGGCCCCGTGCTGGACGCGCTACCGGCCTCGAGCCGATGGCTGGCCGACGGGCCCATGATCGACCAGCTTTTCGAGGCCGGGCGGGCCGCCGGCCGCGCCTGGCTGGAAGCGCACTTCGATGCCATCGGACGGCGCGACACGGTGGACATCGCCGCCGACTACCTCGACGACACGCGCTTCGAACTGCTGCCGGCCGCCCCCGGGCTCCGCTCCACCGGCCGGGGCTTTCGCGAATGGATCGCGCGCCTGCTGTGGCGCCGCGCCTCCTGATCTACCAGCGGATCGGCGGCTGCAGCAACTCGCGCAGCCGCGCGAGGTGGTCCGCGACCTGGCGCGGGAATTCCTGCCGGAAGTCGTTCGAAGGATGGCGGGCCCGCAGCACCCGCCCGGCCGGGACGTCGAGGCCCTGCACCGCATCGTCGAAGAACTGCTGGGCCGGCTTGCCCCACAGCCACGCCACCGGCAACGCTCGGCCCGCCGCCTGCCGGCTGCGGTAGAGCGAGCGCACCACGCCGCGGGTCCAGGGCTGCCAGCCGACGGCCAGGTGGCTGCCGATCTCGCCCAGCCGCACCGTGAGAGCGGTATTGAGCAGCAGCACGCCCTGGCGCGCCCAAGGCTCCAGGTCGGCGATCTTCGGGCGCGAGAAGCCGGGGAGATGCGCCTCGAACGCCTTGTACACGTTGCGCATCGAGGCCGGCACGCCGCGCAGGGACGAGAAAGCCAGCCCGTTCGCATCGCCCGGCGTGGGATACGGGTCCTGCCCCACGAGCAGCAGGCGCACGGCATCGGGCTCGACCAGCTCGAAGGCGCGGAAAGGACGCGCCGGGCCGATAGCCGACGTCCGTGCATCGGCATCGACACGACTGCAGATCTCCGCCGCATGGCCATCGAGGCCGTCGCACAGCGCGCGCCACGCCGGCGGCAGGTCCTGCCAGGCTTCGGCCAGCGGCCGCGCGAGCGGGCCACCGACCGGCGAACCGCCCTCTTCCAGGCCCAGCGTCGCCTGCGTGCCCATGTTCACTCGCCGAACAGCGCGGCCAGCGCTTCGCCGGGTTCCGGCGCGCGCATGAAAGCTTCGCCGACGAGGAAGGCGTCCACGCCCGCCGAACGCATGCGCTGCACGTCCTCGCGGCCCAGGATGCCGGATTCGGTCACCAGCAGGCGGTCGGCGGGAACGTCACCCAGCATGCCGAGCGTGGTGTCCAGGCTGACCTCGAAGGTGCGCAGGTTGCGGTTGTTGATGCCCACCAGCCGCGTGCGCAGCTTCAGCGCGCGCTGGAGTTCGGCGGCGTCGTGCACCTCGACCAGCACCGCCATGTCCAGGGTGTGCGCGATCGCTTCCAGCTCCGCCATCTGCGCATCCGACAGGCAGGCGGCGATCAGCAGGATGCAGTCGGCACCCAGCACGCGCGACTCGTAGACCTGGTAAGGATCGACCATGAAGTCCTTGCGCAGCACCGGCAGGTCGCAGGAGGCGCGCGCCTGCTTGAGGAAGTCCGGTTCGCCCTGGAAGAACTGGCGGTCCGTCAGCACCGACAGGCAGGCGGCGCCGTGCTCCGCGTAGCTCTGCGCGATGTCGGCGGGGATGAAGTCCGCCCGCAGCACACCCTTGCTGGGGCTGGCCTTCTTCACTTCGGCGATCACCGCGGCCCGGCCGGCGGCGACCTTGGCGCGCAGGGAGCCTTCGAAGTCGCGCGTGAGCACGCGGCTGAGCGCGTCCTCGCGCACTGCTTCCAGCGGCTTCTTCTTTTTCGCGGCCGCGACTTCCTCGCGCTTGACCGCGACGATCTTCTCGAGAATGTCGCTCATCTCAGGACCCCAGGGTGCGGGAGACGCGCACGAGCTGCTCCAGCTTCGCCTTGGCCGCCCCCGAAGCGATCGCCTCGCCGGCCCGGCGGATGCCGTCGGCGATGTCGCTCGCCACGTTGGCCGCATAGAGCGCGGCGCCGGCGTTCAGCACCACGATGTCGCGCGCGGGGCCCGGCTGGTCGTCCAGCACCTGGCGCACCACGTCCAGCGACTCCTGCGGGGTCGATACCTTCAGCGAGCGGTTGCTCGCCATCGTCATGCCGAAGTCCTCCGGGTGGATCTCGTACTCGCGGATCTCGCCGTTCTTCAGCTCGCCCACCATCGTGGCCGCGCCCAGGCTCACTTCGTCCATGCCGTCGCGGCCGTAGACCACCAGCGCGTGCTCGGCGCCCAGGCGCTGCAGCGCGCGCACCTGGATGCCCACCAGGTCGGGGTGGAACACGCCCATCAGGATGTTGGGGGCGCCGGCCGGGTTCGTGAGCGGGCCCAGGATGTTGAAGATGGTGCGCACGCCCAGCTCACGGCGAACCGGCGCCACGTTCTTCATCGCCGTGTGGTGCATCGGCGCGAACATGAAGCCGATGCCGCTGCGCGCCACCACCTGAGCCACCTGCGGCGGCGTCAGCTCGATGCGAGCACCCAGCGCTTCCAGCACATCGGCGCTGCCGGACTTCGACGACACGCTGCGGT
>JAEZEB010000287.1 GCA_023438115.1 Pseudomonadota bacterium | reverse complement strand
GTGCGGGCGCCGGCGCAGCGGCGGGTGCGGCAGCGACCTGGGTGCCGCGCGGCGTGGGGGCGGCGCCGGAGCGGGCGCCCGGCGAGAACAGCTCGCGGATCAGCGCCAGCTTGGGTTGCACCTGCGTGTTGCCCGCATCGAGCTGCAGGGCGCGGCTGTAAGCCTGGCTTGCAAGCTTGGCGTAGACGTCGCCCAGGTTCTCGTGCGCCGTCGCGTAGCTGGGATTGGTGCGGATCGCCATCTCCAGCGCCGCGCGCGCCTTGTCGAACTGCGCCTGGCCGGCATGGAGCACGGCGAGATTGTTGTACGGTTCCGGCAGCTCGGGATAGTCCTCGGTCAGCTTCTGGAAGGCGGCGATGGCCTCGTTGGTGCGGCCCGCCTCGGTGAGGATCACGCCGCGCAGGAAGCGCATCTGCGGGTCCTTCGGCTTGCCGGCCAGGTACTGGTCGGCGCGCGTGAGCGCCTCGGCGTGCTTGCCCGACCGCAGCAGCTGGCTGACGTCGCCGTATTCGTCGGCGCGCGCGGTGCCGGCCACGAGCAGGGCCGCGGACAGCACGGCCAGGCCCAGGGATTTCGGGAAAGTTGCGCGCAAAAGCTTCATGGGGCCTCTTGGTCCAAACGCTCTGACACCCCCGTGGCAGGGGGCTATATACTGCGGCCGATTGTAGCCGTGGGGCCGCGCCACGGCTCATCCCTGCACCCCCAGAACAACACCTGCCCGCGGCGCGAAGCGCGCCGTGGCGCGCCACCGATTCCAATGAGCTTGCGCATCTACAACACGCTCACGCGTGCTCTGGAGGAGTTTTCGCCCCTGACGCCCGGACACGTGCGGATGTACGTGTGCGGCATCACCGTCTACGACCTGTGCCACGTGGGGCACGCCCGGTCCGCCGTGGCCTTCGACGTCGTCCAGCGCTGGCTGCGGGCGTCGGGCCTGGAAGTCACGTTCGTGCGAAACATCACGGACATCGAGGACAAGATCATCCGCCGGGCCGTCGAGAACGGCGAGACCGTGCGCTCGCTGACCGACCGCATGATCGCGGAGATGTACCGCGATTTCGATGCCCTGGGCATCGCGCGGCCCACGCACGACCCGCGCGCCACCGACTACGTGCCGCAGATGCTGGACATCGTGCGCCGGCTCGAAGACAAGGGCCTCGCGTACCGCGCGGGCGGCGACGTCAACTACGCCGTGCGGCGTTTCCCCGGCTACGGCAAGCTCTCGGGCAAGTCGCTCGACGAACTGCACGCGGGCGAGCGCGTCGCGGTGCTCGAAGGCAAGGAGGACCCGCTGGACTTCGTGCTGTGGAAGGCGGCCAAGCCGGACGAGCCGCCCGAGGCGCAGTGGGACAGCGAATACGGCCGCGGCCGTCCGGGCTGGCACATCGAGTGCTCCGCGATGTCCTGCGCGCTGCTGGGCGACACCTTCGACATCCACGGCGGCGGCGCCGACCTGCAGTTCCCGCACCACGAGAACGAGATCGCCCAGAGCGAGGGCGCCAGCGGCCTGCCGCTGGCGAAGGTGTGGATGCACAACGGCTTCGTCAACATCGACAACGAGAAGATGTCGAAGTCGCTGGGCAACTTCTTCACCATCCGCGAGGTGCTGGAGAAGTTCGACGCCGAGACGCTGCGCTTTTTCATCGTGCGCGCGCACTACCGCAGCCCGCTGAACTACAGCGACGTGCACCTGGACGACGCCCGCGGCGCGCTGCGGCGGCTGTACACCGCGCTCGATGCGGTACCGCCGGCGCAGGCGGAAATGGACTGGAACGATCCCTATGCGGCGCGCTTCAAGGCGGCGATGGACAACGACTTCGGCACGCCCGAGGCCGTCGCCGTGCTGTTCGAGCTGGCCGCCGAAGTGAACCGCACCAGATTCGCGGAACGCGCCGGCCTGCTCAAGGCCTTGGGCGCGACGCTGGGCATCCTGCAAGGCGACCCCAAGGCCTTCCTGCGCGCCGGCGCAACACTGGACGCCGCGACCATCGAGCGCATGATCGCCGAGCGCGCCGCGGCCAAGAAGGCCAAGGATTTCGCGCAGGCCGACCGCATCCGCCAGGAACTGCTCGCGCAGGGCATCGTGCTGAAGGACTCGCCCGCGGGCACCACCTGGGAGTCGCAGTGACGGACGCCGTGCAGCTGGTCACCCCGGAGTACTGGGACGAGGCGCGCAAGCACCTCACGCGCAAGGACCGCGTGATGAAGCGGCTCATCCCGCAGTTCGGCAACGCCTGCCTGCAGTCGCGCGGCGATGCCTTCACCACGCTGGCGCGCAGCATCGTGGGCCAGCAGATTTCGGTGAAGGCGGCGCAGAGCGTGTGGGACAAGTTCGCGGCGCTGCCGCGCCGCATGACACCCGCCAGCGTGCTGAAGCTGAAGGTGGACGACATGCGCGCGGCCGGCCTGTCGGCACGCAAGATCGAGTACCTCGTCGACTTGGCGCTGCACTTCGACTCCGGCGCGATCCACGTCGACGCCTGGCGGCAGATGGAGGACGAGGAGATCATCGCGGAGCTCGTCGGCATCCGCGGCATCGGCCGCTGGACCGCGGAAATGTTCCTCATCTTCCACCTGATGCGGCCCAACGTCCTGCCGCTGGACGACGTGGGGCTCATCACCGGCATCAGCCGGAACTACTTCTCGGGCGACCCCGTGAGCCGCAGCGATGCGCGCGAGGTCGCCGCCGCCTGGAGCCCTTTCTGCTCCGTGGCGACTTGGTATATTTGGCGGTCGCTCGACCCGCTGCCCGTCGCCTACTAGGCGAGACGCGGCGGCGCCCAGGGCATTTCAGGAGGACAACTTGGCGAAACGGACTTTTCTCGACTTCGAGCAGCCGATCGCGGAGCTGGAGACCAAGATCGAGGAGCTGCGCTACGTGCAGACGGAATCGGCGGTCGACATCTCGGAAGAAATCGACCAGCTCGGCAAGAAGAGCCTGCAGCTGACCAAGGACATCTACGGACAGCTCACGCCGTGGCAGATCACCAAGATCGCGCGCCACCCCGAGCGTCCGTACACCATGGACTACATCAACGAGATCTTCACGGGTTTCGTTGAAATGCACGGCGACCGCCATTTCGCCGACGACCTGTCGATCGTCGGCGGCCTGGCGCGCTTCAACGGCCATCCCTGCATGGTGCTGGGCCACCAGAAGGGCCGCGACACGAAGGAGCGCGCCATGCGCAACTTCGGCATGAGCCGCCCCGAGGGCTACCGCAAGGCGCTGCGCCTGATGAAGACGGCCGAGAAGTTCAAGCTGCCGGTCTTCACCTTCGTCGACACGCCGGGAGCGTATCCCGGCATCGACGCCGAGGAGCGCAGCCAGTCGGAGGCCATCGGCCGCAACATCTTCGAGATGGCGCAGCTGGAAGTGCCGATCATCAGCACCATCATCGGCGAGGGCGGCTCCGGCGGCGCGCTCGCGATCTCGGTGGCCGACCAGGTGCTGATGCTGCAGCACTCGGTGTACTCGGTGATCAGCCCGGAAGGCTGCGCGTCCATCCTCTGGAAGACCTCGGACAAGGCGCAGGAAGCGGCCGATGCCATGGGCATCACGGCGCACCGCCTCAAGGCGCTGGGCCTGATCGACAAGATCGTCAACGAGCCGGTGGGCGGCGCCCACCGCGACCACAAGCAGATGGCGGCCTTCCTCAAGCGCGCGCTGAACGATGCCTGGCGGCAGGTGAGCGACCTCAAGGTGCGCGAGCTGCTGGAGCGGCGCTACGAGCGGCTGCAAAGCTATGGCCGCTTCTCCGACACCAAGGCCGACGCTGCCTGACCCCGAAGGCAACCCGGCGGCCGCCGCGCTCGCCGGGTTGCAGCTTCCGCTGCCGCTGGCCATCGCCTACAGCGGCGGCGCCGATTCCACGATCCTCCTTCTTGCCGCGGCGCAGCGCTGGCCGGGGCAGGTGCAGGCCATCCACGTCCACCACGGGTTGCAGGATGCGGCCGATGCCTTCGAGCAGCATTGCCGCGCGACCTGCGAGGCGCTGGGCATTCCGCTGCAGGTGCGGCGCGTGGCCGCGGGCAACGCGCCGGGCGAAAGCCCGGAGGACGCCGCGCGCAACGCGCGCTACCAGGCGCTCGCGCGGGCCGCGCGCGATGCGGATGCGCAGGCGGTGCTGCTGGGGCAGCATGCGGACGACCAGGTCGAGACCCTGCTGCTGGCCTTGAGCCGCGGCGCCGGCCTGCCGGGGCTCGCCGCGATGCCGCCGGTGTTCCGGCGCGAAGGCATGGTGTTCGTGCGGCCGCTGCTGGCGTTGTCCGCCGGCGCGATCCGCGAGTGGATCGCGGAGCAGGGCGTGGCCGTGGTGGAGGACCCCACCAACGCCGACACCGGCTTCACCCGCAACCGCATCCGGCACTTGCTGCTGCCGGCGCTGGAGCAGGCCTTCCCGCAGTACCGCGAGACCTTCGCGCGCTCGTCGCGGCATGCCGCGCAGGCGCAGGAACTGCTGGAGACGGTGGCGCAGGAGGACCTCGCGCGCATGGGCGGCGTGCCCGCGATCACCGCGCTGCAGCAGTTGCCGCGCGCGCGGCAGGCGAACGCGCTGCGCCACTGGCTGCGCTCGGCGCATGCGGCGAGCGCAAGCGCGGCGCAGCTCGAGGAACTGCTGGACCAGGTGGCGGATTGCACGACCCGTGGGCATCGCATCCGCATCAGGGTGGGCAAGGGGTTCGTGGAACGGCACAGCGAGCGCTTGCAGTACGTGCCGGCGCTTGCGTAGGCCGGCGGTGAGCGCGAAGCCGAACCCCGGTGGGGGATGCACCGCCGCCGTCGGGGTTCCTTCGTCACCCCGACCTACGAAGGCAGCCGCAAGTCCGTAGGTCGGCGGTGAGCGCGAAGCCGAACCCCGGCGTGCGTGCATCCGCCGGAATGCGCCAGGTAGCCCTAGGTATAATCCCGAGGTTCTGCGCGCCGCGGCCCGCCTTCCTGCGGGCCGTTTTCGTCCCTCGCGCGCGGCCCTCACTTCCCCAGTCCGATGGCATTGATCGTTCACAAATACGGCGGCACGTCGATGGGCTCGACCGAGCGCATCCGCAACGTCGCCAAGCGTGTCGCCAAGTGGGCGCGCGCCGGCCACCAGATGGTCGTGGTGCCCAGCGCCATGAGCGGCGAGACCAACCGCCTGCTCGGCCTGGCCAAGGAACTGCAGCCGGCGAAGACCGATGCGGCGGCGCTGCGCGAACTCGACATGCTCGCCTCCACCGGCGAGCAGGTGTCCGTGGGCCTGCTCGCCCTGGCGCTGCAATCCGAAGGCGTGCCCGCCGTCAGCTTCACGGGCTGGCAGGTGCCGGTGCACACCAACGACGCGTACACCAAGGCGCGCATCGAGTCGATCGAGGACGCGCGCGTGCGCAAGGAACTCGACGCCGGCAAGGTGGTGATCGTCACCGGCTTCCAGGGCGTGGACCCGCAGGGCAACATCACCACGCTGGGCCGCGGCGGCAGCGACACCTCCGCGGTGGCGATCGCTGCGGCGCTGAAGGCGGCCGAGTGCCTGATCTACACCGACGTGGACGGCGTGTACACGACCGATCCGCGCGTGGTGCCCGAGGCGCGCCGCCTCGCCACCGTGAGCTTCGAGGAAATGCTGGAGATGGCCTCCATGGGGTCCAAGGTCCTGCAGATCCGCTCCGTCGAATTCGCTGGCAAGTACCACGTGCCGATGCGCGTGCTCTCCAGCTTCACCCCCTGGGACATCCCCCTCGCGGAAGAAGCGGCCTCCGGCACGCTGATCACTTTTGAGGAAGACGAGAAAATGGAACAAGCCGTCGTATCCGGCATCGCTTTCAACCGCGACGAAGCCAAGATTTCCATCCTGGGCGTGCCCGACCGCCCCGGCATCGCCTACCAGATCCTCGGCGCCGTGGCGGACGCCAACATCGAGGTGGACGTGATCATCCAGAACGTCTCCCACGAGGGCAAGACGGACTTCAGCTTCACCGTGCACCGCAACGAGTACGCGCGCACGATCGACGTGCTCAAGTCGACGGTGCTGCCCACGCTGGGCACCGACCGCCTCGAAGGCGACACCAAGATCTGCAAGGTCTCCATCGTCGGCATCGGCATGCGCAGCCACGTGGGCATCGCCTCCAAGATGTTCCGCGCGCTGTCGGAAGAGGGCATCAACATCCAGATGATCTCCACCAGCGAGATCAAGACCTCCGTCGTGATCGACGAGAAGTACATGGAACTGGCCGTGCGCGCGCTGCACAAGGCCTTCGACCTCGACCAGCCGGTGGCGTAAAGGCGCCTGCGGCGCCGCACGCCACCGTCCCGGCGCAGGCCGGGACCTCGACGATCGCGCGCCCTCGAGCGGATGCACGCTCGGCTTGAGGCATAATGTCAACCTTCGGAGCGGTGACCGAGAGGCCGAAGGTGCTCCCCTGCTAAGGGAGTATGCGGGCAAAAACCTGCATCCAGGGTTCGAATCCCTGTCGCTCCGCCAGACAAGAGGCCGCCCCGACCGGGCGGCCTTCCTCATTCAGGAGCCGCCGGCGCCATGCCGAACGATTTCGCCAGCATCCTGCTGCTCGTCCTCACCTCCGCCGTGACCTTCACGGTGGCGCGTCTGCTGTCGCGCAACTGGCGCAGGAAGCGCCGCGAGCGCGAGGAACTGGCGCGGCGCGCCAATGAAAGCCGGCAGGTGCGGCGCGCGCGCGAACGCCGCCAGCGCGGCAAATAGAAAGGCCGCCCGAAGGCGGCCTTTCCTCTCCCTGACGCGTCCTTGTTATCGCTGCGCGGCCGGCTTGTCGCCGGACTTGCCGCGCGTGCCGCCGCGGCGTTCGCCCGCGGCCTGCGGCTTGCGCGAACCGCCGGCCTGCAAGGTGAGGCCGTAGGAATGCGCCGTGACGGCCAGGATGGCCGGCACGCGCTGCAGGATGGCTGTGGTTCTCGTGTCGTTCACTTTTCTCTTGTCCCTGTACTTCTTGCTTCGCTGTCGCTGTGTGACTGCAACGGCGAGAGTATGGGACCGGTGGTGGACGGGCCGTGACAGTGCGCGGCCCCTGCCGAGGTCAGCGGTATCTGACATCCAGCCCGGCCGCGCCGGGCGCGGGCAGTCGCCGCCGCGCCGCCACGTGGCGCAGCAGCACGGGCGTGGCGAGTGCGAGGCCGGCGAGCGTCACCCACAGGCCCGGCCAGATCAGCATCACCGCCGCGGCGAGGCACAGCAGCTGCTCCCAGCGCTTCATCTCCACCAGCAGGAAGCGGCTCAGCGCCGCCGCCAGCATCGTGATGCCGATGAGGCAACCCGCGAAGGTGAGGGCGAAGTCCTGCCAGGTGAAGCCCTGGGCCACCAGCAGCAGCGAGGGCGAGAACACGAACACGAAGGGCACCAGCGCCTTGGCCAGGCCCAGGCGGAACGCCGTGGTGCCGGTGCGGAAGGGATCGCTGCCTGCCATCCCCGCCGCCGCGTAAGCGGCCAAGGCCACCGGTGGCGTGATGTCCGCCAGCACGCCGTAGTAGAAGACGAAGAAGTGCGCCACGATGGGCTGCACGCCCAGCTGCACCAGCGTGGGCGCCGCCACCGTGACCATGATGATGTAGTTGGCGGTCGTCGGGATGCCGCAACCCATCAGGATGCACACCACGCCCGTCATCACCAGCGCGGCGAAGAGCGTCAGCGCCTTCGGGTCCGCCATGAAGGCCGGCAGCACGGCCATCATGCCGGTCGCGGCGGCCTGCGCCCAGCCGGTGATGATGTAGCTGATCTTGAAGCCGACGCCGGTGAGCGTGACCACGCCGATCACGATCCCCACCGTGCCCGCCGCCGCGCCCACGGCCAGCGCGTACTTGGCGCCGGTCTCGAAGGCTTCCACCAGCACGCCGTGGCCGATGCGGCCGGTGATGCCGGCGAGCTTCCAGCCGGCGAGCGCCAGCACGACGGCCACCGCGAAGAGCGACAGCTTGATCTGCTCGCTCTGCACGCCCAGATCGCCGAAGGCGATCACGGCCAGCAGCGCGTGCAGCACCGCGCACAGGATCCAGTTGGCCGGCCGGTTGCCGCTCACGCGCGTGGTCAGGCCCACGATCATGCAGGAGCTGATGCCGGTGAAGGCCGCGAGGTAGGGCGTGCGGCCCGACACCAGGATGCCCACCAGCAGGAACAGCGGGATCAGCGTCGGCCACCGCTGCTTCAGCGATTCGCGCAGCTTCGGCATCTCCTCGCGCGTGAGGCCGCGCAGGCCGTGGCGCTTGGCCTCGAAGTGCACCTGCATGAACACGCCGAAGAAGTGCATGAAGGCCGGCACCACGGCCGCGGCGATGATGGTCTGGTACGACACGTCCAGGAATTCCACCATCAGGAAGGCGGCGGCGCCCAGCACCGGCGGCGTGATCTGCCCGCCGGTGGAGGAGGCCGCCTCCACGCCGCCGGCGAACTCGCGCTTGTAGCCCACGCGGATCATCGCCGGGATGGTCAGGGATCCGACCGTCACCGCATTGGCGACCGAGGAGCCGGAGAGCATGCCGAACATCGCGGAGCCGAACACGCTCACCTTCGCCGGGCCGCCGGCGTAGCGGCCGGCGATCGTGGCGGCGATGTCGAGGAACAGCTGCCCCAGCCCGATGCGCGTGGCCATCACGCCGAACAGCACGAAGTGGAAGACGTAGGTGGCCACCACGCCCACCGCCACGCCGTAGATGCCCTGGCTGGTGAGGTACTGGTGGTTGATCATCTGGCTCCAGGAGGAGCCGGCGTGCTTCAGCAGCCCGGGGAACGCGGGGCCGAACAGCGCGTAGGCGGTGAAGGCGATCGCGATCAGCGGCAGCGGCCAGCCCATGGAGCGACGCGTGGCTTCCAGCAGCGTGATGAACAGGATGGAGCCGAAGACGACGTCGGCCGTGCTCGGGTTGCCGACGCGGAAGGCGAGGTCGTCGAAGACCCAGGGGATGTAGAGCACGCTGGCGGCGCAGCCCAGGGCCAGCAGCCAGTCGTACCAGGGCACGCCGCCCGGCGCGTGCCAGCGGGGCACGGGCGGCGCCGCGTACAGCCGCTTGGCGAAGGGGAACACCAGGAAGATCAGCCCGAGCACGAAGGCCAGGTGCACGCCGCGGTGCGTGGTCTCGCGCATCAGGCCGAAGCCCGCGGTGTAGTAGTGGAACAGCGACAGCGTGACCAGCAGCGCCATCACCATCCAGGTGGCGGGGTGTACCGTCGCCCGGAAGCGGATCTCCGGGTCGAACTTCTCCTCCAGCTCCTGCAGCTTCTTCTCGTCGAGCGCCGTGGCCGTCGTCATCCTGCTTGTCCTCTCCAAACGAAAACAGGGAGGTGTTGCCTCCCTGCCTCTGTGCGCCGGGGGCCGGCCTTACTTCAGCAAGCCCGCTTCCTTGTAGAACTTCTCGGCGCCGGGGTGGAAGGGAATGCCCACGCCCTGCACGGCGTTCTGCTTCGTGATGAACCTGCCCTTCGCGTGGCCGGCGGCCAGCGCCTTCTGCGCGGCGTCGCTGTACATGGCCTTGGTGATCTCGTAGACCGTGTCGGCGGACACCTTGGCGCTGGTGACCAGCTGCGCGCCCACGGCCAGCGTCTGCACGGCGGGCACGTCCTTGTAGGTGCCGGCGGCGATGGTGTCCTCTGCGAAGTAGGGGTTGGCCTTGCGCAGCGATTCCGCGGGGCCGCCGGTCAGCGGCACCAGCTCGATGCCCACGCCGCTGGAGGCGAGTTCCGCGATGGCGCCGGCGGGCGCGCCGCCGACGAAGAAGAAGGCGTCGAGCGAACCGTCCTTGAGCTTGTCGCCGGCCTGGTTGGGCTTGATGTAGTCCGGCTTGATGTCGGACTCCTTCACGCCATAAGCAGCCAGCACCATGCGGGCGTTGATCAGCGTGCCGGAACCCGGCTCGTCCAGCGCCACGCGCTTGCCCTTGAGGTCGGACACGGTCTTGATGCCCGAGCCCTTCTTCACCACCAGGTGGATGCTCTCCGGATAGAGGTTGGCGATCATGCGCAGGTCCGCGACCTTGGGCTTGCCCTCGAAGGCGCCGGTGCCGGTGTAGGCCCAGGTGGCGACGTCCGACTGCGAGAAGCCCGCCTCCATGGCGCCGCTGGCGACGGCGTTCACGTTGGCCAGCGAGCCGTTGCTCGCCTGCGCGGTGGCGACGATCTTGCCCGGCTGCGACACGGCGTTGGCGATCATGCCGCCCACCGGGTAGTAGGTACCGGCGGTGCCGCCGGTGCCGATGCGGAAGAACTGCTGCGCCTGCGCGGCGCCGGCGAAGGCGAGCGTGGCGGCCAGGGCGGCGGCCCACTTCTGCATGCTCATGGAAGGCTCCTGTCGTGACTTCGTTGGGTCGAAGCAGGAAGTAGACCACCGCCGGGCTGGGCGGCTTCCTAGTGGAATCCCCTGCCGGTGGCAACAGGTCGCAGGGTGGGGAGCATACCAGACCCCCCAGGTGGCCCCCGGGCCCCCCCGGGGGGGG
>JAEZEB010000221.1 GCA_023438115.1 Pseudomonadota bacterium | reverse complement strand
CTGCCGGCACCGAGGACGAGGCGCATGCCGAAGTGCACCTGCGCCGCGCGCTGGTGTCGCCGCGCACGCGGCTGCTGCAGCGCTTCGCCGTGTTCCCTCAGGGCATGCGATTTCTTGTCGACCTGCGCGCCGAGCTGCTGCCGCAGCTCAAGGGCGACAAGCGGCTGCTGCCGCTGGATGCGGAGCTGGAGCAGCTCTTCTCGACCTGGTTCGACGTGGCGTTCCTGCAGCTGCAGCGGCTGTCCTGGGATTCGCCCGCGTCTCTGCTGGAAAAGCTCATCAAGTACGAGGCGGTGCACGACATCCGCAGCTGGGGCGACGCCAAGAACCGCCTGGACAGCGACCGCCGCTGCTACGCCTTCTTCCACCCGCGCCTGGAAGGCGAGCCGCTGATCTTCGTCGAGGTGGCGCTGACCGACGCCATGTCCGACAGCATCACACCGCTGCTGGACGAGACCGCGGCCGCCGCGGACCTCACGAAGGCGACGACGGCGATCTTCTATTCCATCAGCAACACGCAGGTGGGCCTGCGCGGCGTGAGCTTCGGCGACTCGCTGATCAAGCGCGTGGCCGAGACGCTGAAGGAGGAATTCCCGCGGCTGAAGACCTTCGCCACGCTGTCGCCGATCCCGGGCTTCCGCGCCTGGCTGGCGAAGAAGGTGCCGGCGGAGAAGCTCGCGCAATGGGAGCAGCCGCTGGAGCTGGATGCGAAATCGCCCGCGCGCAAGGAACTGCTCGCATGGGCCGCGCAATATCTCGGCCGCGAGATGCACGAGGGCAAGCCGCTCGACCCGGTGGCGCGCTTCCACCTGGGCAACGGCGCGCGGGTCGAACGCCTCAATTGGGCGGGCGACCCCTCGCCCAAGGGCCTGAAGCAATCTTTCGGCCTCATGGTCAACTACCTTTACGATCCGAAGCGCCTGGATAAGCATCGCACGCAGCTTGCTCAGGGAGAAATCCCGATTTCGGGCGCGATCCAGGACCTGTACCGTTGAGCGCTTTCCCCGTTCCCACCCAAGGAGACAAGAAGATGGAATCCAACCGCCTCACCCGGCGCGCCGTGCTGCGCGTGGCCGCCGCCGGTGCCGCCACTGCGGCCGTGCCTTTCGCGCACGCGCAGTCGGCCTGGCCGGCGCGGCCCGTGACGATGATCGTGCCCTTCCCCGCGGGCGGCGGCACCGATGCGTTCGCGCGGCCGCTGGCGGCGCAGTTCGCGACGCAGACGGGCCAGCAACTGGTGATCGACAACACGGGCGGCGCGGGCGGCACCGGGGGCGCCACGCTGGCCGCGCGCGGGGCGCCCGACGGCTACAACTTCTTCATGGGCGCCGTGCACCACACGATCGCGCCCTCGATCTATCCGCGCCTCGAGTACGACCTGCAGAAGGACCTGGTGCCGATCTCGCTGGTTGCGCGCGTGCCGCAGGTGATCGTGGTGAACCCGCAACGCCTTCCCGTCAAGGACTACAAGGAGTTCCTGGCGCTGGTGAAGGCCAACCCGGCGAAGTACAACTACGCTTCGGCCGGCAACGGCACCTCGCACCACCTCGCGGGCGAGCTGTTCAAGCTGCAGACCAAGACCTTCATCACGCACATCCCCTACCGCGGCGCCGGTCCGGCGCTGCAGGACCTGATCATCGGCAACGCCGACCTGATGTTCGACGGCCTGGGCTCCTCCGCCGCGCACATCAAGGGCGGCCGCATCAAGGCGCTGATGTTCTCGGGCAACAAGCGCGTCGCGGCCTTCCCCGACGTGCCGACCGCCGCCGAAATGGGCCTGCCCGACTACACCGTCACCAGCTGGTACGGCGTGTGGGCGCCCAAGGGCACTCCGGCCGACGTGCAGAAGCGCATGGCCGACGAGATCCGCAAGGCCGTCAACTCCGAGCGCCTGAAGCCCGTGTGGGCCGGCCAGGGCGCCGAGTTCCCCGACATGAGCCAGGAGCAGTTCGCCGCCTTCATCGACGCCGAGGTCAAGCGCTGGGCCCAGGTCGTGAAGGCCTCGAACGTGAAAGCCGACTGATGGCCCACCCCCGAAGCGCCTACGGCGCCTCCCCCTCAGGGGGGCGCCCCCTGCGGCCCGGCAAAGCCGGTTCCGCGGCGGCGCTGGATCGGAGGGCATTCTGAAATGGGTGGAGCGGTGCGCTTGGCCGCTCGGGGAGCGGTAGCGCGCGTCACCCTGTCGCACCCGGGCAAGCTCGACGCCATGTCGCGTGCGATGTGGCGCGAGCTGCGCGACGCCTTCGTCGCCATCCAGGGCAACAGCGGTTTCCGCTGCGTGGTCGTCGCCGGCGAGAACGGCGGCTTCTGCGCCGGCGGCGACATCTCCGAGTACCCGTCTTTCCGTTTCGACGCCGGGGCCCTGCGCCGCTTCCACGAGGAGGAGGTGTGGGGCGGCCTGGCGGCCATGCTCGCCTGCGAGGTGCCCATCGTCGCCGGGATCGAAGGTGCCTGCATGGGCGCGGGCCTGGAGATCGCCTGTTGCTGCGACATCCGCATCGCCGGCAGCGCGGCGCGCTTCGGCGCGCCGATCGCGCGGCTCGGATTTCCCATGGCCCCGCGCGAGGCCCAACTCGTCGCCGCCGTCGCCGGCGAGGCCACGCTGCGCGAGATGCTGCTGGAGGCCGCGCAGCTCGACGCCCGAGAGATGAAGGCGCGCGGCTTCCTGCAGCGCGTGGTGCCCGATGAAGCCCTGGCCGCCGAAGTGGAAGCCACGGCCGCGCGCATCGCGCAGCTGGCGCCGCAGGCCGCCCGCATGAACAAGCGCACCCTGCGCCGCGTGGCGGGCGGCGCCCCCGATGCCCAGCCGCCGGGGGACCTGCTGGAGCGCGCGTACGACTATGCTTCCAGCGCCGAACACCGTGAAGGCATCGCCGCCTTCCTCGAGAAAAGACCCCCGCGCTTCTGACCTGAGCTTCGTCCCATCAGCAACCGCAACCTGTTCGCGGCGCTGCGCGCCGCCTTCTCGTCCGACCTGGACGCCATCGCCGTCGAGACGGACAACGGCCTCGCCTACAGCTGGCGCGACCTCGATCGCGCCACCGCCATGATCGCCAACCTCCTGCAGGGCCTGGGCATCGAGCCCGGCGCGCGCATCGCGGTGCAGGTGGAGAAGTCCGTCGAGGCCATGATGCTGTACCTGGCGACGCTGCGCGCCGGCTACGTCTTCCTGCCGCTGAACACCGCCTACCAGAAGGCGGAGATCGAATACTTCGTCGGCAACGCCGAGCCCGCCGTCGTGGTGTGCACGCCGGCCAACTTCGGCTGGGTGAGCAAGATCGCCTTCCAGGCCGGAACGAAGCACGTCTTCACGCTGGGCGACGACCGCACCGGCTCGCTGCTGCAACGCGCCGCGTTCCAGCGCGACGAGCAGCAGCCGGTGGAACGCGCGGACGACGACATCGCCGCCATCCTCTACACCAGCGGCACGACGGGCCGCAGCAAGGGCGCCATGCTCACGCACGGCAACCTGCGCACCAACGCCGAGGTGCTGAAGGACTACTGGGGCTGGACGAAGGGCGACGTGCTGATCCACGCGCTGCCGATCTTCCACGTGCACGGCCTGTTCGTGGCCATCCACGGCGCGCTGCTCAATGGCAGCAAGATGCTGTGGCTGGCGAAGTTCGATCCGAAGAAGGTGATCGCCTGGATGCGCGAGGGCACCGTCTTCATGGGCGTGCCCACGCTCTACACGCGCATGCTGGCCGAGCCGGGCCTGACGAAGGACGCGGTGAAGAACATGCGCCTGTTCATCTCCGGCTCGGCGCCGCTGCTGACGGAGACCTTCAACGAATGGAAGGAGCGCACGGGCCAGGCGATCCTGGAGCGCTACGGCATGAGCGAGACCATCATGCTGACCTCCAACCCCTACGACGCCAAGGACGGCGAGCGCCGCGGCGGCACCGTGGGCTTCCCGCTGCCGGGCGTGCAGCTGCGCGTGCGCGGCGACGACGGCCAGGACCTGCCGGCCGGCGAGATCGGCGGCATCCAGGTCAAGGGCCCCAACGTGTTCAAGGGCTACTGGCGCATGCCCGAGAAGACCAAGGAGGAGTTCACGGAGGACGGCTGGTTCAAGACGGGCGACGTGGGCAAGGTGGACGAGCGCGGCTACGTCACCATCGTGGGCCGCAGCAAGGACCTGATCATCAGCGGCGGCTACAACGTCTATCCCGCGGAGATCGAGGGCTACATCAACGAGATGCCCGGCGTGGCCGAAAGCGCGGTGGTGGGCGTGCCGCATCCCGACTTCGGCGAGGTGGGCGTGGCGATCGTGATCCCGCGTCCCGGTGCGAAGGTCGATGCCGACCAGCTCCTGGGAACGCTCAAGTCACAGCTGGCCAACTTCAAGATCCCCAAGAAATGCTTCGTGGTCGGTGAGCTGCCGCGCAACACCATGGGCAAGGTGCAGAAGAACCTGCTGCGCGAGCAGCACAAGGGGCTGTTCGTCTGAGCGGCGGAACGAAAAGAAAAGTCGTTCCAGCCCAATCGCCCATCGCCTGCCAGCCGCGTACGGGACTCTGCTCGATAGCAAGCTTGTTCCGGTGCGGCAACGGGTCGCCGCTACCAACATGCTGCAAGAGCGATGCCCTCTGAGAAGGGCAGCACCTGCGGCTTATCTAGTTCTGCGCCAGCCAATCGATGGCCGGGCTACCAGTCCCGCTTGGCGGAGTGCCGGTTGGCGGCTCTCGACCGGGTTCGCCCCAACCCTTGGCAACACATTCTTACTTACACTTGCGGCTGCAAGGAGGCGCGAATGGAAGAAGCAGCTTCGCAGCAGGAGGAGCAGGGCGCCCAAGTCCCCTATCTCCTGGAACTGGACTCGGCGCCAACCATCGGCTATGCCTCCATCCAGAACTCCGTGCCAGTCCTACGGACCGTCCGCCTCACCAATAACTCCGAGGTGGAGCTCGCAGACGTGGAGCTCCTGGTCCGATGTGACCCCGCCTTTGCGATTGGCGCCAAGCTGCGCTTTCAGAAGATTGCGCCTGGAGAGACCCGCAGCCTGGGTCCCATCGACCTTCGGCCTGACCATAGTTACTTGGCGGACCTGCAAGAGAGCATCACTGCTACGGTTGGGGTTGCGTTGGTTCAGGAGGATCGCGAGCTCGCGCGAGAGGCCAAGACCATCGAAGTTCTCGCGTACGACCAATGGGCTGGCACGCGAGCCCTGCCGGAACTCCTGGCAGCGTTCTCCATGCCGAATAACCCGGCGGTCGACGTACTGATTGGCAAGGCGTCGAAACTCCTGCGCAGCTCCAATCCCGAGCTCTCCATGGATGGCTACCAGTCGAAGAGCCGGGACGTGGTGTGGAAGCAGGTCTCGGCCCTTTACAGCATCATCGCCGCGGAGAACCTGCAGTACGCCGAGCCGCCGGCGTCTTTCGGCAGCGATGGACAGAAGATCCGCACCGCCGACCGCATCCTCGAAGGGCGTGTCGCGACTTGCCTTGACCTAGCGATGCTCTTTTCGTCTTGCTTGGAGCAGGCGGGCTTGCGGCCTGTCATCCTGATGAAGGAGGGCCATGCCTGGGTTGGACTGTGGCTGCACCAGGCATCGTTCCCGTTTCCGCTTACGGATGACGTCCTTGCCGTGCGGAAGAGGGTGGACACCGGCGAGTTCCTGGTTTTCGAAACGACGGGGGTGGCGCAGCATAAGACCATGCGTCCGTCGCTGAGGCTGGCGATGGAGCAGGGCGCTCGGCATCTCCAGGAGGAGGACACGTTCCGTTATGCAGTGGACATCCACATGGCCCGCGGCGTGCAGATCAAGCCGCTGCCGTCGCGGGTCGCATTGGCACGCGACGGTGCCGAGCCGGACGAGGTCGCTGCGCCAGAGCAAATCGAGGCCACTCCGCAATTGCCGCCCCTGGACCCGGCGTTCCTCACCCCGATTGAGCTGAGTACAGACGACACACCGGAAGGTCGTTTGGCCAAATGGAAGGGGAAGCTCCTAGACCTCACCCTGCGCAACAAGCTCCTGAACTTCAAGCCCACGAAGGCCAGTCTTCAGCTCGTGGCGCCTGACCTGGCAGCGCTCGAGGATGGTCTGGCAGCCGGGCGCGACTTCCGCATCAAGCCGCTGCCCGGATTGATGGAAGGCGCTGACCCGCGGTCCGCTCAGGTGCATATCGGCCGCACCGGGAGATCGCCGTTGGACGACATGGCGCTGGAGTCGCTGACCAACCACGAGGTCATCGCCAAGGTGCAGCAGGATGCGTTGGACGGAAGCCTCCTTGCCCTGTTCAGCGCGGCGCGGACTGGCCTTGAGGAAGGTGGCGCCAACACGCTCTACCTCGCTTTGGGAATGCTGAAGTGGCGAGAGGCAGACCGGGCTGAAGTTGCTCACACCGCGCCGCTAATCCTGGTTCCTGTCAGCCTGACCAGGCAGTCTGTCAAGAGCGGCTTTCGTCTGACTCGCCACGACGATGAAACCATTGTCAACCCGACCCTGCTGCAGTTGCTTAAGACGGCCTTCGCCCTGAGCGTCCCGGGCCTGGACCTCACCCCGATGGACGACAAGGGCGTCGATGTCGGCCGCATCCTGCAGGCATTCCGTCTGGCGGTGCGGGAGATTGCCGGATGGGAAGTGCAGGAAAGCGCTTGGCTTGGCATTTTCTCGTTCACCAAGTACCTGATGTGGAAGGACCTGCAGGACCGCACGGAGGCATTGAAGGCGAATAGAGTCGTCAGCCATCTGGTGGATAACCCGGGCCAGGCGTTCGCCACCGGGGCACGCGACGAGCGCTACGAGCGGCTGGATGAGAACTACAAGCCGCAGGACATCCTGGCACCGCTTCTTTCGGACTCGTCGCAGCTGAAGGCCATCTGCGCGGTGGATTCTGGACGAGATCTGGTGCTGGAAGGGCCCCCTGGTACGGGCAAGAGCCAAACCATCACGAACCTGATTGCGCATAGCCTCGCGAAGGGTAAGAGCGTTCTCTTCGTCTCCGAAAAGATGGCTGCTCTGGAGGTGGTCCATAGCCGACTCAACAAGATTGGCTTGGGCCCGTTTTGCCTGGAACTCCACTCCTCGAAAGCCAAAAAGTCCGAGGTGCTTCAGCAACTAGGAGCGGCGCTCGCCGCTCCGGGGCGGATGTCCAGCGACGAATGGAACATCGAGGCGCAGCGGTTGGCCGGATTGCGGCAGGAGCTCAATGGCTTCGTCGAGGCGTTGCATCGCCGGCACGGCAATGGCCTGACGGCGTACGATGCCCTGGGCCTGTGCATCGCAAACGCGGGGGCGCAGCCGTCTTCTATGCCCTGGCCCGTTGGCAATGTCCACTCGGCCGCCGATTTGCTGAAGCTGCGCGAGACTGCACGCCGCATTGCTGCACTCGGTCAGGCGCTCCCCACACTGACCAACCACCCATTGGCGATCATTGGGCAAACGGAGTGGTCTCCAAACTGGCAGGACCGCCTACTGTACGCCGCTGAGGAGGTCTCCAGTGCGGCGGCCGCTCTCAAGCAGCGAATAGAGCCGATAGCTAGGCTCCTGCGTGTCGCACCCGCCGGGCAGGGTATGGCGGCTCTCAACGCTTTGGATCAACTGGCAGAAGTCCTCATGGCCGCACCAAAGGTGCCAGTTGGGCTTGCCAGGCAGGCCAACGATGAGCGCACCCGCTCTCGCGTCGCATCATTGATTGCACATGGCAAGGCAAGGCAGCGCCGGTGGGAGGAGGTTGGTACCGGCTGGTCGCCACAGCTTGCCAAGTTCAGGTCTGTCGATCTGAAAACCGAATGGAGTCAGGCAGTCAATTCCTGGTGGCCGAAGTCCTGGTTCGCTAGGCGAGGCATTCTGGGCAAGCTGGCCTCTGTGCGCTTGGATGGCAAACCGGCCACACCGGAAGCACTGGCCCGGGCGTTCGAGCCACTGGCGGATGTCAACGACGAAGACGAGTACCTACGTTCCATGCAGGCGGACGCCGAGTTGCTCCTGCAGGATTCATTCTCTGGAGTCGATACGAAGTGGGAAGATGTAGAGGCACACAATGCCTGGGCGGGCAAGTACGCGCAGGCGCTCGGCGCTCTGGCACAGACTCTATCGCTCGGTACTGAAGGCGCGCAGGCCATCAACGCGCATTTGGTGTCCCTCCTCGGCGAGCAAAGAGCCATGCTCCTGCCATCTGGGATGGTTGGCGCCAGCCTTATTGCCTTTAGGGGCGGACTCACGGAATTCACCGCCAGTCTTCTGAGGCTCACTGAGCTCGCCAAGCCTGTGGAGCCGCTGAGCGGACCCGCCGATGCGGACGGGGCACTCGAGCGTGTTTGCGCAGCCATTGAACGCTGGAAGCAAGCCAACGGGGACCTGCGTTCTTGGTGCCAGTGGCGAAAGGTCCGGGAAGAGGCAATCTCTGTCGGTCTGCAGGGTCTGGTGAGCACCGTAGAGTCCGGCGCTGTAACCCTGCCAAACGTCGCCATGCACTTTGAGTTCAGCTACCAGAACTGGTGGTTGAAGAAGACGTTTGACGCGGACCCTGTGCTTCGAAATTTCGCCAGCGTCGATCATGAGCGCAAGATTCGAGAGTTTCGCGAGGTTGACGGCCGGTTCCAAGATCTTACAAAGACCTATATCGTCGCGCAGCTCTCTGCTCGAGTGCCGTCGGCCACGGCCGCGAGCGTCGGCGCCGACAGCGAAATGGGGCGCCTGCGGCGGGAAATGCAGAAGCAAAGGCGTCATATGCCTGTGCGCCAGCTCGTGCAGGGATTGCCGACGCTCCTGCCCAAACTGAAGCCCTGTTTGCTGATGTCGCCCCTGTCCGTCGCTCAGTACCTGGACGCGCGCCACGCCCAGTTCGACTTGGTAGTCTTTGACGAGGCTTCTCAGATTCCAGTGTGGGATGCAGTCGGCGTTATCGCCCGCGGTAAGCAACTCGTCGTTGTGGGCGACCCGAAACAGCTGCCGCCAACGAGTTTCTTCGCTAAGTCTAGCGATGAGGGCGACGGCGCGGCATCCGATGACCAAGTTGAGGACCTGGAAAGCATCTTGGATGAATGCCTGGGCGCTGGGATGAACCGGTTGAGCCTCAAGTGGCATTACCGCAGCAGGCACGAGAGCCTCATCACGTTCAGCAACGTGAGGTACTACGAGTCTGAGCTGGTGACATTCCCATCCCCGGTGACTTCCGACGTGGCCGTCAAGTTTCAACCCGTGACCGGCGTGTACGACAGGGGCGGCTCGAGGACCAACAAGGCTGAAGCGGAAGCTGTGGTCAACGCCATTGAGGCCCATTTCACCAGCGCATCACGTAAGGCGTCCGTCGGGGTCGTCACGTTCAATCAGACGCAGCAAGCGCTGATCGAGAGCTTGCTGGAGGCACGAAGGCGCCAGAACGGAGTTTTGGACCGCGCGCTCGCCGAGGTCAAGCACGAGGAACTGTTCGTCAAGAACCTCGAAAACGTGCAAGGTGACGAGCGCGACATCATCTTCTTCTCCATCACCTACGGTCCGGATGCGGCCGGCAAGGTGACGATGAACTTCGGACCTTTGAACGGGGAGGGCGGTCACCGGCGCTTGAACGTGGCGGTATCCCGTGCACGCGAAGGCGTTGTCATCTTCAGTACGCTTCGTCCCGAGCACATCGACCTCTCAAGAGTTCGGGCCGCCGGCGTCAAGGACTTGAAGCAATACCTCGAGTTCGCCATCGGAGGCGCGAGGGCCCTGGTGGCGAGTAGCTCGCCCACTGGCCTCGGTCCAGATAGCCCCTTTGAGCTCGCAGTCGCCAACATGCTACGAGACAAAGGCTGGGTCGTTCATTCGCAGGTTGGCTGCTCCGGATACCGTATCGACATGGCCGTCGTGGACCCACGCGCGCCGGGCCGCTATCTACTGGGCGTGGAGTGTGATGGGGCAAGTTACCACTCATCCGCATCCGCGAGAGACCGAGACCGCCTGCGCCAGCATGTACTTGAATCCCTTGGATGGAAGTTGCACCGCATCTGGTCGACGGACTGGTGGTTCTCCGCCGAGCGTGAGTTGGAGAAGCTGCACGCACGTTTGCAAGCGGCCGTAGCCGAAGAGGTTGCGTCGCCGCAGGACACTTTCACCGCTGAGGAGCCTGTACCCGAGGACGCTGTAGAGCAGGATTCAGTTCTGTTCGCTGGACATACGCCCATGCAGCCAACACCCGCGGCGGCGCCTAAGTTGCTGAACTACGTGCCGGTGGAGGTCCACGGAGGTAGCCCAGAGGCGTTCTACGAGCACACTGCGGCGTCTTTGCTCCGGGAGAACGTCACGCGCATCATCACGCAAGAAGGCCCAGTGCCGGACGCTGTTTTGTTCGAGCGCGTTGCGCGCGCCTGGGGTTTGAAGCGCACGGGCGCTAGGATTGTCGAAAGGCTACAGCGCTTGGTACCTCCCGACACTATCCGCACCAAGGATGGAGACCGGACCTTTTACTGGCCACCAGGAACCCAATTGGATGGGTGGAATACATTCCGCGTGGCCGATGACACGGAGCAGTCCAGGCGTCATGTCAGCGATGTTCCTCTCGAGGAGATTGGCGCCCTCGTCAAGCACCTCTTGGAACAGGCTGGCGCTTCGCCAAGGCAAGATCTAGCGCGTACTGCCTGCAAGCTCCTAGGTATGGCTAGAACGCCGGCTGAAGCCGAAGCCCGCGTCGATGCCGCCATCCAGCGCCTGATCGCATCAGCGCAAGTGCGCGAGGAGGATGGCTACATCCGTTTGTGACTTGAGGCGCATGTAGTACCTGAATATGCGCATCGTGCCGATGCGGCGGAAGTGGCCGCAGGCCCGCGTGCTTGCATGCGCTGGCGGCGCTGCTCACCAGCGGGCCGTCCGCCGCGCTGCACTGACCCGCCTTGAGCGGAACCGCGCCACAATGGCCTCCTTGCCGCGGAAGGAGAACACGCATGAAGGCCAGCAGCATCCTCGACACCATCGGCCGCACGCCGCACATCCGCATCAACCGGCTGTTCGGGGACAGCCACCAGGTGTGGGTGAAGTCCGAGCGCGCCAATCCGGGCGGCTCCATCAAGGACCGCATCGCGCTGTCCATGGTCGAGGACGCCGAGCGCAGTGGCAAGCTCAAGCCCGGCGGCACCATCATCGAACCGACCTCCGGCAACACCGGCATCGGGCTGGCGATGGTCGCGGCCGTCAAGGGCTACAAGCTGATCCTGGTGATGCCCGACAGCATGTCGGTCGAGCGCCGGCGCCTGATGCTCGCCTATGGCGCGACCTTCGACCTGACGCCGCGCGAAAAGGGCATGAAGGGCTCGATCGCGCGCGCACACGAACTCGCGGAGCAGACGCCCGGCGCGTGGATCCCGCAGCAGTTCGAGAACGCCGCCAACGTGGAGGTGCACGAGCGCACCACCGCGCGCGAGATCCTCGAGGACTTTCCCGACGGCGTGGACTACCTCATCACCGGCGTAGGCACCGGCGGCCATATCACGGCCTGCGCGCGCCTGCTCAAGAAGCAGTGGAGCAAGCTGAAGGTCTTCGCTGTCGAGCCCGTGCTGTCGCCGGTGCTCTCCGGCGGCCAGCCCGCGCCGCACCCGATCCAGGGCATAGGCGCCGGCTTCGTTCCCGCGATCATGGAGACCTCGCTGCTCGACGGCGTCATCCAGGTCGAGGCCGAACCGGCGCGCGAAATGGCGCGGCGCTGCGCGCGCGAGGAGGGCATCCTGGTGGGTATCTCTTCCGGTGCCACGCTCGCGGCGATCCAGCAGAAGATCAAGGACATCCCCGCGGGCGCCACGGTGCTCGGCTTCAACTACGACACGGGCGAGCGCTACCTGTCGGTGGAAGGCTTCCTCCCCGCTTCGTGAGCGGAGTTTCCGTGGCCCGGGCGAAATAGTCCCCGCCGCGGCCCCACGCGCGATGGGCGGCAGGCAGAATGGGATGTATCCGTTCCGTCCGCCGCGTGCCGTGCAGGTCCCGCTGTCCCACCAAGTCGACGTCGCAGGTTTCCACAGCGAGGCGACCCGGCTGCTCGCGCAGCTCGTGCCGCCCGAGGCCGTGCAGTGGACTGCCGCGCCGGCCGAAGGCATCGGCGAGGAACCGCTCGACGGCGAGCGCGCGGCCATCCACAACCGCGCGGCGCGCGCCATCATCCCGCAGTCCTTCGTGCGCATGAGCGAACTCGTGGTGATGCACCGCGATCCGCTGCGCTTCGACCTGCTGTACCGCACGCTGTGGCGTCTGGTGTACGAGCCCGAGCTCAAGAACGACCACGCGGACCTCGACCTCGCGCGCCTGCGGCAGATGGCGCAGGCGGTGCGGCGCGACATCCAGAAGATGAAGGCGCGGCTGGTGTTCCGTCCTCTGGCGTTGCGCGCCGGCGTGGTGCCCGTGGCCTGGTACGAGCCGGCGCACTACGTATGCGAGGCGGTGGCGGCCTGGCTCGCCACGCGCGAGCCGGGACGGCACTGGATTCTGCTGACGCCCGAGCGCAGCCTGCGGTGGGATGGGCAGCACCTGCTCAGCGCGCCCGCGGTGGCGCCTGCCCAGGTGCCCGGCCACGAACGCAGCGACGCCGAGTGGGCGAGCCTGCTGGACGCGCTGCCCTGGGTGTGATCAGGAGGGCGTGGAGGACTGCGAGGGCTGGCTCATCTGGCTGGAGAAGGTGAAGTCGCTGCGCGTGCGCTTCCACTCCACTTCCGTCTCGCCTATGAGTTCGCGGCAGCGCAGGAACAGGCTGTCCAGCGCCGCGTCCTGCATGTCGCGCAGCTGGTGGTAGCGCGGATCGGCATAGTGCGGCCGGTTGGGGCGGCCGCCGCTCACGCGCAGGATGTTCTGCTCCCACAGGTACTGCATGAGCTCGCGGTGCGACTGCAGCAGCTGCACCATGAGCTTGGACAGCTCCGGGAAGTGCTGGTCCTTCACTTGCACCGCCTGCGCCAGCGCGGCGGGGATGCCCAGGTTCTCCGGATCGCGGTGCAGCAGCGGCTCGTCGCGATGCCAGTCGATCCAGGCCGTGTAGGCCTTCAGGCAGTCCATCAGCTGGTAGCCCGCCGCGCGCCGGCGGGCCGCCCGCTTGAGCATGCGCGCCCGCAGCCGCCACAGCGCCACGGCGATCGCCAGCGCCACCGCGGCGAGCGCGAACGGCATGAGCTTTGGCAGGTCGTTGAGTGCGGGCACGGATGAGGCTGGAGCGGCAGCGGCGCCCCCATTGTGCCCAATTGTTAGCCCGGCGCCTCCTCCATCCGGAGCGGGCGGGCCGGCACGCGCGATGGCCGGTGCGGCTGCGCGGGCGTGCATCCCCTTGATGTGCGTCAGTGCGCGGCCCGCCGGCCGGCGTATGTTCATGGCATGGCCTTGCGCGTGCCGCCGCGATGAACTTCGAGCCCTCCGTCCCCGCCGCCGGGTGGCTGGCGCGCCTCGAGGCGTTCTTCGCGCGCTGGTTGCTGCCGCACAACGCCGCCTGGCAGGCGAGCGCGGCGCGCGGCGAGCCAGCGGCGTTCCTGGGCGATCTGCGGGCGCTCGCGCGGGAAGAGGGCCTGTGGAACCTGTGCCTGCCCGCCTTGCCCGCGGGCGCGCCGGGCACGGCGCTGTCGCACCAGGACTACGCGCCGCTGGCCGAGGCGATGGGGCGCCTGCCCTGGGCCGCCGAGGTTTTCAACTGCCAGGCGCCGGACAGCGGCAACATGGAGCTGCTGCTGCGGCATGCCACGCCGGCGCAGCAGCGCCGCTGGCTGGATCCGCTGCTCGCGGGTGAGTCGCGCTCGGCCTTCGCGATGTCGGAGCCGGACGTGGCCTCCTCGGATCCCACGTCGTTGCGCACGGAAGCGCGGCGCGAGGGCGACACGCTGGTCGTCAACGGCCGCAAGTGGTTCGTCACCGGCGCGGCGCACCCGGACTGCCGGCTGCTGGTGGCCGTCTGCCGCAACGCGGATGCGCCCGAGGGCGAGCGGCACGGCGCGCACAGCCTGGTCCTGGTGCCCAGGGAAGCGCCCGGCGTGGAGGTGCTGCGCAACATCCCGGTGCTGCAGCACCTGTCGCCCGAGGGCCACTGCGAGATCGTGCTGCGCAACGTGCGGGTGCCGGCCGACCAGCTGCTGGGCGGATGGGGCGAGGGGTTCGCCCTGGCGCAGTCGCGCCTGGGTCCCGGGCGGCTGCACCACTGCATGCGCACGCTGGGCCAGTGCGAGCTGGCGCTGGCCCTGGCCTGCGACCGCGCGCTGGAGCGCCGCGCTTTCGGCCGGCCGCTGGCGCAGCAGGCCAACGTGCAGGAGTGGCTGGCCGAATCGCGCATCGAGATCGACCAGGCGCGGCTGCTGGTGTTGCGCACCGCCTGGGCGCTGGACCAGCCGGAACCGCCCGAAGAGCTGCGCGCGTGGATCGCCGCGATCAAGGTTGTGGCCGCGCGGCTGCAGGTGCGCGTGCTGGACCGCGCGATCCAGGTCTTCGGCGCGATGGGCCTCTCGCCCGACACGCCGTTGGCCTTCCTTTTCACCTGGGGCCGCGCGCTGCGGCTGATGGACGGGCCGGACGAGGTGCACCTGCGGACCGTGGCGCGCAGCGAGTTGCGAAGGGCGCAGGAGCAGCGCGGGAAGTGGGCGGAGTACTTCACGACGCCGGAGCAAATGGCGGCGCCGGTGCGGTTGCGGTGAGGTGAGGTGAGGTGAGGTGAGGTGGGGCCTTGTCATCCCGGGCTTGACCCGGGATCCATG
>JAEZEB010000186.1 GCA_023438115.1 Pseudomonadota bacterium | reverse complement strand
CAGCTGCACTGGGCGCGCTCGCTGCGGCGGGCCGCGCGCACGGGCGGCGAGCTGATGGTGCTGGAGCGCATGCAGCGCACGCGGCAGGCCTTGCCGCTGCTGGTGCTGGTCGACGTCTCGGGTTCGATGGAGCGCTACGCGCGCCTGCTGCTCGCCTTCCTGCACGCGGCCACGCGGGCGCATCGCCGCCGCGACGTGTTCGCCTTCGGCACGCAGCTGACCGACCTGACGCCGGCGTTCCGGCTCGCGGACACCGACGCGATGCTTGGCGTCGCCAGCGCGGCCATCGGCGATTTCGGCGGCGGCACGCGCCTGGGCGAATCGCTCGCCACGCTGCGGCAGCGGCACGCGCGCCGGCTGGTGGGACGTCGCACGCTGGTGCTCATCATCAGCGACGGGCTGGACACGGGCGAGCCGGAAGACCTGTCCCGCGAGCTCGAATGGCTGACGCATCGCTGTCGCAGGTTGTTGTGGTTGAACCCGCTGCTGCGCTTCGAGGGCTATGCTCCCCTGGCGCGCGGCGCTGCCGTGCTGCACCGCCACGCGCATGCGATGCTGGCCGTGCACAACATCGCCAAGCTGCAGGACCTGGCCACCGGCCTGGCCGACCTGCTGGACCGATAGAGGAAACGATCCATGGAAATGCAAGGCCAACGCCACCTGGCCGTCACCCAGCAACAGGCCTGGGATGCGCTCAACGATCCCGAGGTGCTCAAGACCTGCATCCCCGGCTGCGACAAGGTCGAAGCCACGGGAGAGAACCAGTACGCCATGGCCATGTCCGTGCGCGTGGGCCCCGTCGCCGCGCGCTTCAACGGCAAGATCCTGCTGATGGACGTGCAGCCGCCCAACAGCTACACGCTGCACTTCGAAGGGCAGGGCGGCCCCGCCGGTTTCGGCAAGGGCAGCGCGCGCGTGAACCTGGCACCGCCCGTGGAAGGCGGCGGCTGCGAGCTGAGCTACACCGCGCAGGCGCAGGTGGGCGGCAAGATCGCGCAGGTGGGGCAGCGCCTGGTGGACGGCGTGGCGAAGTCCATGGCCGAGGATTTCTTCAAGCGCTTCGATGCCGAGATGCAGCGCCGCCATCCGCAGGCGTATGCCGCCGAAGCCGCGCTGCCCCCGCAGACGCCCGCGCCGCCGGAAGCGGGCGCCGTCCGGCGCATGCCCACGTGGGCATGGGCGCTGTTCGGCGTGGTCGTCGTCGTGCTGCTCCTGATGCTGGCACGCTGAGGCCCATTCGCGGGAACCACGCATGAAACAGCCTGTGCTTGCCGCGGCGCTGCTGGCGGCCCTGGAAGCCGCGGCGCAGGGAGCGGCCCCCGCCGCCGACGAGCCCGAGCGCACGCTGCGCCCGGTGGTCGTGATGCCGACGCCGGGCGTGGCGCAGGAAGCCTTCGACACGCCGGCGTCCGTCGACGTGGTGCAGGGCGAGCAGCTGCGCAACGCGCAGTTGCAGGTCAACCTGTCCGAGCCGCTGGTGCGCATCCCCGGCGTGGTGGCGTTCAACCGCCAGAACTACGCGCAGGACCTGCAGGTCTCCGTGCGCGGCTTCGGGGCACGCTCGACCTTCGGCGTGCGCGGCATCCGGCTGTATTCGGACGGCATCCCCGCCACCGCGCCCGACGGCCAGGGGCAGATCTCGCATTTCGACCTCGCCTCGGCCGACCGGCTGGAGGTGCTGCGCGGACCGTTTTCCTCGCTGTACGGCAATTCCTCGGGTGGCGTCATCAGCCTCTTCACCGCGGACGGCGGCCCGCAGGAAGTGCTGGAGGCCGGCACCGCCCTGGGCCGCCACGGCGTGCGGCGCCACAACGTGCGCTTCAGCGGCGAGGAAGGCGCTTGGAACTGGAACTTCAGTGCCACCGACTTCCACACCGACGGCTTCCGCGAGCACAGCGCCGCGGACCGTCGCGGCTTCAACGGCAAGCTGCGCCTGCGCGCCACCGAGGCCACGCGCGTGACGCTGGTGCTCAATGCGGTGGACATGCCCGACGTGCAGGATCCGCTGGGCCTCACACGCGCGGACTGGGAGGCCAATCCGCGCCAGGCCGACGACGCGGCGCTCACCTTCAACACGCGCAAGTCGGTCGACCAGGTGCAGGGTGGCCTGATCGTGGAGCACCGCATCGACGACGTGCACGCGCTCAAGCTCACCACCTGGCGCGGGCAGCGTGGCACCGAGCAGTTCCAGTCGATCCCGCAGGGACCGCAATTCGCGCCCACGCACTCCGGCGGCGTGATCTCGCTGGAGCGCGAGTACCAGGGGGTGGATGCGCAGTGGACCGCCGAGCGGCGCACCGGCACCGGCCTGCTCACGTTCACCGCGGGCCTCATGGCCGACGAACTGGAGGAAGACCGCAAGGGCTACCGCAACTTCGTCGGCAGCACGCTGGGCGTGCGCGGCGAGCTGCGCCGCGACGAAGGCAACCGCGTGCGCAGCTTCGACCAGTATGCGCAGGCGCAGTGGCGCGGCGAGCGCTTCAGCTTCACGGGCGGGCTGCGCCATTCCGTCGTGCGCTTCGATTCAAGCGACCGCTTCGTGGCGCCGGGCAACGGCGACGACAGCGGCTCGGCGCGCTTCGAGGCGACCACGCCCGTCGTCGGCATCGTGTACCACGTCAACGAACGCCTGAACGTCTATGCATCGGCGGGGCGCGGCTTCGAGACGCCCACGTTCAACGAACTGTCGTACCGGCAGGGCGGGCAGCCGGGGCTCAACTTCGCGCTGCGGCCGGCGCGCAGCAAGCAGTTCGAGATCGGGCTCAAGGCGGAGCCGGCGCCGGACTGGCGCGTGAACGCGGCGCTGTTCCAGGCGCGCGCGTCCGACGAGATCTCCGTTCTCAGCAACACGGGCGGGCGCAGCACCTTCCAGAACGTGGGCAAGACGCGCCGCCAGGGCTTCGAGCTGGCGCTGGAGGGACGGTTCGCTCCGGCGTGGTCGACCTACGCGGCGTTGACGTACCTCGATGCGCGCTTCCGCTCTGATTTCCTCACCTGCGCCGGCACGCCTTGCCCGGCCGCGGACACCGTGGTGCCGGCCGGCAACCGCATCCCCGGCATCCCGCGGCTGACCGGCTACGCGGAGATCGCCTGGAAGCACAGGCCCTGGGGGCTGGAGACGGCGCTGGAGGCCAGGCACGTGGGCAGCATCCCGGTCAACGACCTCAACCGCGATGCGGCGCCGGCAGCCACCGTGTTCAACCTGCGCCTGTCGCTGCGGCAGCGGCGCGGCCCCTGGACCTTCCGGGAATTCCTGCGGGTGGACAACGTGGCGAACAGGAACCATGTAGGTTCGGTGATCGTGAACGACGGCAACGGCCGCTTCTTCGAACCGGCGCCGGGACGCACCTGGCTGGTCGGCGTGAATGCGGCCTACGCCTTCTGAGGCGGCGAAGGAGACGGCATGGAAAACCTCGACGTGATGGTGCTGCGGACCCTGCGCGACTGGCGCGCCGCCGGCAAGCGCGCGCTGCTGGCCACCGTGGTGCGCACCTGGGGCTCCTCGCCGCGGCCGGTGGGCTCCATCATGGCGCTGGCCGAGGACGGCGCCGTGGTCGGCTCGGTCTCCGGCGGCTGCATCGAGGACGACCTGATCTACCGCCACACGCGCGCCTACGCGGGCACGGAGCCGGGGCACGAAATGCCGACGGGCGCGCCCGGCTTCGTGAAGTACGGCGTGACGGCCGACGAGGCCCACCGCTTCGGCTTGCCTTGCGGCGGCACGCTGGAACTGCTGCTCGAATACGACCCCGATCCCGTGGCGCTGGACCTGCTGGTGCGCGCGCTGGAGGCCGGCCGCCTGATGCGCCGCCGCGTGAACCTGGCCGACGGCCACGTCATGCTGAGCGAAGCCTATGCGCCGGAGGAACTGGTGCTGACCGGCGAAGCGCTGGTCAACACCTTCGGCCCCGAATACCGCATGCTGCTGATCGGTGCCGGCCAGCTCACCGAGTACCTGGCGACGATGGCGCTATTCAGCGGCTTCTCGGTCACCGTGTGCGATCCGCGCGAGGAGTATCGCGGCGCCTGGAGCGTGGCCGGCGCGACGGTGGTGGGCGACATGCCCGACGACGTGGTGCTGTCCTTCCGCCCCGATCGCCGCAGCTGCGTGATCGCGCTCACGCACGATCCCAAGCTCGACGACCTCGCGCTGCTGGAGGCGCTGAAGACCGAGGCCTTCTACGTGGGCGCGATCGGCAGCCGCCGCAACAACGAGGCGCGGCACCAGCGGATGATCGAGCACTTCGGGCTCACCGCCGCCGACCTGCAGCGGCTGCGCGGGCCCATCGGCGTCTTCATCGGCAGCAAGACGCCGCCGGAGATCGCCGTGAGCATCATGGCCGAAGTGCTGGCCGTGAAGAACGGCGTCACGCTGCCGCGCGACATGGAAGTGGCGCAGGCGAAGAACCTGCGCGCCGTGCAGGAGAACGATCCGGGCGGGATCGTGTGCAGCGTGGGGGCGCGCACGGGCTGACCCCCAAACTTGTCATCCCGGCTCGATGGCCGGGATGACAACTCACATCTTCCGATACGCATCCACCAGCTGCTGCCCCTCGGGCCCCGCCTTCTCCAGCCACTCCTTGAGCATGGTGTCGCCGACCTTCTTCATGTCGGCCTTCAGCTGCGCTGAGGGCGTGTGGATGGTCATGCCCTGGCCCTTGAGCTTCTCCAGCACCTCGGTGTTGGTCCTGCGGCTCGCTTCCCAGCCGCGCTTCTCGGCGTCGGCGCCGGCCTTGAGCAGCGCGTCCTGCGTCGCCTTGTCCAGCGCGTTGAAGGCCGCGCGGTTGACGATCACCGCGTTCTTGGGCAGCCAGGCCTGCGTGTCGTACCAGTTCTTGATGTGCTCGTAGGTCTTGGTATCCCAGCCGGTGGAGCCGGAGGACATGTACGACTCGATCACGCCCGTGGCCATGGCCTGCGACAGTTCCGCGGCCTGCACCGTCACCGGCTGCGCGCCCACCAGTTCCGCGATGCGGGCGGTGGCCGGGCTGTAGGCGCGCCACTTCAGGCCCTTCATGTCGGCGGCGGAGTTGATCTCCTTCTTGGTGTAGATGCCTTGCGGCGGCCAGGCCACCGCGTACAGGATCATCATGCCCTGCTCGCCGAGCTTCTTTTCCAGCAGCGGCTTCTGCGCGCGCCACAGCTTGGCCGCGGCGTCGTAGCTGTCCGCCAGGAAGGGGATGCCGTCGGCGCCGAAAATCTGCCATTCGTTCTGGAAGTTCACCAGCAGGATTTCGCCGATCTGCGCCTGCCCGCCCTGCACGGCGCGCTTGATCTCGGGCGCCTTGTACAGCGAAGCGTTGGCGTGCACGGTGATCTTGAGCTTGCCGCCGGTCGCCTTATCGACGTCGTTGGCGAACTGCACCAGGTTCTCGGTGTGGAAGTTGCCGGCCGGGTAGGCGGCGGGCAGGTCCCACTTGGTCTGGGCGACGGCCTGGCCGGCGAGCGCCAGGGCGGCGATGGACATCGCGAACTTCAGCTTCATGCGGACTCCGGGAGAGGTGATGGTTGTCCGTCGAGCTTAAGTCCCAATGGCCGCGCGGCAGATGCGGTATTTCCCGGGGCCGGACCGGGGGACGGCAAAGGCGGACGCGCGGCGAGGGTGTCTTCGTACGTGAAGCACCGCCGTGCCGCTGCTACAGTGGGCCGATGCCTGAACACGCGATCGCCTTGCCCACGCCCTGGGGCGAGCTCTGCGGCACCTTGTTGGTGCCCGAAGGGCCCGGACCCTGGACGGCCGCGCTGCTGGTGGCGGGCTCGGGTCCCACCGACCGGGACGGCAACAACCCGCTGCTGCCCGCGCCGATCGATAACCTGAAGCGCCTGGCGCAGGCGCTCGCGGCGCGCGGTGTCGCCTCGCTGCGCTACGACAAGCGCGGCGTCGGGCAGAGCGTGTATCCGGGCCTGAGCGAGGAGAAGCTGCGCTTCGAACACTTGGTCGACGACGCCGTGGCCTGGGCCGAGCATCTCGCGGCCGATCCGCGCATCGCCCGCGTGGTGCTCGTCGGGCACAGCGAAGGTGCACTCATCTCCGCGCTGGCCGCCGAGGATGCCCAGGCGGCTGCGGTGGTGTCCGTGGCCGGTGCGGGCAGCCGCGCCTCGGCGCTCATGCGTGCACAGATCGAGGGCACCTTGCCGGCCGACCTCTCGCAGCCGGCGCTGGCGGCGCTCGATGCACTGGAGCGGCAGCAGCCGGTGGAGGACGTGCCCGACGCGCTGGTGCTGCTGTTCCGGCCCACGGTCCAGCCTTACCTGATGTCCTGGTTCCGCTACGACCCGCCCGAGGTGCTGCGCGAGCTGGAAGTGCCGGCGCTGGTGGTGCACGGCACCGCCGATCCCCAGGTCGGCGTGGAGCACGCGCGCCTGCTGCATGCGGCCAAGCCGGATGCGCGGCTGGTGATCGTGGATGGCATGGACCACCTGCTGTCGGTGGACGGGGACATCGCGCGCGGCACGGAGGCGCTGGCGCAGCATGTCGCGCAGTGGCTGGAGGAGATGGATGTGGGGGTGGTGGCTTAGGGGGCGATGTCGGGGTTCGG
>JAEZEB010000179.1 GCA_023438115.1 Pseudomonadota bacterium | reverse complement strand
AGTCGGAGCAGGCGCGGCGGCCACCGCCGGCACCTCGGGTGCAGCGGCCGGCGTTTCGGCAACCTGCGCGGCCGGGGCATTCGCGGGCTCCGCGGCCGGCTGCGTGGCGTCCGGCTGCGCGGTGTCCGCGCCGGTATCCAGGCGCGTCGGCAGGAAGATCAGCACCAGGGCCGCCAGCAGCAGGGCGAGCACGATCAGCGCGACGGGGCGGGACACGTGCTGCATCACGCCCGGGCCGGGGCCGTCGTTGGGGGCGCGGAACGGCGCGCCGAGGCCGTCGCCCTCCTGCGGCAGGCGCGGCTGGTTGCCCTGCGGCAGGCGCTGCAGCACGGGCTGCGGATCGACCTTCAGCGAGCGGCAGACGCTCGAGGCGAGCGCGCGCACGAACACGGCGTCGGGCAGCAGGTCGTAGCGGTCCTGCTCCAGCGCCTCGAGCTTGCGCACCGGCACCTTCAGGTTCGCCGCCAGCGTGTCGACGTGCAGGCCGGCGGCCTCGCGCGCCTCGCGCAGCAGCGTGCCCGCCGTCACGCCGTCGGGCGCCGCACCGTCGAAGGAGGCGGCCTCACTCATCGAAGGCCCTCCGGTCCAGCGACTCGCGTTCCTTCGACTGCGGGAAGCGGCGGCGCAGCACGTCGCTCAGCTGGCCCATCGCCTGCCGGTCGCTCATGCGGTTCTCGACCTTGATGCCCAGCCACAGCGATTCCGCATTCGCGCGCTCGCTGTTGTTCAGGCGGCGGATGTAGAACTGCGCGCGCTCGTACTGGCCGCGGTCGTACAGCAGGCGCGCCAGGTTGTAGCCGGTGATGGGATTGGCCGGATCGAGCTCGTACGAGCGCGTGAGGCTGGACTCCGCGTCGGCGAGCTGCCCGCCCCGCGCCTGGCACAGGCCCAGGGCCATGTGCGTCTTCGCGCGGTCGGAGTACATCGGGTTGGCCAGCGCCTGCTGGAACGCCCGGTAGGAATCCGGATAACGCTGCAGCTGGCAGAGCAGCCAGCCGTAGTTGTGGGCCGTGTCCGAGTCGCGCGGATTGAGCGCGAGCCCGCGGCGGAAGCTCTCCTCGGCCTGGCGCTCGTCCCCCAGGCGCATGAAGATCAGGCCCTGCAGGTTGTACGCGTCCGGGTAGGAGGGATCGGTGGCGATCACCTGCCGCAGTTCCTCGAACGCGATGTCCGTCTTGCCTTCGGCGTAGTAGCTGCTCGCGAGTTCCAGCCGGATGCGCGCGCGGCGCCGCTGGTCGCTTTCCTCCGATTGCGAGGGACCGGCGGCGGCCATCGGGTCGTGGTGCGGCGTCGCGCAACCCGCCAGGCCTCCCAGCGCGGCCACGAGGGCCGCGGCCGCCATCCATCCCGCCCTGGAGCGGCCTTGCGCCGCCATGGCCCTGTTCATATCCCCTAAGCCTCCTTCGTCGCTGTGTCCGCGGGGACCTGCCTGAGCATCACCGTGCGCTGCTGCGCGATGCGGCGGTCCACCCGGGTGCGGTCCTTCACGTCGCCGGCCAGCTGGCCGCACGCGGCATCGATGTCGTCGCCGCGCGTCTTCCGCACCGTCGTGACGATACCAGCATCACTCAGGATTTTCGCGAATGCCTGCACGCTCTGTTGCGGGGAACGCACCAGGCCCGAGGCGGGGAAAGGATTGAAGGGGATGAGATTGAGCTTGCACGACACGCCGCGGCCGCCGTGGCGCCGCACCAGGTCCACGAGCTGGCGCGCGTGCTCCGGCTGGTCGTTCACGCCATCGAGCATGCAGTACTCGAAAGTGATGAAGTCGCGCGGCGCGTGTTCGAGATAGCGGTTGCAGGCGTCCAGCAGGTCCGCGATCGGGTACTTTCGATTGAGCGGCACGAGCTTGTCGCGCAGTTCGTCGTTGGGCGCGTGCAGCGACACCGCGAGCGCCACCGGGCAGTCCTCGCCCAGGCGATCGATCATGGGCACCACGCCGGAGGTGGACACCGTCACGCGGCGGCGCGAGAGGCCGTAGCCATGGTCGTCCAGCATCACGCGCAGCGCGGGCACCAGCGCGGCGTAGTTCTGGAGCGGCTCGCCCATGCCCATCATCACCACGTTGGAGATGACGCGGGCGCCGCCGGTCCTCAGGTGCGCGCGCAGGAAGTGCTCGGCGAACCACAGCTGCGCGAGGATCTCGCCCGTGGAGAGGTTGCGCGAGAAGCCCTGGTGGCCCGTGGAGCAGAAGCGGCAGCCGACGGCGCAGCCGGCCTGCGAGGAGATGCACAGGGTGCCGCGGTCGTCCTCGGGGATGAACACGGACTCGACGGCGTTGCCGTCGCCCACGTCGAACAGCCACTTGATCGTGCCGTCGGCGGATTCGTGCTGGGAGAGGATGGGCAGGCCCTCGATGCGGGCGCTGCCCTCGAGCTTGTCGCGCAGGGACTTCGCCAGGTCCGTCATCTGGGCGAACTCGCGCGCGCCCTTCTGGTGGATCCAGCGGAACAGCTGGGTGGCGCGGAAGCGCTTCTCACCCAGCGAACCCGCGAACGCGGCCAGACCCTCGAGGTCGAAATCGAGCAGGTTGGCCGTCATCGCATGGTCTTGCGCTTAGCGCGCGTAGACGTTCATGCCCGGGAAGAAGAACGAGACTTCGACCTTGGCGGTTTCGGGGGCGTCGGAACCGTGCACCGCGTTGGCGTCGATGCTGTCGGCGAAGTCGGCGCGGATGGTGCCGGGGGCAGCCTTCTTGGGATCGGTGGCGCCCATCAGGTCGCGGTTCTTGGCGATCGCGTTGTCGCCTTCCAGGACCTGGATCATCACCGGGCCGGAGACCATGAAGTCCACCAGGTCCTTGAAGAAGGGACGCTCCTTGTGCACGGCGTAGAACTGCTCGGCCTCCTGGCGCGACAGGTGGGCCATGCGGGCCGCGACGATCTTCAGGCCGGCGGCTTCGAAGCGGGCGTAGATCTGGCCGATCACGTTCTTCGCCACGGCGTCGGGCTTGATGATGGAGAGGGTGCGTTCGATAGCCATGCTGGTTTCCTGAGCTTGATGTTTTAGGGTTTTGCCGGAAGCAGAAAGTTCGGCAAAGCCCGCAATTCTAGCTTGCGGGATGACAAATGACTTCGGTGACTGCGCAATGACGAAGGACGGCCAGGGTCTCCCGGCCATCGCCCGTCATCCGCCGCGGGTCATCCGCGACCGCGGCCGCCGCCTCCGCGGCGCTACCCACCGCGGCCACCGCCAC
>JAEZEB010000085.1 GCA_023438115.1 Pseudomonadota bacterium | reverse complement strand
CCCCCCCGGGGCCCCACCATCGCCCTACGCCTCGTACACGATCTGCGCCTGCCCCCCATGCGCCTGCGCGATCCAGCTCGCCAGCGCGGCATCGGTGGGGAAGAAGCGCGCGTTCTCGCCCAGCTGCAGTTCCGCCTGCGCCGTCTCGCGCTGCACCAGCAGGCGCACGCCCAGGCCGCGCACCAGTTCGCCCTGCTCCGACATCTCCTTGCGCGGCGGGAACTCGCGCACCAGGCGCTGGATGTCGGGCACCTGGCCGTTGACGGCGACCTTGAGGTACTTGCCGAAGCGGCAGCGCGCGGTCGCGAGGTCCCAGATCTGCTGCACGTTGAGGCGGAAGCCGCCCGAGAAGCGATCGGGCTGCAGCTTGGCCTGCACCACCACCAGCTCGTCGTCCTTGAACCAGGCACGGTGGGGGCCGAACACGCCCTCGTCCGCCGCCGCCTCGATCACGTCCGTCTTGTCGTCCAGCTTGAACAGCGCCAGCTTGCCGCGCTGCCCGTTGATGATGCGCATGTCCGTCACGATGCCGGCCAGCAGCAGCAGCTCGCGCGTGTCCACCAGTTCGTCGATGCGGCGCTTGCAGAAGCGGCGCACCTCGCGCTCCACCTCGTCGAACAGGTGGCCCGACAGGTAGAAGCCGATCGCCGTCTTCTCCTGCGACAGGCGCTCCTTCACGCCCCAGGGCGTGGTCTCCACCAGGTCCGGCTCCTGCGTGCTGGCGCCATGCGAATCGTCGCCCAGGTCGAACAGGCCGCCCTGGTTGGCGTTGGCTTCCTGCGCGTTGGCGAACTCGAAGGCGCGGTCGATGGACGCGACCAGCGCGGCGCGGTTCATCTGCAGCGCGTCGAAGGCGCCGGCCTTGACCAGCGCTTCCACCGTGCGCTTGTTGATGCGCGAGCGGTCCACGCGGCAGCAGAAGTCGTACAGGCTGGTGAAGGGGCCGCCCTCCTCGCGCGCGGCGACGATCGCCTCGATCGCCGACTGGCCCGTGCCCTTGATCGCCCCCAGCCCGTAGCGGATCACCTTGTCGGAGATCGGCTCGAAGCGGTAGGTGCCGCGATTGACGTCCGGCGGCTCGAAGGTCAGCCCGAAGCGGTTCTGCGCATCCTCGAACAACACCTTCAGCTTGTCGGTGTTGTCCATTTCGATGGTCATGTTGGCGCAGAAGAACTCCGCCGTGTAATGGACCTTCAGCCACGCGGTGTGGTACGCGAGCAGCGAGTACGCGGCGGCGTGCGACTTGTTGAAGCCGTAGCCCGCGAACTTCTCCATCAGGTCGAAGATCTCGTCGGCCTTCTCCTCGGGGATGCCGTGTGTCTTGGCCGCGCCGGCGCGGAAGCGCTCGCGGTGCTCGGCCATCTCCTCGGCCTTCTTCTTGCCCATCGCGCGGCGCAGCAGGTCGGCGCCGCCGAGCGAGTAGCCGCCCAGGATCTGCGCCGTCTGCATCACCTGCTCCTGGTAGACCATGATCCCGTAGGTCTCGCTGAGCATCTGCGCCACGGCGGGGTGCGGGTAGTCCACCTCCTCGCGCCCGTGCTTGCGGGCCACGAAGCTGGGGATCAGGTCCATCGGGCCCGGGCGGTACAGCGCGTTCAGCGCGATCAGGTCCTCCAGGCGCGTGGGCCGCGCGTCGCGCAGCATGCCCTGCATGCCGCGCGATTCGAACTGGAACACCGCCTCGGTCTTGCCGTCGGAGAAGAGTTTGTAGGTCTGCGCGTCGTCCAGCGGCACCTTCTCGAAGGCGAAGTCCTCCTGGCCGGGATGGCGCTTGACGATGAACTGGCGCGCCAGCTCCAGGATGGTCAGCGTGGCCAGGCCCAGGAAGTCGAACTTCACCAGGCCCGCGGCCTCCACGTCGTCCTTGTCGTACTGGCTCACCGCGGAATCGCTGCCCGGCTGCTGGTACAGCGGCGTGAAGTCGGTGAGCTTGCCCGGCGCGATCAGCACGCCACCGGCGTGCATGCCGATGTTGCGGGTCATGCCCTCGAGCTTCTGCGCCAGGTCCAGCAGCGTGCGGACCTCGTCCTCGCGCTGGTAGCGCTCCTTGAGGATGGGCTCCTGCTCCAGCGCATCCGCGATGGTGATGTGCGTGCCGGGCTTGTTGGGGATCAGCTTGCTGATGCCGTCGCAGAAGGTGTAGCTCATGTCGAGCACGCGGCCGACGTCGCGCACGGCGGCGCGCGCGGCCATCGTGCCGAAGGTGGCGATCTGCGACACCGCCTCGCGCCCGTACTTCTCCTTCACGTACTCGATCACGCGGTCGCGGTTGCCCTGGCAGAAGTCGATGTCGAAGTCGGGCATCGACACGCGTTCCGGGTTCAGGAAACGCTCGAACAGCAGGTTGTACTGCAGCGGGTCGAGGTCGGTGATCTTCAGCGCGTACGCGACGAGCGAGCCGGCGCCCGAGCCCCGGCCCGGGCCCACCGGGCAGCCGTTGTTCTTGGCCCAGTTGATGAAGTCGCCCACGATCAGGAAGTAGCCGGGGAACCCCATCTTCAGGATGGTGCCGATCTCGAACTCCAGCCGCTCCTCGTAGCGCGGACGCTGCTTCTCGCGCTCCGCCTCGTTGGGGAACAGCTGCACCAGGCGTTCCTTCAGGCCCTCGTGCGAGGCGTAGCGGAAGTACTCCTCGATTGGCATGCCGTTGGGCGTGGGGAAGTTGGGCAGCCGCGGCTTGCCCAGTTCCAGCACGAGGTTGCAGCGCCGCGCGATCTCCAGCGTGTTGGCCACCGCCGAAGGCAGGTCGGCGAACAGCTCCACCATCTGCGCCGCGCTCTTGAAGTATTGCTCGCGCGTGAACTTGCGCACCCGCCGCTGGTTGCCCAGGATCTCGCCCTCGGAGATGCACACGCGCGCCTCGTGCGCCTCGTAGTCGTCTTCCTTGGTGAACTGCACCGGGTGCGTGGCCACCACGGGAAGATTCAGGCGCGCGGCCAGCTGCACCGCCGCCGCGACGTGCACCTCGTCGTCATTGCGGCCCGCGCGCTGCAGCTCGATGTAGAAGCGGTGCGGGAACAGGTTGGCCAGTTGCAGCGCGATGTCCGCGGCGCGGGACTCGTCGCCCGCCAGCAGCGCCTGCCCCACCGGGCCGGCCTGCGCGCCGGCCAGCAGGATCAGGCCCTCGCCCAGTTCCTGCAGCCATTCGAGCCTGGCCACCGCCTGCGCGCGCACCACGTTGCGCGTCCAGCCGCGCGCGAGGATCTCGCACAGGTTCAGGTAGCCGCGGTGGCTCTGGACCAGCAGGACCACGCGCGAGAGGGCAGCCGGGTCCGTGCCCAGGCCCTGCAGCATCACCTCGCAGCCGATCACGGGCTTGAGGCCCTTGCCGCGCGCGCCCTTGTAGAACTTGATCGCGCCGAACAGGTTGTTGAGGTCGCTGATGCCCAGCGCCGGCTGCCCGTCGGCCGCCGCGGCCTGCACGATCTCGTCGATGCGGTTGGTGCCGTCGACGACGGAAAACTCGGTGTGCAGGCGCAGGTGGACGAACATGCGGTCATTGTAGGAAAGGCCGGGAACCATCCTCCCCTTGACAGCTCCCTAGAATTCCCGCCCGTGAACAATGTCCTGAACGTTTCCGCCTACAGGTTCGTGCCCCTGCCCGACGCCGCCGCCCTGCGCGAGCCGCTGCTGGCGCGCTGCCGTGCCCTGGGTCTCAAGGGCACCATCCTGCTGGCGGAGGAAGGCATCAACCTGTTCCTGGCCGGGGAGCCGGAGGCCGTGCGCGCCCTGCTCGCGCACCTGGGCGCCGACGCCCGCCTGGCCAACCTGCAGGCCAAGGAAAGCTGGTCGGACAGCGTGCCCTTCGGCCGCATGCTCGTGAAGCACAAGCGCGAGATCATCCGCATGGACCGGCCGGCGATCCGGCCGTCCGCGCGCCGCGCGCCGGCCCTGCCCGCGGCGACGCTCAAGCGCTGGCTGGACCAGGGGCATGACGACGAAGGCCGCCCGCTGGCACTGCTGGACACGCGCAATGGCTTCGAGGTGGACCACGGCACCTTCGAGGGCGCGGTGGACTGGCGGCTGGCGAAATTCAGCGAATTCCCGCGGGCGCTGCAGGAGCGCGCCGAGCAGCTGCGCGGCAAGGCGGTGGTGAGCTTCTGCACCGGCGGCATCCGCTGCGAAAAGGCGGCGCTGGTGATGGAGGAAGCCGGCCTGGAGCACGTGTGGCAGCTCGAAGGCGGGATCCTCAAGTATTTCGAGGAAGCCGGCGGCGCGCATTTCCGCGGCCGCTGCTTCGTGTTCGACGAGCGCGACG
>JAEZEB010000395.1 GCA_023438115.1 Pseudomonadota bacterium | reverse complement strand
TCGGTCTTCACGCCGCCGAGCTGCTCCAGGAAGTCGATGTGGAAGTACGTGCGGCGGAACTCCCCGTCGGTCACCGACTGCAGTCCCACGTCTTCCTGGAACTTCACGATCTCGGCGATGGCCTTGTCCTCGACCTTGCGGAGCTCCTCGCGCGCAAGGGAACCCTTCGCCGCCTGCTCACGGGCCTCGAGGAGGTACTTCGGGCGCAGGAAGCTGCCGACATGGTCGGCGCGGAAGGGCGGGGTCGTTCGTTGGGTCATGGGCGTCTCCTGGGATGCATGCCCGCCAATATAGTGCGTCGTCCCGCCTTGGGCCGACTGAATCCATTCATCCCGTCGATCTTCGGGTTATCCCTGACGGAATCGACGCCGTTTCACCCGGATAGCATCGCGACTGCATACAGCCTGTATCCAGGAGCCCCTCGATGAACCCGATTCCCATGGCCGCCGACCGCGCCTCGCCGCAGGCGGGATCCCAGACCGTCCGGGCCCAGCTCGCGTTGCGCGAGCTCGTCCTCGGCGGCCAGCTCGAGCCGGGCGTTCGCATCGCGGAGCTCGCGCTGGTCGACCGCATCGGCGTGTCGCGAACGCCGATCCGGATGGCGCTGCTGCGCCTGCAGGAGGAGGGCCTGCTCGAGCCGCTGCCGGCCGGCGGCTACACGGTGAAGGCCTTCTCCGAGGAGGACGTCCAGGATGCGATCGAGCTCCGCGGCACGCTCGAGGGGCTCGCGGCGCGGCTCGCCGCCGAGCGGGGCGTCGCGGGCCGCCTGTGGGCGGAGGCCTGCGACTGCGTCGCGGCCATCGACGAGCTGCTGCGGCAACCGGCGCTCTCGGAGCAGTCGTTCGCCGGCTACGTCGAGCTGAACAGCCGGTTCCACGACACGCTCGCCGAGATGGCCGGCAGCGACATCGTGCAACGGCAGATCGAGCGGGCGGCCACCCTGCCGTTCGCCTCGCCGAACGCCTTCGTCCTGCAGCGGGCGACCGGACCCGGCGCCCGCGACATGCTGATCGTCGCCCAGCAGCACCACAAGGCGCTGCTCGATGCCGTCCGCCGCCGGGAGGGCGCGCGGGCGGAAGCACTCGCGCGCGAGCACGCCAGGATCCCGGCACAGAAGCTCTCGGAGGTGTTGCAGAGCCAGCACGCCCTCGACGCCCTGCCGGGTGCGAGCCTGATCCGCCGCCGTCGCCGCGGTTGATCGATGCTCTATGATTGCAGGCTGGATGCAACGGCGACCGGATCCTCCTTCCCGATCGCACTCCACCCACCGCGGAGACCGGAGATGAAAAGAAGCTTCGTGCGCAGCGCCCTCGCCGCTGCGGCGCTCGCCACCGCCGCCCTCGGCGCCCACGCCCAGGAGACGCTCAAGATCGGACTGATCCTTCCGATGACCGGGCCGTTCGCCTCCACCGGGCGCCAGATCGACGCGGCCGCCCGCCTCTATCTCGCCCAGCACGGCGACACGGTCGCCGGCAAGAAGGTCGAGATCGTCCTGCGAGACGACGCCAGCACGGCGGACACCACCCGGCGCATCGCCCAGGAGCTGGTGGTGCGGGAGAAGGTGGTCGCGCTGGCCGGCTTCGGCCTGACGCCGCTCGCGCTCGCCACCGCGCCCATCGCGACGCAGTCGAAGACGCCGATGGTGGTGATGGCCGCGGCCACGTCCAGCATCATCAAGGCCTCGCCCTTCATCGTGCGCACCAGCTTCACGCTGCCGCAGGCCACCGTCGGCATCGCGGAGTGGGCGGCGAAGAACGGGCTGAAGAACGTGATGACCCTGGTGACCGACTACGGCCCGGGCATCGACGCCGAGAAGGCCTTCAAGAGCCGCTTCACGCTCAATGGCGGCAGCGTGCCGGCGGAGCTGCGCGTGCCGCTGAAGAACCCCGACTTCGCGCCGTTCCTGCAGCGGGTCGTGGACGCCAAGCCCGACGGACTGTTCGTCTTCATGCCGTCCGGCGTCGGCGCCCAGTTCATGAAGCAGTTCAAGGAGCGCGGGCTGGACCAGTCCGGCATCCGGCTGATCGGCACCGGCGACGTGACCGACGACGACATCCTCGACGACATGGGCGATGTCGCGCTCGGCGTCATCACCTCGCACCACTACTCCGCCGCCCACGATTCGCCGCTCAACAAGAAGTTCGTCGCCGAGTTCGGCAAAGCGAACAACGGCATGCGGCCGAACTTCATGGCCGTGGGCGGCTACGACGGCATGCGCGTCATCCTGAAGGGCCTCGAGCAGACCAAGGGCCAGGGGGGCCAGGCGTTGCTCGACGCGATGAAGGGCCAGGTCTTCGAGAGTCCGCGCGGCCCGATCCTGGTCGATGCGCAGACGCGCGACATCGTGCAGGACATCTACATCCGCAAGGTCGAGCGGGTCGACGGACACCTCTACAACGTCGAGTTCGACAAGCAGACCGCCGTGAAGGATCCGGGTGTCGAGTGACCGCGCCGTGCGGCACGCGCCGCACCGTGCGTGATGGCTTTCGCCGGAGCGGCCGCAGGCTGACCGCCTCCGGCCGCATGCAACACGCCGCGACCGACCGCGGCAACCACCCCGCGCCCGGATGCTGACCCTGCTGTTCGACGGCATCGCCTACGGCATGCTGCTGTTCATCCTTGCCGTCGGCCTGGCGGTGACGATGGGCCTGATGAATTTCATCAACCTCGCCCACGGCGCATTCGCGATGGTGGGCGGCTACATCCTGGTGCTCGGGATGCAGCGCTACGACGTGCCCTTCCTCGTGTGCCTGCCGCTCGCCTTCATCGGCGCGGCGCTGCTGGGCGCGGTGCTGGAGCGCACGCTGTACCGGCCGCTGTACAAGCGTCCGCACCTGGACCAGGTGCTGTTCTCCATCGGCCTCGTCTTCATGGCCGTCGCCGCCATCGACTACTTCGTCGGCTCCACCCAGCAGATCGTGCAACTGCCCGACTGGCTGCGCGGCCGCACCGAGCTGGAGTTCGGCGACGCGCGCCTGGGCATGGGCCACTACCGCCTGTTCATCATCGCCGTGTGCGCGGCGCTCACCGTGGGCCTGCAGTACGTGCTGGCGAAGACGCGCTTCGGCAGCCGCCTGCGCGCGTCGGTGGACGACCAGCGCGTGGCCGCCGGCATGGGCATCAACGTGAACGTGGTGTTCCTCGCCACCTTCGCCTTCGGCTCCGGCCTCGCCGGCCTGGGCGGCGCGCTGGGCGCCGAGGTGCTCGGCCTCGATCCGCAGTTCCCGCTCAAGTTCATGGTGTACTTCCTGATCGTGGTGGCGCTGGGCGGCACCTCGTCGATCACCGGTCCGCTGCTGGCCGCGCTGCTGCTCGGCATCGCCGACGTGGCCGGCAAGTACTACATCCCCAAGATGGGTGCCTTCATCGTCTACTGCCTCATGATCGCCATCCTGCTGTGGCGGCCGCAAGGCCTGTTCGTCCGCACGGGAGGCAAGGCATGACCGCCGTGAACATCCCCGCGCGCGATGCGCTGCTGCGCAAGAGCCGCATCAAGGCCTGGGAGCCCGTGCTCTGGATCCTGGGCTTCGCCGCGCCGCTGCTGTTTCCCTCCTACGCGCTGATCATCAACGAGGTCGCGATCGTGGCGCTGTTCGCCGTGTCGCTGGACCTGATCCTCGGCTACACCGGCATCGTTTCGCTGGGGCACGCGGCCTTCTTCGGCATGGGTGGCTATGCGGCGGCGCTGTTCGCCAAGCACATCCATCCCGATCCGCTGGTGGGCCTGGCCTTCGGCATGGCGTGCGCCACGCTGCTGGGCGCGGTCGCCAGCTTCACCGTGCTGCGCGGCAGCGACCTCACGCGCCTGATGGTGACGCTGGGCGTGGGCCTGATCATGTACGAGCTGGCCAACAAGCTCGACTGGCTGACGGGCGGCGCCGACGGCCTGCAGGGCGTGATGATGGGGCCGGTGCTGGGGCAGTGGGAGTTCGACATCTTCGGCAAGGTGGCGGCCTACTACTCGCTGTCGGTGCTGCTGGTGCTGTTCTTCGTGGCGCGGCGCATCGTGCATTCGCCCTATGGGGCCACGCTCAAGGCGATCCACGACAACCCGCTGCGCGCGATGGCCATCGGCATCCCGGTGGGCGCGCGCATCTTCTCGGTCTACACGCTGGCCGCGTGCCTCGCCGGCGCGGCGGGCGGCCTGCTGGCGCAGACCACCGGCTTCGCCTCGCTGGACCTGTTCGACTTCCATCGCTCGGCCGACCTGATGCTGCTGCTGGTGGTGGGCGGCACCGGCTGGCTGTACGGCGGCGTCGCCGGCGCCATCGTGTTCAAGCTGCTGCAGGACGCCATCTCCGCCATCACCCCGCAGTACTGGACCTTCTGGCTGGGCCTGTTCCTGGTGGTGCTGGTGCTGGTGGGCCGCGACCGCTTCTTCAGGCCGTGGACCTGGTTCCGTCGGAGCAGCAAGGCATGACACAGGACATCGTTCTTTCCGCCCAGGGGCTGGTCAAGCGCTTCGGCGGCATCACGGCCACGAACAACGTGACCCTCGACGTGCGCCGCGGCGCGCGGCACGCGCTGATCGGCCCCAACGGCGCCGGCAAGACCACGCTGATCAACCTGCTGACCGGCGTGCTCGCGCCCACCGAAGGCCGCATCGTGCTGGAAGGGCAGGACATCTCGCGCCTGGCGCCGCACAAGCGCGTGCGCCGCGGCATGGTGCGCACCTTCCAGATCAACCAGCTGTTCGCCGGCATGACGCCGCTGGAGACGCTGGCCATGGTGGTGTCGCAGCACCAGGGGCTGGGCACGCGCTTCTGGTCGGCCCTGGGCCGGCATCCGGGCGTGGCCGAGCGCTGCCAGCAGCTGCTGGAGCAATTCCACCTCGCGGAGGTGATGAACCAGCGCACCGAGCACCTGGCCTACGGCAAGCGCCGCCTGCTGGAGATCGCGATCGCGCTGGCTTGCGAGCCGCGCGTGCTGCTGCTCGACGAGCCGGTGGCGGGCGTGCCCGCGGGCGAGCGCGAGGAACTGCTGCAGACCGTGGGCGCGCTGCCGGCGGACGTGTCGGTGCTCCTCATCGAGCACGACATGGACCTGGTGTTCAGCTTCGCCGACCGCATGACGGTGCTGGTGAACGGCGCCGTGCTCACCGAGGGCTCGCCCGACCAGATCGCCAACGATCCCGAGGTGAAGGCGGTCTACCTGGGCCACGGCGACGAAATCAACGAGGCATTGCCGATGGAGGCCGCGAGCCATGTCTGAACTGCTCAAGGTGGACGGGCTGAGCGCCGGCTACGGCGAAGCCGTCGTGCTGCACGACGTGAGCCTCGCGCTGGGCGAGGGGCAGACGCTGGCCCTGCTGGGACGCAACGGCACCGGCAAGACCACGCTGATCAACACGCTGGCCGGCGCGACGCGCCAGCACGGCGGCACGATCACGCTGGCCGGCCAGGCGCTGCACAAGCTGGCCTCGCACGAGCGCGCGGCGGCCGGCATCGGCTGGGTGCCGCAGGAGCGCAACATCTTCAAGTCGCTCACGGTGCACGAGAACCTGACGGCCGTGGCGCGTCCGGGCAAGTGGACGCCGGACCGCGTGTACCAGATGTTCCCGCGCCTGGCCGAGCGCAAGGGCAACCTGGGCACGCAGCTGGCGGGCGGCGAGCAGCAGATGCTGGCCGTGGGCCGGGCGCTGGTGGTCAATCCGAAGCTGCTGCTGCTGGACGAACCGCTGGAGGGCCTGGCGCCCATCATCGTGAGCGAACTGCTCAAGGCGATCGCGCGCATCACCCGCGACGAAGGCCTGTCGGCCATCATCGTGGAGCAACATCCGCAGGCGATCCTGGCGATCTCCGACCGCGCGGTGGTGCTGGACCACGGCACCGTGGTGCACGCCGATACCGCGGCCGCCCTGCGCGGCGCGCCCGAGCTGCTGGACAAGCTGCTGGGCGTCGCGCGCTGATCCCTCCGTCTCGGCTTTCCAGGGAGCTTCCATGGACGTGCAACGCATCGGCCTCGTCGGCTACGGCGAGGTCGGCAAGATCTTCACCGCCGGCCTGAAGCCACGCGTCGCGGCCGTGGCGGCCTGGGACCTGAAGTTCGCTGACGCCGCCACGCGGCAGCAGGAGCAGGACCACGCGCGCGGCGCGGGCGTGCAGGCCTGCGCATCGATGCAGGCGCTGTGCGAGGCGAGCGACCTCGTCATCTCCGCCGTCACCGCCTCGAACACGCTGGCGGTGGCCGAGGAGGCCGCGCGCTTCCTGCGCCCGGGCGCCTTGTTCCTCGACCTCAACTCCGCTTCGCCGGGCACCAAGCAGAAGGCCGCCGCCGCGGTCGATGCGCGCGGCGCCCACTATGTCGAAGCGGGCGTGATGACCTCCATCCCGCCCTACGGCATCCGCGTGCCGATGCTCCTGGGCGGCGCGAAGGCCGCGGAGCTCGCACAGCTGCTCGTGGCCTGGGGCTGCGACGCCAAGGCCGTGAGCGACCGCCTCGGCGTGGCCAGCGCCATCAAGATGTGCCGCAGCGTGATGATCAAGGGCCTGGAGGCGCTGGTGATCGAGAGCTACGCCACGGCCCGCGCCTATGGCGTGGAAGACCACGTGCTGCCGACGCTGCAGGAGACCTTTCCCTCCATCGACTGGGGCGGGCAGGGCGCCTACTTCTTCAGCCGCGTGGTGCAGCACGGCAAGCGCCGCGCCGAGGAAATGCGCGAGGCTGCCAACACGGTGCGCGAAGCGGGCTTCGAACCGCTGATGACCGCGTCCATCGCGGACAAGCAGCAATGGGTGGCCGACCAGGCGAAGGAAGGCGTGTTCAGTGACGTGCCCAAGGGCGCGCGCTGGCAGGACTACGCCGACCGCCTGCTCGCGGCGCGGCGCCGGGATTGAGGCCGCACCGACTCCGTGCTCGGCGTCCTCGCGATCACAGGCCCCATCTACGTGGTCGCCGCCCTCGGGTGGCTGTGCACGCGCGCGGGCCTGTTCGAACGCGCCGACATGCGCGTGTTCGGCAAGTTCGTGATCTACCTGGCGCTGCCGGCGCTCCTGTTCAACGCGCTGTCGCAGCGGCCGGTGGCGCAGGTCCTGAACCCGGTTTTCATCGCCGCGTATGCCGGCGGCTCGGTGGCCGCCAACCTGCTGGGCGTGCTGTGGGCGCGCCGCTTCGCGGGCAAGAGCCTGTCGGCGTCGGCCATCATCGGCATGGGCATGTCCTGCCCCAACAGCGGCTTCATCGGCTTTCCGCTGGCGGCGCAGCTGTTCGGGCCGGCGAACGCCGGCATCGGGCTCGCGCTGGCGATGGTGGTGGAGAACTTCCTGACGATCCCGCTGTCGCTCGCGCTCGCCGAAGCGGGCGCGGGCGATGCGGACGATGGACGCAGTCGCGGCGCGCGCCTCGCGCAGGCCGTGGCGCAGTCCATCCGCGGCGTGCTGCGCAACCCGATGATCTGGGGCATCGCGCTGGGCTTCGTGTTCTCGCTCGTGGGCTGGCAGCTGCCGGAGCCGGTGGCGCGTACCGTCAACCTGTTCGCCGTGGCATGCGCCTCGCTGTCGCTGTTCGTGATCGGCGGCTCGCTGGTGGGCATCTCCACGCGCGGGCTCGCGCGCGATGTCGCCGTGGTCGCCGCGGGCAAGCTGCTGCTGCATCCGCTGTGCGTGCTGGCGGCCGTGCTGCTCTTGCCGCCGATGGCGCGCGAGCTGCAGGTGATGGTGGTGGTGATGTCGGCGGTGCCGATGCTGGGGATCTATCCGATCCTGGCGCAGCGGCACGGGCACGACACGATGGCGGCGGCGGCGCAGCTGGGGACGACGGTGGCGTCGTTCTTCACGCTGACGGCGCTGGTGTGGGGGGTGGGGCGGTTTCTTTGAGGCGTCGGGGTTCGGCTTCGCGCTCACCCCGCCCTACGGGGTCGGGTTCGGGGGGGCCGGACGTCAGTGCGGCGCTTCTTCGTAGGTCGGGGTGACGAAGGAACCCCGACATCCCCCTCAAAGCGCATGCGCCACCACCGCCGGCGCCTTCGCCTCGATCAGTTCCAGCGTCGCCTTCTGCACCTGCGTGGCCGGGCGCTGCAGGCTGGTGGCCAGCGACAGGCGGATGCGCAGCGGCGGCTGGCCGATGGTCTGCGCGGTGTAGGCCGAGGGCCGCGGCGAATTGAGCAGCGCGTTGCGCGAGAGGATCGCGCAGCCCGCGCCGTCCAGCACCAGGTCGAGGATGGCCGACACGCCGTCGATCTCCAGGAACACGTTGGGCCGCAGGCCATGGCCGGCCAGCTCCGATTCCACGTGCATGCGGATCGCATTGGGCCGGGTCGGGATCACCAGCGGCAGCCGGGCGACGTCCTCCAGCGCCACCGGGCCGGGCGGCGGGTCTTCGTGCAGGCCGGGCGGGCGGGCGCGCACCAGCACCAGTTCCTCCTCCAGCAGCGGCGTGAGATCCAGCTCGCGCGAAGGCTGGGCGTTGTAGAGGACGACGATGTCCAGGCGCCCGCTGATCAGGCCCTCCTGCAGCTGCGTGGACAGGCCTTCGGTGATGGACAGGCGCGCTTCCGGCAGGCGCTCGCGGAAGGCGCGGGTGAGGGGAACGGTCAGCACGCGCGCGACGCTGGTGGGCAGGCCCACCGCCACGCTGCCGGCGAGGCCGCCGCGCAGGCGGCCGAGGTCATCGCGGGCGCGCTCCACCTGGTGCAGGATGCCGCGGCTGTGTTCCAGCAGCAGCTTGCCGGCTTCCGTGGGCACGGCGCCGCGGCCGTTGCGCACCAGCAGGTTCTGGCGCAGTTCCACCTCGAGCAGCCGCACCTGGCGGCTGAGGGCGGGCTGGGCGACGTCGAGCTCGATGGCGGCCCGCGTGAAGCTGCCGAGCTCCGCGACCCGGACAAAGTATTCGAGCTGCTTGAGATCCATGGAATGCTATAGCTTGTGTTTGATTATGCCGAACCGCTATAGCTGGTAGTCACCAGCTTCCCTGTTGCCCGCAGGGGCTGGCGACCACAATGCCCGCATGACGACGACCCTGAAGGGAATCTCCTCCATGGCCACGCGCCAGGTGCTGGGCGAACTCGCCCGCCATTGGCAGGAGCGCAGCGGCGTGCAGTTGGCGATCGAGTCCGTGGGCGGCGTGGACGCCGCCAAGCGTGTCGCGGCCGGCGAGGCTTTCGACGTGGTCTTCCTCGCCGCCGACGCGATCGACAAGCTGGTCGCCGCGGGCCATGCCGTCGCCGGCAGCCGCGCGGACCTGGTGAACTCCGGCGTGGCGATCGCGGTGCGCGAAGGCGCGCCGCGGCCCGACGTGTCCAGCGAAGACGCCTTGCGGCAGGCCGTGCTGGCCGCGCCCACCATCGGCTATTCCACCGGCCCGAGCGGCACGTCCCTGCTGAAACTGTTCGACCGCTGGGGCATCACGCCGCAGTTGCAGGGCCGCCTGGTGCAGGCGCCCGCCGGCGTGCCGGTCGGTTCGCTGGTGGCGAAGGGCGAAGTCGCCCTGGGCTTCCAGCAACTGAGCGAGCTGATGCACCTGGAAGGCATCACCGTGCTCGGGCCCATGCCCGCGCCGGTCCAGATCGACACCATCTTCTCGGGCGCCGTCTGCACGGCGTCCCGCGACCCCGAGGCGGTGCGCGCACTGCTGGCCTTCCTGGCTGGCCCCGACACCGCCGACACCAAGCGCCGCCACGGCATGGCGCCCGCCTGAACCCTGGAGAGACCATGAGCCTCATCATCGATTGCCACGGCCACTACACGACCGCCCCCAAGCAGCTGGAGGAGTGGCGCAACAAGCAGATCGCCGGCATCAAGGACCCGTCGGCGATGCCGAAGGTCGCCGACCTGAAGATCAGCGACGACGACATCCGCGAGACCATCGTGAGCAACCAGCTGCGCCTGATGAAGGAGCGCGGCAACGACCTGACGCTGTTCTCGCCGCGCGCGAGCTTCATGGCGCACCACATCGGCGACTTCCAGGTCTCCAGCACCTGGGCCGCGATCTGCAACGAGCTTTGCTTCCGCGTCTCGCAGCTGTTCCCCGAGAACTTCGTGCCGGTGGCGATGCTGCCGCAGTCGCCGGGCGTCGATCCCAAGACCTGCATCCCGGAGATGGAGAAGTGCATCAGGGAATACGGGGCGGTGGGCATCAACCTGAACCCGGATCCCTCCGGCGGCCACTGGAAGGAGCCGCCGCTGACGGACAAGCACTGGTACCCCATCTACGAGAAGATGGTGGAGTACGACGTCCCGGCGATGGTGCACGTGTCGACCTCGTGCAACCCCGCGTTCCACACTACGGGCGCGCATTACCTGAACGCCGACACCACGGCCTTCATGCAGCTGATCCAGGGCGACCTGTTCAAGGACTTCCCCACGCTGCGCTTCATCGTGCCGCACGGCGGCGGCGCCGTGCCCTACCACTGGGGGCGCTTCCGCGGCCTGGCGCAGGAGATGAAGCGCCCGCTGCTGGACACGCACGTGATGAACAACGTGTTCTTCGACACCTGCGTGTACCACCAGCCGGGCATCGACCTGCTGAACACCGTGATCCCGGTGAAGAACGTGCTGTTCGCCAGCGAAATGATCGGCGCGGTGCGCGGCATCGACCCGACCACCGGCCACTACTACGACGACACCAAGCGCTACATCGACGCATCGACGATCCTGTCCGCCGAGGACAAGCACGCGATCTTCGAAGGCAACACGCGCCGTGTCTTCCCGCGCCTCGACGCGCTGCTCAAGAACCAAGGACGCTGACCATGTACGAACTCGGAGTCGTCTACCGCAACATCAAGAGGGCCGACCGCGACGTGGCCGATGCCCTGGCCAAGTTCGGTTCCGCCACGGTGCACGAGGCCATGGGCCGCGTGGGCCTGATGAAGCCCTACATGCGGCCGATCTACGCCGGCGCGCAGGTGTCCGGCACGGCCGTCACGGTGCTGGTGCATCCCGGCGACAACTGGATGATGCACGTCGTCGCCGAGCAGATCCAGCCTGGCGACATCGTCGTGGCGGCCTGCACGGCTGACAACACCGACGGCTTCTTCGGCGACCTGCTGGCCACGTCGTTCCAGGCCCGCGGCGCCCGCGCGTTGATCATCGACGCCGGCTGCCGTGACGTGAAGACGCTGACGGAGATGGGCTTCCCGGTGTGGAGCAAGGCGATCAGCTCCAAGGGCACGATCAAGGCCACGCTGGGCTCGGTGAACATCCCGGTGGTGTGCGCCGGCGCGCTGGTGAATCCCGGCGACGTGATCGTGGCCGACGACGACGGCGTGGTCTGCGTGCCCGCCGCCATGGCGAAGAAGACCCTGGACGCCGCCACCGCGCGCGAAGCCAACGAAGGCGAGAAGCGCGCCAAGCTGGCCTCGGGCGTGCTGGGGCTGGACATGTACAAGATGCGCGAGCCGCTGGAAAAGGCCGGCCTGCGCTACATCGATTGAGATCATGAGCGGAAAACCCACCACCGGCCCCTTCGAGAAGACCGCCGGCTGGCTCGACTGGTACACCGGCCCGAGCAAGCCGCGCTTCCAGCTGCCGGCCAACGCCGTCGACGCGCACTGCCACGTCTTCGGGCCCGGCGAGCAGTTCCCCTATGCGCCCGAGCGCAAGTACACGCCCTGCGACGCCAGCGCCGACCAGCTGTTCGCCCTGCGCGACCACCTGGGTTTCGCCAAGAACGTCGTGGTGCAGGCCACCTGCCATGGCGCCGACAACAGCGCGATGCTCGACGTGCTCAAGCGCGCCGGCGGCAAGGCCCGCGGCGTGGCCACCGTCCGGCGCAGCATCTCCGACCAGGAGCTGCAGGCCATGCACGCCGCCGGCGTGCGCGGCGTGCGCTTCAACTTCGTCAAGCGGCTGGTGGACTTCACGCCCAAGGACGAACTGATGGAGATCGCCGCGCGCATCGCCCCGCTGGGCTGGCACGTGGTGATCTACTTCGAGGCGGTGGACCTGCCGGAACTGTGGGACTTCTTCACGGCGCTGCCGACCACCGTGGTCGTGGACCACATGGGCCGGCCCGACGTCAGCAAACCCGTCGACGGTCCCGAGTTCGAGCTGTTCCTCAAGTTCATGCGCGAGCACGAAAACGTCTGGAGCAAGGTCAGCTGCCCCGAGCGCCTGTCGGTCTCCGGACCGCCGGCCCTGGATGGCGAGCAGAGCGCCTACCGCGACGTCGTGCCTTTCGCGCGCAAAGTCGTCGAGTCCTTCCCGGACCGCGTGCTGTGGGGAACCGACTGGCCGCATCCGAACCTCAAGAACCACATGCCCGACGACGGGCTGCTGGTGGATTTCATCCCGCAGATCGCCACCACGCCGGAGCTGCAGCGCAAGCTGCTGGTCGACAACCCCAACCGCCTGTATTGGCCGGAAGAAGGAGCCTGAGATGCCGCTCGACAAACCCTATGCCGACGTTCCCGGCACCACGATCTTCGATGCCGACCAGTCCCGCAAGGGCTACTGGCTCAACCAGTTCTGCATGTCGCTCATGAAGGCGGAGAACCGCGAGCGCTTCAAGAAGGACGAGCGCGCCTACCTCGACGAATGGGCGATGAGCGAGGAGCAGAAGCAGGCCGTGCTGGACCGCGACCTGAACCGCTGCATCGCGCTGGGCGGCAACATCTACTTCCTCGCCAAGATCGGCGCCACCGACGGCAAGAGCTTCCAGCAGATGGCCGGCAGCATGACCGGCATGACCGAGGAAGCCTACCGCGACATGATGGTCAACGGCGGCCGCCCGGCGACCTGGACGAACAAGGACAGCAAGTAATGGCCCGCATCACCGCCTCCGTCTACACCTCGCACGTGCCCGCCATCGGCGCGGCGATGGACCTGGGCAAGACCCAGGAGCCGTACTGGCAGAAGGTCTTCGCCGGCTACGAGTTCTCGCGCGAGTGGATCAAGGAGAACAAGCCCGACGTCGTGTTCCTGGTCTTCAACGACCACGCCACGGCTTTCAGCCTGGACTTCATCCCCACTTTCGCCATCGGCACCGCCGCCGACTACAAGGTGGCCGACGAGGGCTGGGGCCCGCGCCCCGTGCCCGACGTCAAGGGCGCGCCCGACCTCGCCGCGCACATCGCGCACTCGGTGATCCAGCAGGACTTCGACCTCACCATCGTCAACAAGATGGACGTCGACCACGGCCTGACGGTGCCGCTGTCGCTGATGTGCGGCCAGCCGAAGGAGTGGCCGTTCCAGGTGATCCCCTTCGCCGTCAACGTGGTGCAGTATCCCGTGCCGAGCGGCATGCGCTGCTTCCGCCTGGGCCAGGCGATCCGCAAGGCCGTCGAGAGCTACGACCAGGACCTGAACGTGCAGATCTGGGGCACCGGGGGCATGAGCCACCAGCTGCAGGGTCCGCGCGCCGGCCTGATCAACAAGGAATGGGACAACAAGTTCCTGGACCGGCTGATCGAGGACCCGGAAGGCCTGGCCGGCGTGAACCACCTGGAGTACGTCCAGGAAGCCGGCAGCGAAGGCATCGAGCTGGTGATGTGGCTGATCGCGCGCGGCGCGATGGCCGACGTCAACGGCGGCAAGCACAAGCCCGAGGTGAAGCACCGCTTCTACCACGTGCCCGCGTCGAACACCGCCGTGGGCCACCTGATCCTGGAGAACAAGCAATGACCCAAACCGTCCGCATCGCCCTGGCTGGACCCGGCGCCTTCGGCATCAAGCACCTCGATGGCCTGAAGAACATCGAGGGCGTGGAGATCACGTCCATCATCGGCCGCCAGCTGGACAAGGCCGAGGAAGTGGCCAAGAAGTACGGCGCGCGCCACGTCACGACCAGCCTCGACGAAGCGCTCGCGCGCGACGACGTGGATGCCGTGATCCTGTGCACGCCCACGCAGATGCATGCCGAGCAGTCCATCGCCGCCATGAAGGCCGGCAAGCACGTGCAGGTGGAGATCCCCCTGTGCGACAAGGTGGAAGAGGGCCGCGCGGTGGTGGAGATGCAGAAGAAGACGGGCCTGGTCGCCATGTGCGGCCACACGCGCCGCTTCAACCCCAGCCACCAGTACGTGCACAAGAAGATCCAGGCCGGCGAGTTCAACATCCAGCAGATGGACGTGCAGACCTACTTCTTCCGCCGCACGAACATGAATGCGCTGGGCCAGCCGCGCAGCTGGACCGACCACCTGCTGTGGCACCACGCCGCGCACACCGTGGACCTGTTCCAGTACCAGACCGGCAGCAAGGTCGTGAAGGCCAACGCGATCCAGGGCCCGATCCACAAGGACCTGGGCATCGCGATGGACATGAGCATCCAGCTGCAGGCCGAGAACGGCGCCATCTGCACGCTGAGCCTGTCCTTCAACAACGACGGCCCGCTGGGCACCTTCTTCCGCTACATCGGCGACACGGCGACCTACATCGCCCGCTACGACGACCTCTTCACCGGCAAGGAGGAGCAGATCGACGTGTCGAAGGTCGACGTCTCCATGAACGGCATCGAGCTGCAGGACCGCGAGTTCATCGCCGCCATCCGCGAAGGCCGCGAGCCGAACTCCAGCGTGGCGAAGGTGCTGCCCTGCTACGAGGTGCTGCACCAGCTGGAACGGCAGCTCGAAGGCTGAGCCAGGCCGGCTCCAGGGTCATCCGGCGCGCCGGCGGCGCGGCCGGGGCAAAGCGCCTATGATGGGCGCTCTCCGGGCATTGCACGAACTCCCGGTTCGACAGGCGCCGCCGCCAGCGCGGCGCCCGCTGCCCGCCCGCGGCGCCAGGCCGCATCCCCGCGCCATGGAGCGGAGCACGCCACGCGTGCCGTCCCGCCCGTGGTTCCATCGAACCGCCGTTGCCCCGCGCAATGCAGCCAGAGGACCTGAACATGACCACGACGACCCAAGATCCCCGAGAGACCGACATCGAACGCGCGGAGATGGACGCCCTGGCCCTGCAGGACGACGAGGAACGCGCGGCGGAGAAGTTCGAGGCCGTGCGCCTGCGCCTGGCCGCCGGCAACCAGGCGGACGAAGTGACGCAGACGGCCGAATTCCGCGACTGGATGGCCGCGCGCGCCCGCACCGACGAAGCTTGGGGCCGCTGGGCCATGGCCAAGGACGCCGCGCGGGACTGACGCGGCCGTCACGGTTCCAGGGAGAGCGCCGCATCCGCGGCGCTTTTTCATTGCAGGCCGTATTCGCAGTTGCCGGCCACGCACCGCTGAGCCAGCGCCGCCGCCTGCCTTCGCTGCCTGGCCGCTCCCGCGCCGCACGGCTGGGTGCAAGTCCGGCACGGCCGACTCTTTTGTAAGCGCGTTGAACTCCGGGGCGTAGGCAATCTCCTACCCGGCTCATGCCGCAACAAAGGAGTACCGCCCGCATGTGGAGACCTGGTGTCGCCGCCTTCCTGGCCGCTGCCGCTTTCCTGCCGTCCCTCTCGCACGCCGCGGACGCGTTCGAACGGGGCATGAGCACGATGTGGGAAGTCCTCTGGCACCAGAGCGGCACCGCCACGCGGCTCGTCCGTTGGGAGCAGGACCTGAAGGTGCGCGTGTACGGCTTCAACGCCGGCGCCCATCGTGCGCACACGCTGCAGGCCCTGCGTGACGTCGCCGCGGAAGCCGGGGTGAAGGTCGTCGACGTCAGCGACCGGCCCGACGCCGCGCAGCTGGCCAACGTGAGCATCGAGATCACGCCGGACCAGGCGCTCAGCGACTCGCAGCCCTGCGAGACCCGCCTGCAGTTCGACACCGAGACCGTGATCGATTCGGTCAGCATGCAGATGCGCAACGCCGAGGCCTACCGCTGCGCGTACCACGAGGCCATGCACGTGATGGGCGTGCGCGGCCATCCCGAGGGCGACACGGTGCTGAGCTATTTCGCCAGCCAGACTGTCGGTCTGCAGCCGCTGGACAAGGTGATGCTGCGCGCCTGGTACTCGCCGCAGGCCCGCGGCGGCATGACGCCCTTCGAGGTGCTGCCGCTGCTGGCGGACCAGCTGGTGGCGGTGATGCCCGACCGCCAGCAGGCGCAGCTCTCGCGCGACCGCTTCCTGGCCCGCACCGTCGGCGAGATGGAAGCCTTCTGCGAAGGCCGCGGCGACGTGCCCACCATCGTCAAGCGCAGCGGCAAGTCGTCGGACGTCGGCGTGCGCTACGGCCGCATGGAGATGAGCTACTTCCTCGGCGTGGCCTACCAGCAGGGCGTGGCCGTGAAGCAGGATCCGGAACGCGCGGCCCAATGGCTGCAACGTGCGAGCAGCCTGGGCAGCCGCAGCGCGCAGGCGCAGCTCGCCACGGCCACGCTCGCCGGCCCGCGCTGAAGCGGCTCAGCCGCGCAGGGGCAGCAGCCGGCGCAGCAGGCTCGCCGCCCGCGCGCCGAACTGGTTGACCAGCAATCCCGCCAGCACGCCCGCCGTGCCGGCCCACTGCATGCCATTGGGCCACTCGGACAGGAAGACGCCTGCCGAGAGCAATCCCACCACCGGAACCAGCAGCGAGAACGGCGTCACGCGCGCGGCGGCGTGGCGTTGCAGCAGCCGCGTCCACAGCGTATAGGCCAGCAGCGTCGCCGCCAGCGCCAGGAACAGCACCCCGGCCCAGGCCGGCCACCGCGCCCCGGCAAGCTGCGCGAGGATGGCCGAAGGCCCGCCGTCCATCCAGGCCGCCAGAGCGAAGAAGGGGGCTATGGGGAACAGGCTGCTCCAGGCGATGAAGGGCAGGGCGTCGTAGGGCCCGTGCGCGGCGGCGCGCCGCGCCACGAGGTTGGAGATCGCCCACATCAGCGCCGCGCCCAGCGTCAGCACGAAGCCCACCAGCGTCATGTCCGCGGGGCCGGCGCCGTGCGCGCTGCCGATCACCAGCAGGCCCGCCAGCGCCACCACGAGTCCGGCCCATTGCCAGGGCGTCGCGCGTTCGCCGAGCAGCGGCCCCGCGAGCAGCAGCGTGAAGAAGGCCTGCGTCTGCATCACCACCGAAGCCATGCCCGCCGGCATGCCCAGCTTCAATCCGAGGAACAGGAAGCCGAACTGGCCGAGACCCTGCGCCAGGCCATAGCCGGCCATGAAGCGCCAGGGCAGCTTCGGCCGTGCGAGGAACAGCAGGAAAGGCAACGAGGCCAGCGTGAAGCGCAGCGCGCCGAGCAGCATGGGGCTGAGGTCCTGCAGCGCAACCTTCATCACGACGAAGTTCAGGCCCCAGATCAGCACCACGCCCCCGGCGCCCGCCCAGTCGGCCGCGCTCAGGCGCGTCTGCGGGACGCTCACGTCGCGTTCACCGGCCGGCCCTGCGCGGCGCGCGCCGCGACGAAGGACTCGAAGGCTTGCGCGCTGGTCTTCGCCGGCACGTAGCCGAGGTCCTGCTTGAGGGCGGTGTTCAGCAGCACGGGGCGGTAGCGAAGGAAATCGAGCTGCTCGGGACCATAGCGCGTCAGGCGCAGCAGCTTGCCGACGGCCAGGCCCGCGCGCAGCAGGCCCGCCGGAAGAGCCAGCAGGGGCTTGCCGAGGCGCCGCGCGATCTCCGGCAGCGGCAGCGCGCCGTCGCCCGCGAGGTTGAAGCAGCCGCCGCGGCGCGTGCGCAACGCGTGCAGGATCGCGCCGGCGACGTCCTCGTCCCAGATGAACACGAAGGGGCTGTCGCTGCCGCGCACGGCCAGCAGGCGGGGCTTCTCGAACAGCGCGGTGATCTGGTTGTCCACGCGCTCGCCCAGGATCGTGCCTATGCGCAGCACCGTCTGCACCAGCTGCGGATGGCGCGCGCGGTAGTCCGCCAGCATCTCCTCCACCAGCCGCTTGTGGTGCGAATACGCGAAAGCCTCGTTGCCGCGCAGCGCATGGTCCTCGCGCAGCCAGTCGGGGTTGTCGGCGTGGTAGCCGTAGGCGGCGCCGCTGGAGCTCACCACGACATGGCCCACGCCGGCGGCGACGCAGGCTTCGAGCACGTTGCGCGAGCCGAGCACGTCGACCTGGTAGGCCAGTTCGCGACCCATGCGTGGATCGGGCGTGACGATGGAGGCGAGGTGCACCACGGCATCGATGGCGTGCGCGCGCAGCGTGTCGACGACCGCGGGATCGCGCACGTCCTGCTGCAGGTAAGTGACATGGGGCAGGCGGCGTTCCGCGGGGACTTCGCGCACGTCCGTCGCGACGATGTGTTCGATCCCCGGCTCGCGCGCCAGCGCCTGCAGCAGTCCGCGCCCGAGAAAGCCGTCCGCGCCGGTGACCAGCACCCGGCGGGCCGTGTTCATTGCGCTCATGCCACCTCCGCCGTGGCCGGTGCGCCGGCGGCGGGCTTGCGCGCCCACCAGCTCGCCAGCGCCAGGCCCGCGATGATGTCCCAGAAGCCCCACACGCCCGCGACGACGGCCATGCCGCCCAGCCCGCCGAAGAAACTGAAGATCAGCACCAGGCCCAACCCCGCGTTGCGGATGCCGACCTCGATCGCGACGGCACGCCGGTCGTAGTCGGCGAGACCGCTCACGCGCGCGCACAGCCATCCGGTGCCGAAAGCCAGCGCGTCGTGCAAGGCGACTGCCAGCAGCACCAGGCCCACGTAGTCGAGGAAGTAGCGCCAGTTGCCCGCGACGGCACCGACGATGAATCCGAACAGGCACAGGATGCTGAGGATGCGCGCCGGCTTGCGGATGCGCGCGGTGAGCTTCGGCAGCTTCTCCGAGCACAGGATGCCCAGCACGAAGGGGATGCCGATGATGGCGACGATGTGCCCGCCCATCTCCATCGGGTCCAGCGCGATCTCGCGCAGCAGCGGCGCGGCGGTGGGATGCAGCGCGCCCCAAAAGGCGAAATTCAGCGGCATGAGCACGATGGACAGCGCGTTGGAAACCGCGGTCATCGACACCGACAGCGCCACGTTGCCGCCGGCGCGGTGCGTGAGGATGTTGCTCACGTTGCCCGGCGGACAGCACGCCACCAGGATCATGCCCAGCGAGATGCTCGGCGCCGTCTGCAGGGCGAGCGTGAGCCCGAAGGTCACGGCGGGCAGCACCAGGAACTGCGCGGCGATGCCCACGGCCATCGCGCCCGGCATGCGCAGCACGCGGCGGAAGTCGGCCACCCGCGTGTCCAGCGCGATGCCGAACATCAGGAAGGCCAGCACGATGTTCAGCACGACCAGCGAGGCCGGGTTGAAGTTGAGGCGGATCTCGTCGACGGGAAGCATGGGCGGCTCCTGCTGCGGCGTTCAGGCGAGGGCGGCGGCGGCGCGCCGCACCGCTTCGCGGTAGGTGTCCTTGTGGACGTAGTAGGCCATGCGCTCCAGCTTCAGGTAGCGGTAGCCGCCGCTCAGGTCGGGCGGCGGGCCGGCCTTCGCCTGCCGCAAGGTGTCTGCCTTCGGCGATCCGTCCGCCTGCGCCTTGAGGAAGCGCGCGACCAGTTCGCCCTGTTCGTAGCGGCCCTGCCAGCCGATGCCGCTGGCCTCGATCATGCCCATCACGGCCAGGTTGTCGTGGCGGCGCGGGAAGATGTTGAGGTACAGGCGCGGCGCCATGCCTTCCCAATCCAGCAGCGCCGGGTCCAGGAAGGGATAGTGCAGCTTGTAGCCCGTGGCGCACAGGACCAGGTCGTAGTCGCGCGCGCTGCCGTCCTTGAAGTGCACGGTGCGGCCGTCCATGCGCGCGATATCGGGCCGCACGGCGATGTCGCCGTGGCCGATGTGGTGCAGCACCAGCGAGTTCACCACCGGGTGCGACTCGTACATGCGGTAGTCCGGCTTCGGGAAGCCGAAGCGCACCGGGTCGCCGGTGAACCACTTGAGGATCGTGGAATCGATGCGCTGCTTCAGCCAGGCGGGCAGCTTCAGCTTGCCGCCCAGGGTGTCGGCCGGCTTGCCGAACACGTACTTGGGCACGAAGTAGTAGCCGCGCCGCACCGAAATGTCGACGCTCTCGGCGTAGTGCACCGCGTCCACCGCGATGTCGCAACCCGAATTGCCCGCGCCGACCACCAGCACGCGCTTGCCGGTGAAGACCTGCGGGTGCTTGTAGGCCGCCGTGTGCATCAACTCGCCCGCGAAATCGCCTTCGAAGCGCGGCATGCTGGGCTCGGCCAGCGTGCCGTTGGCGACGACCACGCCGCCGAACACGTCCTCGTGTACGCTGCCGTCGGCCTCGGTCCAGGTCACGCGCCAAAGCGGCGTGGCGCTGTCGTCCAGCGGTTCGACCTTCTGCACCCGGGCGCCGAAGCGGAAATGCGCGCGCAGGCCGAAGTGGTCCGCGAAGGCGGAGAAGTACTCGCGCAGCTCGCGGTGGCTCGGGTAGTCCGCCACGTCATCGCCCATCGGGAACTCCGCGAACTCCGTCGTGCGCTTGCTCGAGATCAGGTGGGCCGAGTGGTAGACCGTGCTGCGCGGGTTGTGGATGTCCCACAGGCCACCGACGTCGGTGTGGGCTTCGAAGCCCTGGAAGGGCAGGCCCGCCTTCTGCAGGTTGCGGGCGGCGGCCAGGCCGCTGGGGCCGGCGCCGATCAGGGCGATGGGCCGCTGGGTCTCCGTCTTCATGTCTCTCTCGTTGTCGTCAGTCGTTCTTCTTCAGTCCCGGGATGGGCGTGCTGCCCGGCTCCCCCGCGCGCGGCTTGCGTGGCTGCCCGTTCAGCAGCCTATCGTGCCATGCCGCGGGCAGCAGCGACAGCATGCGCGACAGCCAGCCGATGCGTCGCGGCAGCACCACGTGCTCCTCGCCGCGCGCGGCGCGTGCGAGCAGGCTGCGCGCGGCATCCTCCGCTTCCATCAGGCCGGGCATCGCGAAACGGTTGCCCGCGGTCAGCGCGGTGCGGATGTAGCCGGGGCTCACCGTGCACACGTGCACCCCGCTGCCGCGCAGTTCCGCGCGCAGGCTTTCCAGGTAGCGGATCAATGCGCCCTTGCTCGCGCAGTAGGCGGCGTTGCCCGGCATGCCACGCCAGCCCGCGATGCTGGCCACGCCGGCGAGGGTGCCGCGTCCTGCCGCCTGCATCGGGCGGATGAAAGGCTGGAAGGTCGTCGCGGCGCCCAGCAGGTTGATCTCCAGCATGCGGCGCAGCACGGCGAGGTCGCCGGCTTCGGCCGGATCGAAGCCGCCCGCCACGCCCGCGTTGGCGATCACGAGGTCCGGCGTGCCGTGCCTGGCCATCCAGTCGGCGGCCATGGCCTGCATCGCGCCGGCGTCCGTCACGTCGGGCGTGTAGATCGCGCAGCGCTCCGGTGCCACGCTGGCCAGGCGCTCGAGCACGGGTTGCTGCAATCCCACGAGCGCCACGCGTGCGCCGCCGGCGAGCAGTTCCGCGGCCAGGCTTTGGCCGAGGCCGCCGCAGGCGCCGGTGACGATGGCATTGCCGTAGGTCGTTTGCATGGTCGATGGCGGCGCAGCTTAGCCGGGTTGCGGCAGAATCCCGAAAATATTTGATGGATCGTCTCGGATTCCGAGATTCGCATGCAGACCGAAACCGCCTCCGCCCCCAGCCTGCGCATGCTGGAACTGCTGGAAACCGTCGCGCGCCAGGGCCGTCCCTTCGCACTGGCGGACGCCATCGCCGCGACCGCCTGGCCCAAGCCCACGGTGCACCGCATGCTGGCGCAATTGGAAGAGGGCGGCTGGCTCGCGCGCGAACCGGATGGGCGCCGCTACACCCTCACGCCGCGGCTGCTCGCGATGGCCGAGACCGCGCTCGCGGCAAGCAGCCAGCAGGGCGTGCGCCACGCGGTGCTGCGCCAGCTGGTGGCCGATCTCGGCGAGAGCTGCAACCTCACCGCGCTGAGCGGCGCCGACGTGGTCTATCTCGATCGCGTGGAGAGCGCCTTTCCGCTGCGCATGGAACTGCGTCCCGGCACGCGCGTGCCGCTGCATTGCTCCGCCAGCGGCAAGCTGTTCCTCGCCTTCCTGCCCGCGGCGCGCCGCAAGGCGCTGCTGGACGCGCTGCCCCTGGCCGCCCACACGCCACACACGATCACCCGGCGCAAGGCGCTGGAGCAGGAGCTGGAACGCATACGCCGCGAGGGCCATGCGGTGGACGCGGAGGAATTCGTGCAGGGCCTCGTGTGCGTCGCGGTGCCGGTGATGGCGCCGGGCAGCAAGTCCGTGCGCTGCGCCGTGGCGCTGCAGGCGCCCGCGGCCCGGATGCCGCTGGAAAAAGCCTTGCTCGAGGTGGGACGGCTGCGGGAGGCGGCGAGCGCGGTGGCGCGGACGCTCTGAAAAGCGGCCTCCGGCGGTCGGGCACAATTCCAACCCATGCCGGATCCCACGCAGTACGAAGACCAGGAATCCAGCACCTTCGAATCCTATTTCCGCGAGCCCTCGCTGGCCGCGGAATCCCCGCTGGCCTGGGCGCTCGCGCAGCGCCTGGCGCTCGTCGACGCGGTGCGCGGCCTCCTGGGCGGCCCGCAGGCCGCCGCGCGCCTGCGCCTGTGGTGCTTCCTGGAGCTTGCGGGGCTGCCGCAGGGGCGGCTGCAGCGCGAAGACCTCAACCAGCTCTTTCACGTCCTGCGCCCGGAGGCGCTGGACATGGTGCTCAAGCGCCTGCGCGAGCTGGGGCTGCTGGTCTGGGATGCGACGGCGCAGGACTACCACCTCTCGCCGCTTGCGCAGCAGGTGCACGGCCTGCTGGCGCCGCTCACGAAGGCGAGCGCCCCCGAGGACGACGAGATGGCCTCGCTGCTGGCGCAGGTGGCCGGCGCGCAGGCGCTGGGCCTGGCCGATGCCGGCCAGATCAAGCACCTGCACGCGCAGCTCGCGCGCCTGCACGACGACTTCGCCGAAGCGATCGCCAGCGGCTCCGAGGCCTTGCTGCGCGAGGCGCAACCGCGCTTCGACCGTGCGCTGCAGCTGGTCGAACGCGCGGGCGAGGCGCTCACCGCGCTGATCCGCAGCGACTTCGACGATCCGCGCCTGGAACGCGAAGCGCGCGCGCTGGGCCAGGGCCAGGCGCGCCTGCTGTCGATGGCCAGCCAGTTCACGCGCGCGTTGCAGCAGGCGGACCGCCAGCGCGTCACGCTGGGCAGCACCGGCATCACCAGTTCCGACGTGCGCCGCTGGCTGCAGCAGCATCCGGCCCTGCACGAGTTGCTGGGCGACGCGCTGTCCACCGGCGTGCGGCCTGTGTTCGTGAGCCAGCACGACCTGGTGGACGTGGCCGAAGGCGAGTTCGAGCGCGACCGGCCCGATCCGCAGCGCTCCACCGGCCTGCCGCCGCCGGCCGCCGCCGCGGCGGGCAGCATCGAGACGCTGCGCATGCCGGCGGAGCTCGGCGCCTTGATCGGCCAGCTGGCCGCGTGGAGCACCGTGCCCGCGGAAACCACGCCCGAGTCACGTCCCTTGCGCGAGGTGGTGCTGGGCGGCCGTTTCGCGCAGGCCGCGTACCGAATGCAATTGCTGCCCCTGCTGGGCGATGTGCAGGCGCGCACGCTGCAGGGACAGACGGGCGACCTCGCGCGCTCGCCCTGGCTGGCCGCGCTGACGCCCCAGGTCGAGGCGGTGGACGACGCCCACGTGGCCGCGCTGAGCGCCGGCCAGCTCCAACCCGAACTTCCCTCCCGAGAATGAGTGCTCCTTCCGACGACGCCGCCGTGCTGGCGGCGGAACTCCTGGCCCGCCGCTGGCTGCCGCGGCAGCATCCGCGCGTCAAGCGCGCGCTGGTCGACGCCGACGTGTGGCAGGCCGTGCAGGACCGCCTGGCGCAGGTGGGCCTGCGGCTGGTGGACAACCTCCATGCCGATCACGTGACCGTGGCCTTGCTGCGCAGCGTCGAGGGCGCCGTGTTCGGCGAAGGCGGGCTGGACGGCAGCAACAACATCGAGCTGCCGCGCGACGCCGTGTCGCTGCTGGTGGTGCTGTGGTCGCTGATCGTGCTGCCCAAGCGCGAGCGCCAGGCCGCGCGCGCGGCCGCCGCGGAAACCGATGGCCAGGACGAGATGTTCCGCACCGAGAAGCCGCTGCCCAGCGCGGCGAGCGTGAGCCCGGTGGTGTCGTACAAGGCGCTGCTGGCGGACTTCGGCAACCAGCTCGGGAAAAAGATGCGGCTGGACAACAACCTGCGGCGGCTGGAGGCGCACGGCTTCGTCGTGCGGCGCGGGGACGACATCTGCGAAGGGCCGCTACTGGACCTGCTGCTGGATTACGACGTGCTGGCACCACGGATCCTGGATGGCGCCTTGGGGGACGTGCTGGCGCGCACGCGCCCCCACCCCAACCCTTCCCCGGAGGGGGAGGGAGTGAATGCGGGGCAGGAGGCCTGACGCATGTTCCACCTGCAAAGCCTCGAACTGCTGCACTGGGACTATTGCCAGCGCCTGTCGCTTCCGCTGGATGGCGCGATCATCACCGTGGCCGGGCCCAACGGCTCGGGCAAGACCACGCTGCTCGATGCCATGCGTACGCTGCTGGGGCTCGAATGCTCCGGCGGCCGCAACTACAAGACCTATGCGCGCCATGCGAACGCCGACAGCGCCTGGCTACGCGCGACCGTCGACAACCGCCCGCGCAACCGGCAGGCGTCCAGCCGCCCGTTCGCGCGCAACCTGCTGTACGCCGACCAGGTCACGCTGGCCTGCCGCATCGAGCGCAATGGCGGCGACTGGCTGCGCAAGTACGTGATGGTCGACGGCGACGTCGCGATCGAGGAACTGGCGCAGCGCCCCGAGAAGGACTGGCTGGGCATCGAGCACTGGCGCAAGCGCCTCGAAGGCGCCGGCCTCTCGCGCGCCATCGCCCGCGTGCTGGCGCTGGAGCAGGGCCAGACCGACCGCCTGTGCGAGTACTCGCCCAAGGAGCTGCTGCGGCTGGTGTTCGACGTGTTCGGCGACCAGGAGGTGCTGGATCGCTACGAGGAAGCGCGCACGCACCAGCGGCAACTGGCCGACGAGGTGGAGGCCGCGCAGCGCGAGCTGACGCATGGCCAGGCGCAGCTCGCGCATCTCGAAGGCCGCGTCAACCTGTACCGCCAGCACCAGGCCAAGCTGCGCGAGCGCGAAACGCTGGCCACGGAAGTGATTCCCGTGCTGGCCTGGAGCGAGGAGCGCCAGCAGCTGGCCGTGCGGCTGCGCGAGCTGCATCGCCAGCGCGTGCACCATGCGGCCGAACAACGCAATCGCGCCGAACTGAACCGGCGCCTGCTGCAATACCTGGAAGACCAGCGCACCGCGGGCGAGCGCGTGGCCGCCCTGGAATCGGAACGCGGCCAGGCGCTCGAAGCGCTCAACGCGGCGACGGCCGCCGAGAAACCCGTGGAGCAGGCCGTGCGCCATGCCGACGAACTGCAGGCGCTGGCGGCGGTGGAGGGCGATGCGGCGCAGCTGGCCGATCGCGTGGCCACGCTGCAGGCGCAGAAGGCGGAGCAGGACGCCCGCTGGCACGAGCTGCAAGCCGCCCGCAAGGCGGCGCAGGAAGCCCTGGACCGGCTGCAGGGGCAGCGGCAGGCGCCGCCGCCGCCCGAGGTGCAGCGCTTCCTGCGCGTGCTGCGGGGCGAGAACATCGCGCACCACGTGCTGGCGGACGTCATCGAGATCACCGACGAGCGCTGGCGCGCCGCCGCGGAGGGCGTGCTGCGGGGTTCGCGCTGGGTCGTCGTCCTGGGCGACCGCGGCGACGAAGCGCGCGCGATGCAGCTGGCCGAGCGCGAGCGCTACCGGCACTACGTGGTGGCCGACGCCGCCGCGGCGCCGGAACGCCCCGAACCGGCCAGCCTGCTGGCGGTGCTGCGCTTCTCGGCGCCCGCGCCGGCTTGGCTGCTGAAGCAGTTGGCGCAGATCCGCCGCGTGGAGAACACGGCCGAAGGGGTGCGCACCGGCGGCGAATGGATCACGCCGGAGGCTTACCTGCGCGAGCCGCGCGGCGGGCGCAGCGTGTGGATCGATCCGTCCGACCACCAGTTCGGCGCGGCGGCGATCGCCACGCGCCGCGACTCCATCGAGAAGCGGCTGGCGCAGATCGACGGCGAGCTGCGGCCGGTGGCGCAGGCGCAGTCGGACCTGCAGCGCCAGCTGAGCGCGGCCATCGAGGCGGGCAAGGGCCACCGCGCCGCGGAGGAACTCGCGCGGCGCAGCGACGAATTCGCCCAGGCCCGCCAGCAGCTGCCGGCGCTGAAGCAGGCACGCGTGGAAGCCGCGCGTCGCTGGCAGCAGCTGGAGCAGGACTGGAAGTCGGCCCTCAAGGCGCAGGGCGACGCCCAGAGCGCCTATCGCGAGACGCAGGCGAAGCTGCAGGACAGCGAGCAGCGCGCCGGCCGCCACGAGCGCGAATGGCGCGAGCGCTATTCCGAGGTACGCAGCCGCGCCGCGGATTCGCGCGCCGCGCGCAGCCGCTTCCCCGCGCGCTGGATCGCGTCCGACGCGCTGGAGGCGCTGCGCGCGAAGTACGCCAACGCGACGCAGGCGAAGCTGCGCAGCGAGAGCATCGAGCGCGAGCTGGGCGAGGGCGAATGGGAGACCGACGCCACCGTGGAGGAAAAGCATGCGCTGATGCGCGCCACGGTGGCGGCGCAGCAGGGCGAGCTGGAGCAGCGCAAGGCGAGCAACGAGGCCGCGCGCGTCGCCGTGGAGAACGCGCGCGAGCGCTACATCGACGTGCTGCGCGCCACGGTGCGCCGCTACCGGAAGAACATCGTGGACCTGGGGCAGCTCGCCGGCGTGGAGGTCACGGCGGACCTGCCGCACCTGGAGAGCGACGACACCGTGCTGCGGCAGGCGGAGCTCAAGGTGAGCTTCAACTTCGACGGCAAGGGGCAGATCGGCCTCAACGACGGCGAGGCCTCGGGCGGGCAGCAGGTGATCAAGTCGCTGATCCTGCTGGTGGGCCTGCTCAAGGACGACGACAGTTCGGGCGGCTTCGTGTTCATCGACGAGCCCTTCGCGCACCTGGACGTGCGCAACATCCAGCTGGTGGGCCACTTCCTGAAGTCCACCCGCGCGCAGTACGTGCTGACGACGCCGATCACGCACAACGTGGAGGTGTTCGAGCCGGCGGACATCACGCTGGTGACGGCCAAGAAGCCCGCGGGGGCGCGCTGGGCGCCGCCGATCGGGGTGCTGCAGCGGCGGGTGGAGACGATCTGAGGCGCTCTATGCCGGGGAACGCGCCTTCCTGGATCGAGACGACGGGTGATCGCAATCGCCGCACGCGACGGGGAGACCTGCCGGTACCGGAAGAGCTGTCGCCTGACCTGCTCGGACGCCGGGAACTCCTGGTACGGTGGGTTCGTGACGATCGCCGGAGCGCGACCCGCACGAAGCTGCTTGCGCAGGCTGGCGACGAAGGGATCGAGCGCGCGGAAGCAACCTGCGAGATCTTGCTGCGCGAGGGCTGGATCGAGCTGCGGGAGCGCTTCGAAAAAGGCTCCTGGCACTGGCATGCGCTGGACTGGCGGGATCTGGAACGGTTGCAGCAACTGCTTGGCGTGCGGGGACGCCGTGATCTCCGTGCGAGTCGGGAACAAGCCCTGGATGACGCCAGGGCGTGGCTCCAGGCGCAAGCCAGGCCGACGGATCAGCAATTGCTGGAAGAGTTGGCTGCGGCCCTGGCGCAATTGACAGAGGATCGTTCCTCAACGCATGCCACCTTGCACTTTCGACTGGCCTTGCTGCGCGCTGTGGCGGACTGGCAGGAAGCCGGAAAGGAGGGCCTGCGGCGCGACTTTGCGCTGCGGGCTTGCGGAGACACCAAGGCCATCGGAGCGGCCGACTGGCGCTGGCTGGAGTCCTCGTTCGACCTGGAGCGGTTGCACATCGCTGCATTCGCGCCTCAGCTTTGGCTCGCAGGTGACGCGAGCCTGCTATGGGGACGGCGACGGCTGGATCTGGCCGGGCTGCATTGCATCGCCCTTTCGCTGGAGGACGTCTGCCGCATCGATCGCATCGTTGATCGGCCCGCGCGCTACTGGTTGATCGAGAACCGCGCGAGCTTCGAGCGACAGGCACGTACCTTGCCCCCCGGCGTGGGGCTGCTCTGGATGCCTGGTCGGCCGTCCCTGGCGTGGCAGCAAGGCGTACGCCACGTTCTCTCGCTGGCACCGGCCCCCGCGTGGATCAGCGCCGACGCGGACCCCTCCGGCGTGGACATCGCCTGCAGCGTGGGCGCGATCTGGATGGAACGCGGTCTGGAATGGTCTGCCCACAGGATGGGCCTGCCCGAGTGGGAACTTGCGTCGCAGCGCTGGCCGCTCAACGACTACGACCGCACACTGCTGGATCGCCTGCTCGCACGCGGTGATCTGTCGGACGACCTGCGCATGCTGTGCGAGCGCATGCGGTCCGAAGGAAGAAAGGCGGAGCAGGAAGGCTGGCTCTGAACGGGTGTCGCTTGGAGCGCATGTACCTTGCGTCAGCCGCGCCTCACTGCGGCACCTTGCAGCCCTTCTTCAGGAACAGGTCGACGAGGTGGTCGTTGCGCGCCTGCGCGTAGGCCAGCTGTTCCTGCACCTGCGCCACGCGCTGGTAGGCGGCCATCATCTTCGACTGGCTGTCCCGCATGGCCGACATCTGCGCGGACATGGCGGCCTGCTGCGCCATGCCGCTGAACATGTTGGCGCCGGGGATCATGCCCAGCAGGCTGGAGCCCATGGACATGCCGCCGCCGCCCGCGTTCTTCATCATCGCGTCCTGCGCGGTATTCGCCTCGGCTTGCGCCGCGTCGGCTTCGGCCTGGTGCTTCGCGATCGCGGCCTCGAGCCCGCGCGATTCGGCGTAGATCTGCTCGCAGCCGAGGGCGCCGTCGGTGAGCTTGCGCACGCCGGCCGGCGGCGCCATCGGGGCCATGGGCATCTGCGCCATGGGCGGCTCCATCGGCTCCAGCGTTTCGGCCGGCGCGGCCTCGGGGACCTGGGCGCGGGCGGACAGGGCGAGGACGGAGGCCAGGAGGGCCAGGACCGGGAGACGGAGCGTCATGCGAACCTCGGGAAGTGGTGGCCGGCGAGTATCCGCGCGGGCGTGTCCGCAAGCCGAGGAACGATTTCACGGCAGGGCCGCATGCACTCCAAATGGCGGACCCCTGTGACGGGAACCGTCCGCTGCTAAGATCGCGGCTCCAGGTGCTGAGGGGCGCCTGCCCGCCCAAGAGGCTCTCACCCTCGCGTCGCTCGATTTCTCTTCGACCTGACAGACACTGATGCATCGCCGGTCCGCGCGGGAGGGCAGGCAACGCAACCAGGAGTCCTGTCATGGCCCATCTCCCGCCATCCTCCCCCGCGCCCGCCCATCGGCGCGAACTCGTGCGCCGCTACAAGGACGAGGGCACGCCCATGGGCGTGTACGTCGTGCGCAACCTCGCCAACGGCCGCGTGCTGGTGGGCACCTCCATGAACCTGGAGGCCATCTTCAACCGCCATCGTTTCCAGCTGCGCATGGGCGGCCACCGCTGCACCGGCCTGCAGCGCGACTGGCACGCGCAGGGCGGGGAGAACTTCGCCTTCGAGGTGGCGCACCGGCTGCAGAAGAAGGACGATCCGGCTTTCGATCCGGAGGCCGAACTCGCGGTCCTGCTGGAACTGTGGCGGGCCGAGCTCGACCCCGAGGGGCGCGGCTACGCGCAGCATCGCGAGTGAAGCCATGGCCGCCGATCCGCTCGACGAACTGAAGACCCGCGCCCGGCTGCGGCTCAACGCCGCCAAGCGCGGCGACGAGCCCGGCGCCCCGCGCCTGCGCGACTGCCTGCACGAGGTGGCGCGCGCCGTCGGCTTCCAGCACTGGGAGCATGCCCGCCGCGTGCTGGGCGGCGAAGCGCAGTGGGGCGAGGACATGGGGCGCTTCTGGTACGCGCCGCGCTGCATCGTGCACCTCAACACCTGGATCGCCGACCGCGGCCAGGCCCTCGCGGCCCGGGAGCGCACCGCCGGCTTCCTGCTGCCGTACCGGCGGCAGTTCGTGCTGGTGGAGGAGGGCTTCGTGCGCGAGCTCGGCCTGGACCCCGCGGATGCCGCATGGGAAGCGGCCGGACGCGACCTGGTCAGTGCTTACGGCAGCCCCGCGTGGAAGGCTCTCGCACGCCAGCGGCTGTCCGCTCCGGCGGGGTCCTTCGAGCGGGTCGGACGGGCCGGTCCCCGCGTGTCGTAAGCTTGGGCCATGCACACCCGAACAATCGGCCCCTTTTCCGTCTCCGCCATCGGCCTCGGCTGCATGAATCTCAGCCATGCCTACGGCGTGCCGCCCTCCGCCGAACAGGGCGAGAAGCTCCTGCTCGCCGCCCTCGACAAGGGCGTGACCCTGTTCGACACGGCGGCCCTCTACGGCTTCGGCGCCAACGAAACGCTGGTCGGCCGCGTGCTCAAGCCCTACCGCAAGGAGATCACCCTCTGCAGCAAGGGCGGCATGGCCGGCGTGACCGGCGACGACGGCGTCACCCGGCGCGTGATCGACGGCCGCCCCGAGACCGTGATCCGCAACTGCGAGGACAGCCTGCGCCGCCTGCAGACCGACGTGATCGACCTGTACTACCTGCACCGCTGGGACAAGGGCGTGCCCATCGAGGACAGCGTGGGCGCGATGAGCCGCCTGGTGGAGCAGGGCAAGGTGCGCACCATCGGCCTGTCCGAGGTGTCGGCCTCCACGCTGCGCAAGGCGCACGCGGTGCACCCCATCACGGCGCTGCAGAACGAGTATTCGCTGTGGACGCGCAACCCGGAGATCGCCGCGCTGGACGCGTGCGCGGAACTGGGCATCGCCTTCGTGGCCTTCAGCCCGGTCGGGCGCGGCTTCCTGTGCGATGCGGTCCATGACGTCTCCACGCTGGAGCCCAAGGATATCCGCCGCACCATGCCGCGCTTCGACGCGGACAACCATGCGCGCAACCTGCAACTGCTGCCCGCCTACAAGGCGTTGGCCGAGGAAGCCGGTTGCACGCCGGCGCAGCTGGCGCTGGCCTGGCTGCTGCACAAGCGCGAACACATCATCCCCATCCCGGGCACCACGCGCATCGACCACCTCAAGGAAGACGTGGCCGCCGCCGGCGTGAAGCTGGAACCGGGGCTGGTGCAGCGCCTGGAGGCGCTGATCAACGAGAAGACCGTCGCGGGCAACCGCTACGGCGAGCAGGCCAACCGCGAAGTGGACGCCGAAACCTTCGAAGGCGCCTGAAGATGCCCTTGCCGCTCGAAGGCGTGCGCGTGCTCGACCTCACGAACGTGATGGCGGGCCCCTACTGCAGCATGGTGCTGGGCGACCTGGGCGCCGAGGTGGTGAAGCTGGAAAGCCTGGAGGGCGACAGCACGCGCAACTTCGAGCCGAAGATCAACGGCGAGTCCTACTGCTTCGCCGTGCTCAATCGCAACAAGCGCAGCATCGCGGCCGACCTGAAGGCGCCCGAGGGGCGCGAGGTCGCGCTGCGGCTCGCGGCGCGCGCGGACATCGTGCTGGAGAACTTCCGTCCCGGCGTGGTGAAGAAGCTCGGGATCGCCTGGGAAGACCTGAAGCAGGTGAACCCGGGGCTGATCTACGCCTCGATGTCCGGCTTCGGGCAGACCGGCCCGTACGGGCGCAAGGGCGGCTTCGACATCATCGCGCAAGGCATGACGGGCATCATGATGATGACCGGCCACCCGGGCGGGCGTCCCGCCAAGGTGGGCATCGCGATGAACGACATGGCGTGCGGCGTGACCACGCTGTACGCGATCCTGGGCGCCTACATCGGCAAGCTGCGGCACGGCCAGGGGCAGTTCCTCGAGACCTCGCTGCTGGAGGCCGGGCTCGCCTGGAGCGTGTGGGAGTTCGCCGCCTTCTACGGCAGCGGCGAGATGCCCACGCCCACGGGCACGCGGCACCGGCGCTCGGCGCCTTACCAGGCCTTCCGCACCAGCGATGGCTACGTGACGGTGGGCGCCAGCGGCGACAAGCTCTGGCGCGCTTTCGCGACCCAGGTGTGCGGAAAGCCGGAGTGGCTGGACGATGCACGCTTTGCCACCAATCCCCTGCGCGTGCGGAATGCGGACGCGCTGGAGGCCGAGATCGAGAAGGTGTTCGCCGCCGGAACGACGGCAGACTGGATTGCGAAGCTCGACGCCGCCGGCGTGCCGGGCGGGCCCGTGTACACGTACGACCAGACGCTGGCCGATCCGCAGGTGCAGCATCGCCGCATGGTGGTGGACATGGAACATCCGGCGATCGGGCCCATGAAGATGCTGGGCGTACCGGTGAAGTCCGACGGCGAACTCGCCACCATCCGGCGGCCCGCGCCTTTGCTGGGCCAGCACTCGCGCGAGGTGTTGCGCGAGGCGGGTTACGACGAGGCGGGGGCCGAGGCGCTGATCGCTCGCGGCATCGTCCAGGCCGGTTCCGCCGCATGAAGCTGCGCACCGACAAGATCGTTGCCCGCAAGGACGGCGCGACGGGCTGGATCGTCTTCAACCAGCCGCAGCGGCACAACGCGGTGTCGCTGGCGATGTGGGACGGATTGCACGAGGCGCTGGACGCCTTCGCGCAGGATCCCGAGGTGCGTGTCGTGGTCCTGCACGGCGCGGGCGGCAAGGCCTTCGTGTCGGGCGCGGACATTTCCGAGTTCGAGGACAAGCGTTCCAGCGGGCCGACCATCGCCGACTACGACGCGCGGGCGCAGGCGGCCAGCCAGGCGCTGCGCGAGATCGGCAAACCCACCCTCGCGATGATCGACGGCTGGTGCATGGGCGCCGGCGTCGCGATCGCGCTGTGCTGCGACCTGCGCATCGCCAGCGAGCCCTCGCGCTTCGCCGTGCCGGCGGCGAAGCTGGGGCTGGGCTACGAGTTCGAGGGCGTGCGGCGCCTGGTCGACGTCGTGGGTCCGGCATATGCCAAGGAGATCTTCTACACGGCCCGGCAGTTCAGTGCGCAGGAAGCGCTGGCGATGGGGCTGGTCAACCGCGTCGTGCCGGCCGCGGAGCTGGAAGCGTACGTGCGCGAGTACGCGGCCACCATCGCGCAGAACGCCCCGCTGACGGTGGCTTCCATCAAGACGCTGGTGGCGCAGGCGCTGAAGGATCCCGCGCAGCGCGACGAGGCGCTGTGCCGCGAGGTGGTGGCTCGCTGCTTCGCGAGCGAGGACTACGTGGAAGGGCGGCGCGCGTTCATGGAGAAGCGCAAGCCGCGGTTCCAGGGGCGGTAGGCGGGCTCAGTCTTGTCATTGCGGGCTTGACCCGCAATCCATGCGGCGCAGGATCAGGCGCCGCATGGATCCCGGGTCAAGCCCGGGATGACAAGCTGCGGGGGGCGCGCTGCCGTTCTCCATGCAGCACGTACAGCCCCGCCGCCACCAGCAGTGCGATCCCGCACCAAGCCAGCGCGTTCGGCACGTCCCCCCACACCACGAAGCCGAGCAGCAGCGCGTACAGCAGCCCGGCGTAGCGGAAGGGCGCGATCAGGCTCATCTCGCCGCCGCGCATCGCCACCGTCAGCAGGAAGTAGCCGCCGCCCAGGAACACGCTGGCCCCGGCGAGCAGGGCGTACTGCGACAGGCGCATGGGCTGCCAGTCCTCGAACAGGAACGTCAGCACGCCGGCGAGCAGCGTCACCGCGACCGCCGTGCTCACGGTGATGAGGATCGAGGGGATGCGCCGGTCGATCACGCGGGTGGTGAGGTCGCGCGCCGCGTGCAACAGCGTGCCCACCAGGCACAGCAAGGCCCAGGCGTTGAAGGCGGACCCGCTGGGTTGCACGATCAGCAGCACGCCCGTGAAGCCGGTGGCGAGGGCCAGCCAGCGCCCCGCGCCCACCCGCTCCCGGAAGGCGATCACCGCGAACAGCGTGATGAACAGCGGCGTGGCCATGTTGATCGCCGTCGCATTGCCGATCGGCAGGTGGAAGAGCGAGGTGAGATACGCGATGGTCGCGAAGGCGTCGAAGCCGGCGCGCATCACCACCTTGCGGTCGGCCAGACTGCGCAACTGCGCCGTCGCGCCCAGGGCGGCGGCGATCGCGAACAGGAGCAGGGTGGCGAAGATCCCGCGGACGAAGATCAGCTGGAAAGCGGGCAGCGACTGGCTGGCGAACTTCACGAGGGCGTCGTTGCTGACGAAGCTGGCCATGCCGGCCATCATCGCCAGGACGCCGCGGCGGTTGGCGACGCGCAGCGCTTCCGGGTGCGGGGATGTCATCGAGCCGGCATCTTAAGCGGCGGCCGGCCCGGCCCCGCGCAATCCTTGACATTCGTCAGTCGCCGACAGGCAGGGGCTGCCGATACTGCGGCGCAAGGAGACCGCCATGCCGCAGAACACCCGCATTCCCGGCACCACCATTTTCGACGGCACCCAGGCACGGAAGGGCTATGCCCTCAACCGCATGTGCTTTTCGTTCAACGACGCCGTCAATCGCGAGGCCTTCCGCCGCGACGAGGAGGCCTACATGCGCCACTACGGGCTGGACGAGCGGCAGGCCGACGCGATCCGCCGCCGCGACGTGCTGGCGCTGATCGCGGCCGGCGGCAACGTCTACTACCTCGCCAAGTTCGCCGGCATCCTGGGCCTGGACGTGCAGGACCTGGGCGCCCTGCAGACCGGCATGACCAAGGAGGCATTCAAGGAAATGCTGGTGCGCCACAACGAGCAGCCCGCGACTTTCACCGCCTGAAGGAGACACCCGTGGCCAGGATCATCGGTGGGCTGACCACCTCGCACGTGCCCGCCATCGGCGGCGCCATCGCCAAGGGGCTGCAGGGCGAGCCCTACTGGAAGCCCTTCTTCGACGGCTACCTGCCCGTGCAGGCGTGGCTGCGCGAGGTGAAGCCGGACGTCGTCGTGATGTTCTACAACGACCACGGCCTGAACTTCTTCCTCGACAAGATGCCCACCTTCGCGGTGGGCGCGGCACCCGAGTACCGCAACGCCGACGAGGGCTGGGGCATCCCGACCTCGCCGCCGTTCCGCGGCGAGCCGGACCTGTCGTGGCACGTCATCGAGCACCTGGTGGAGAAGGAGTTCGACGTCACCACCTGCCAGGAGATGCTGGTGGACCATGGCTTCGCCATGCCCTTCAAGCTGTTCTGGCCCGAGGGCACGCCGCCGGTGACGACGGTGCCGATCTGCATCAACACCGTGCAGTTCCCGCTGCCCAGCGCGCGCCGCTGCTACGCGCTGGGACGCGCGGTGGGCGAGGCGATCCGTTCCTGGGACAGCGACAAGCGCGTGGTGGTGGTCGGCACGGGCGGGCTGTCGCACCAGCTCGATGGCGAGCGCGCCGGCTTCATCAACAAGCCCTTCGACCTGAAGTTCATGGACAGCCTGGTGAACGACCCGGAGTGGGCCACGCAGTACAGCATCCACGAGCTGGTGGAAAAGACCGGCACCCAGGGCGTCGAGCTGCTGATGTGGCTGGCCACGCGCGGCGCGGTGGCCGGGCCGGTGCGCAAGGTGCACGCGAACTACCACATCCCCATCTCCAACACCGCCACCGGCGTGATGGCGCTGGAGGCGCTGGCTTGATCCCGTAGGGGGGGGGGGGGGGGGGGGCGGGCCCCCCCCCCCCCCCCCCGGCGCACCCCCCCCCCCCCCCCCCCCCCC